>CAZLJX010000004.1:0-188212 GCA_964559985.1 uncultured Bacteroidales bacterium
TGTTGTAATACAAGACATTGACGTTATTATTAAAATTTTGTCATGTACTTAGGATTTTTTCTTAAAAAATAAATAAAATTATACCAGCCATCCTTTTCATTCATCCCTTTATAAATAAAAATAAGCTAAAAATCCGGCTGATCAGGTTTAAAATTCATAACAATAAGAATAAAATTGAGGAAAATATAAAATATAATTTTTTTTTATTATTTTTACCCTAAGCCAATAAGGTATTTATAGGTTGACGTATCTATATATCAATGAATAACGAGAATTACGATAAAGATTTGCTTATCAAAAATTTACTCGAAACCTATTCGGTAAGGCAAATCATTGGAATTTTTTCAACCATCGATGAGAAAATCCATTCGCTTCACGATGCTTCGGCACAGGATTTTATGGCATTAAACAACATGCTGAAAAAATACCATGTGCAGGCAAAACAAATTCAGGACAAAGCCAACCAGATATTCACCATTCTTTCAAACCAGCAAAATGAAGGCATTTACGGCGACCTGAACAATTTATATAAAATTCTTAATGCCCAGGCAGAAGCTTTCGACAATCAATTCACATTTTATTACAAACTGCTCGAAAAACTTAATACCAATTTCAACCTCACTTTTGTTCCGGTAAACAATTGCCGCCAGAATATAACCACCCTGCGTTTTTTGCTGGCCAATATCAAACTCAATGCCGTTTTTTTCCAGAAATCAGGAACTGTGTGGGCTGAACCTGATTTTATGGGTATTGATGAACAAATCGACGTGATTAAGAAGGTGTTGGTTTCATATAGCCAGGTATTGTATGAACTGAAAAAGCATATCGACCAGGTTCATCATTTCCAGGATGAGATTGAAAAAGGCAGTACAACCGGTATTACCGGTATTCTGAACCAGATTCACAACAGTATTAACCTGCTAACCGACCAGAACGAAATGGTAAGCAGTGAGTTGCCAAAATTTACCCAGTTCAGTGAAAATTATGTAAAAAGTGTAGGACAGATTATTACCAACCTCCAGTACCAGGATATCATCCGGCAGAAAATGGAACATATTGAAGATACACACAAAGAGATTATTGCTGAACTCAATATGCTTGAAAAATCGAATGATACCGATGCATTTATTTCACGACAGGTGAAGTACATATCTGAAATACCCGACATTGCTGAAATACAGGTTGCCCAGCTTGTGGTGACCAACCGCGATTACCAGAATGCTATTGACCTGATAACCAAAAAATTATTTGACATAAAAGAAAACCTTGAATCCATTTCCTCCATCGGGCATCGCATTATCGGTTTTACTGACGAAGCAGGCAGTACCAAGCTTGATGTGGTGAAACAAAATCTGGTTGAAGCAGTTGCACAGATAAGGATACTGGAAAAAGTGAACCAGGATTACAATCTCGAAATTGCCAGGCTTATTGAACTTAACCAGACATTGAAATCAAGCTTTGATGCAGTCATTACATTCAACAATATGCTGCAGAAACTTGTACGCACAAAAACCAATATACCTGGTTTTAACCAGCAATCAAAAGAACTTAAAAATCTGTACAGCCAGTTTACCGACCTGGTGCGCGATATAGACCAGAACATACACGAAATAAACCGTTATTATCACCAGTCGTCGAGAATAACAAGGCAAATGAACCGCGTGGTGAAACGCAGCCTTTCATTTTCGGCCGACAACCTGGTGAGGAACATCGAAAGTATTGTTGATACCCTTCAGCAAAAAATTCAGATTATCCGGAATTTGAGCAGGGAAAACGTTGAAATGAGCCATACCATTTCCGAAGACATTAAAACATCTATTCAGGAGGTAAAATACTATGATTATTTCGAAAAAGTGGTAGAAGAAATCATCAACGAGTTAAACCATATTTTTGCAAGGCTCAAAACCGAATCAGGACAGGGGCTGAATGAAAAACTCGAAAGCCTGAAAGCCCTGGAAGAATTTTACACCATGCAAAGTGAAAGGATGATTCACCATGGAGTGCTTTCGAACCGGCCGGCCGATTCGGGCGAAATAAATACCGGAGAACAACCTGAAGATGACAATATTGAATTATTTTAACCCAACCATATGAGACGCGATTTTACCATACAGACTTTCACACCCGAAGGAAAAGACGCTAAAACAGCAGTTATCACCGTCTCGGGAAATTTATCCCTGAACAATTCGGAAGGCATTAAAAAACAACTAAATACAGCAATTAAAAAACATGATGATATTCATCTTGAAATAAAAAATGCTGACGAACTGGATTTATCATTTCTCCAGATCCTTTTCTCGTTGATTGCCTATTGCCACGAAGAAAACAAAAAAATAACACACACTGCTTATCTCAGCCAGGAGCAAAAGCAACTTCTGGAACATGCCGGTTTTAAGACCTTGATCAATATTGCTGAAAAATTATAAATCATTTATAAATAACATATTACCAAAATGGGAAAACGAATTTTAATAGTCGATGATTCGGAAAGCATCAGAGAGGTGGTGAGTTTTACCCTCGAAAATGCCGGATATGACGTTGTAAAAGGCGTTGATGGTATGGACGCATTAAAATACCTCGACGGGTCACCTATTGACTTAATCATTACCGACCTTCATATGCCTAACCTTGACGGAATAGGACTGATAAAAAAGGTAAGAGCCCTGGAAGCATACCAGTTTGTGCCTATTCTTTTTTTAACAACCGAATCGCAGGCCCAGAAAAAACAGGAAGCAAAAGATGCTGGTGCCACCGGATGGATTGTAAAACCATTCGTGCCGGAGAAACTTATAGCTGCAATTATTAAAGTGGTAAGATAATGGAACAGTTCAGGGAAAAATTTGTCGACGAAGCCAATGATTTAATCAATGAGCTCGAAAAAGTGCTTCTCGATCTGGAGGCCAACCCAAGGGAAATGCCAATTATCGAGAAAGTGTTTCGTATCATGCATTCACTCAAGGGTGGTAGCGCCATGTTTGGATTTGTTAAAATGGACAAATTCACACATTTTCTGGAATCGATCTACGATTTAATCAGGAACCAGAAACTGCAGGTCAACCAGCAGATTCTCGACCTTACCCTTGCCTCGGTTGATCATTTACGAAGCCTGCTGGTTGAGCAAAGTGAAGAAGACACTTCGAATAAAGCCACTCACGAAAAGCTGATGGCTATGATTCACAATATTATTGAAAATGCCAATGCTGCCAAACCCGATAATATTACTGTTGTCAAAGACGTCCAGCGCGAAGAAACCATTAAAACATACTATATCTCCTTTAAACCCAATGAAGATATTTTTAAATTTGGTACCAATCCGCTTTTCCTGCTTGACGACCTGAGCCAGCTTGGTGAACATAAAATATTTCCCCGAATTCACAAAATTCCGGTTCTCGACAAGTTAACACCTACATCATGCTACGTTTTCTGGGATATTTTTATCGCTTCAAAAGAAGGGATCAACGCCATTATTGATGTATTTCTTTTTGTTGATAATCAATCAAAACTCGAAATTCATAAACTTTCCGATTTCAATCTTTTTAAAGAAAAAAGTTTTATCGGTATTATCACCGAAACCGTAAAATCAAATGAAGAAATTAAAACCGACCAGTTGCTCGACCTGATTCATGACCTGGAAAAAATCTACCAGACCGATGAAAAAAGCAAAGAAGAAGCACGCATTACCGAAAGAGCAACCAAAGATCACACCATTTCCAGCCTGAGGGTGTCGTCAGAAAAACTCGACAACCTGATAAACTGGGTCAGTGAGCTGGTTACCATCCAGGCAAGGCTCAGTCTTTTTGCCCAAAACAATAACATATCTGGTTTGACACCCATCTCTGAGGAAGTGGAAAAAATATCGCGCCGTTTGCGTGATGATGTTTTCAGCATCAGACTAATACCCATCGAAAGCATGATGACACGTTTTCATCGCCTGGTGAGGGAATTATCGCACGAACTGAAAAAAGATGTAATTTTTAAAACCGAAGGTACTGAAACAGAACTTGATAAAACAATCATCGAAAGCCTTACCGACCCATTGATGCATATTATACGCAACTCACTTGACCATGGAATTGAAGATGAAGGCGTAAGGCTGGCCAGGGGAAAACCCAAACAGGGGACTATGATTTTTAAAGCTTTCTATTCAGGCACCAATGTTTACATCCAGGTAGTTGACGATGGCAAAGGCATTGACCCGAAGGTAATACGTGAAAAAGCCATCAGCAAAGGCCTGATTAACGAAAGCGATGAGCTGATGGAAAAAGAAATTTTTGACCTGATATTTCTGCCGGGCTTTTCGACCGCCGAAAAAGTTACCAAACTCAGCGGACGTGGCGTTGGGATGGATGTTGTGAAACGAAAGATTGCCGAAATAAGGGGTGAAGTTGAAGTTGATTCGGAAGTCAACGTGGGAACTACCATCACCATTAAACTTCCGTTAACTTTGTCAATTATTGATGGCCTGCTTGTAAAACTTGCCGAAACCCATTTTTTAATCCCGCTTTCATCGGTTGATAAATGCTATGAATTTTACCACCACCAGCTTGAAAAAGCTGTAAATAACCTTGTACTGGCCGGAAGCGAAAGAGTACCGTTTATTTATCTCAGGTCGTTCCTCGAAATGGAAGGTGAATCACCAGAAATTGAACGTGTTGTCATTATTGAGTATCTCGATATGAAAATAGGGCTAACCGTTGATCATATTGTTGGTGAATACCAGGCTGTTTTAAAACCCCTTGGAAGGCTTTACAGGCATCAGGATATTATTTCGGGAGCCACCATCCTGGGTGATGGTACCGTTGCCCTTGTACTCGACCCTAACAAACTGATTTTAAATTATTCGAAAACACAGGTAAAAGTTGGTTAATCCGGCTGATATCAAGAAATAAAAAATAATTTTTCAAACATTTTAAAGGCTAAAAGCAATGAATGAAAAAGAAACCACTGCAAACTCGGCAACCAATATTCAGACATATTTAACATTTACATTAAACGAGGAATTTTTTGCAGCCAATGTGAACCAGGTACTGAATATTCTTGAAATGAAACCCATTACACGGGTTCCCAAGTCACCGGCCTATTTGCGCGGAGCAATCAACCTGAGGGGTAATGTGCTTCCTGTTGTTGATTTACGCATAAAATTTGCCATGCCACCCACCGAAATAGCATCAGACACCTGTATCATTGTGCTTAATATCGAAATGGAAGACGAAATGGTTACCCTTGGAATTCTGGTTGATGCTGTAAATGAAGTGCTTGAAATAGATGAAGAAAAAATTGAACCATCACCAACCATCGGAACCAAATACAAAGCCGAACTTATTAAAGGTATGTGGCGCAAAAAAGATGGTTTTATTATGCTGTTAAATATGGATTATATCTTCTCAAACGAAGAACTCCTGATTGTTAAAGAAACGGTGGTCGATACCAACCTGGCTGAAAAATAAGGACTTTGAACATTTTTTCTGAACTTAATAAATGATGTACTGATGAAGCTGGTATTTTCAATAATTATAATACTCTCAATCACTTTTTATGTTTCCGGACAAACGGATAGTTCAGAAATGCAGACCAACCTGGGTGTTGACCTTGTAAACCGTTATGTCTGGAGAGGAATGATGGTATCGGGAAATTCGAATGTGCAACCCTATTTCTCACATTCCATTCGTCATTTTTCGTTCGGAACCTGGGCAACCTATTCAACCAAGGCCGATTATTTTGAAGTCGATCTTTACATGGGCTATACCATTGAACCGGTATCGTTTTATATTTACGACTACTGGTCGACTGGTTCTGAATTATCTGATTATAAATATTTTAACCTTAAAAATAGTACAACCGATCATTTACTTGAATTTTGTGTTGTGTCGGAGAAAAACCGTATTATTCCATTACAGCTCACCAGTTCGGTGTTTTTATACGGATGCGATAAAAACGACAAAGGTAAAAACAGCTTTTCAACCTATTTTGAAATGTTATACCCTTACGAACTCAATGATTATGAAGGAACTGTTTTTCTGGGAATATCGCCAAGCGGCAATTATTACTCGGAAAAAGAATTCCAGGTTGTCAATGTCGGAGCTTCGGTGATGCGAACTATAGAAATTACCGAAAAATTGAAAGTACCTCTAAAGCTGTCATTGACAGCCAACCCGGCAGCGGAAAAAATATTTTTCATTATTTCACTATCGATTTGATTTTAAAAGATATAACAAATTAAAAAACCAATAGAGAAGAATAAAATAATTCAAAAAAATTGTAACTGTTCTGCCACATGAATGCTGATTTATCGGAAATATACAATGCTCAGCTTACCGATGATGAATTTAACCGGTTAAGTCAGTTTATCTATACAAATTACGGCATAAAAATGCCACCGGTAAAAAAAATCATGTTGCAAAGCCGGTTGCAGAAAAGATTACGGGTGCTTCAGATCTCAAATTTTAAAAAATACATCGAATATGTCTTTAGCCCGGATGGACAGGAAGAAGTCATCCAGATGATTGATGTAGTATCGACCAACAAAACCGATTTTTTTCGTGAACCGGTTCACTTTGAATTTTTAATGAATGAAGCCTTGCCTGCAATTGTGAAGCCCGAACAGGTCAGGCAGCAGGTTAAAATATGGAGTGCCGGCTGTTCATCGGGCGAAGAACCCTATACCATTGCCATGGTAACCAATGAATACAGGCAAAGCCACCCTAATTTTGATTTTTCAATACTTGCCACCGATATTTCGACCGAAGTGCTTCAACGCGGGGCACAGGGAATTTATAAAGAAGAACGGCTGGAGGGAATCCCGATAAACCTGATTAAATCGTATTTCCTGAGATCAAAAGACCGTACGAAAAAACTGGTCAGGATTGTTCCCGAGCTTAGGCAAAGACTTACTTTTAAAAGATTAAATTTCATGGATACCCATTACAGTGTTCAGGATTTGTTTGATGTTATTTTCTGCCGCAATGCTCTAATATATTTCGATCATGAAACTCAGGAACGGGTTATCAATAAACTATGCCTTCATCTAAAACCCGATGGATTTTTCTTTTTGGGTCATTCAGAGTCAATTACTAATATGAAGGTGCCCTTAAAACATATTAAACCCACGATTTTTAAAAAAATTTAAAACAATGAAAAACATCCTGATCATTGATGATGATTTTTTTGTCCGGCAGCTGTTACGCGATTTGCTCGAAGCCAACTTTTATGATGTCACCGAAGCAAGCAACGGTGCTGACGGAATAACACTGCAGGCCCAAAAACCTTTTGATTTAATTATTACCGACATTGTAATGCCCGAAAAAGAGGGCCTTGAAACCATCATTGAACTTAAACGGAAATACCCGACTACCCGCATTGTTGCTATTTCAGGACAGGGAAAAATGATCAAAGGCGAATATCTTGATATAGCAAAAAAACTCGGGGCGCACGCTGTATTTTCAAAACCGGTTGATCCGGATTTATTTATTGAAGAAATTAAACGTTTATTGTCATAAATATCAAATAATTATGCACAAACTATCGGATGAAGAATTAATCAACGAACTTAAAACCAGGCTCGAGGAAAACAAAAAATCGCTGGAAGAACTGAAAGCCATGACAGATGAGTTGCGTACGGTTAATAAAAGACTCGCCGAGTCTGAATCGCTTAAAAGCCATTTCATTTCAAACATCACCAACGAAATTGTCAATCCGTTTGCGTCCATTTTAGGGTTATCGAAAAATATTCTTGCCCTGAAACCCGAAAATATTATAAAAGCAAAACCTATGGCCGAACTTATATTCTCTGAAGCATTCGACCTGGATTTTCAGCTGAAAAATATTTTCAGTGCTGCAAAACTCGAAGCTGGCGAAGCCCTGCCTGATTTCCAGAAAGTGGATATCAAACAACTTGTCCAGAGTGTAATTGATGCCTATAAATTTAAAGCCGATCAAAAAGAATTATCCATCAATTTTGGATTGGAAATAAGCAAAGAACTCGAAACCAAAAGTTATTTCAGAACCGATGCCGAAAAACTCAAACTCATCCTTTCGAACCTGATGAGTAACGGAATTAAATACAGCAATGCAGCCAATAAAGTTGAAATTCAGGCATGGATGATGCAGGGAAACCTGAAAATTGCGGTAAAAGATTATGGTATTGGTATTGACCCGATACATCTGCAATCAATTTTTGAAAGGTTCAAACGCATCGACAACACGATTAATTCGGTAAACAGGGGGCATGGGTTGGGTTTATCGGTGGTAAAATCAATGCTTGATATATTAAACGGGTCCATTGAAATTTCGAGCCGTAAAAATCACGGATCAACTTTCACGATTACTATCCCTGAAGGACTTGCCGAAGATACTGAAGGAACGGCAACCGATGGCAATGAATTTATATTTGACGATCAGGTTTTTTAGTTGATTTCAAAAAAATGAGTAAGGGAACCCATTATTTGTATCCTGCGGCGATGTTTTCAAGCACCGATCCCCATATTGTCACTACTTTACTGGGTTCATGTGTAGCGGTTTGCCTGTTTGACCCTGTAAAAAAAATCGGCGGAATAAATCATTATATGCTTCCGTTCTGGAACGGAGAAGGACTGGCATCGCCAAAATATGGCAATATTGCCATTGACAAACTGATTGAAAAAATGCTGAGTTACGGAAGTGTAAAAAGCCATTTGGTGGCTAAAGTATTTGGAGGTGGCGAAGTGATCGAAACCGAAGCAGGACTGTTTCATATTGGGGAACGCAACATACAAATAGCCCTTGATATGCTGAAAGAACACCGTATTAATATTGTGGCCAGCAGCCTTGGAGGCAAACTTGGACGACGAATTCAGTTCGACACCGAAGAAGGTTCTGTTTTAATGAAGTTTATTCAGAAACAAAATACTTTAAAATAATATGTCAAACAAAATCAGGGTTTTAATAGTTGATGATTCCGCTACAGTAAGGCAGGCATTGACTTCCATTTTTGAGACCGATCATGAAATAGATGTCATAGGTGTTGCATCTGATCCGTATTATGCAGCAAAAAAAATACAGTCAGAAATTCCGGATGTCATCACCCTTGATGTTGAAATGCCAAGGATGGACGGCCTTACTTTTCTGAAAAAAATAATGACACAACATCCCATTCCGGTTGTTGTTATCTCGAGCCTTACCGATGCCGGATCGGAAACAGCCATGAGGGCACTGGAATACGGTGCAATTGAAGTAATTAAAAAACCTAACCTGAGTACCCGTCAAAACCTTGAGGAATCAAAAATAATGCTGATTGACGCCGTTAAAGCGGCAGCATCGTCGAACCTGAAAAGAAAAAAAGTTCACCCTTCTGCCGCATCGATGCAGGTAGCACCCAAATTATCGGCCGATGCTGTGCTTAGCAAAGGCGATGTTGCCTCATCGGCCATGATTAAAACCACCGAAATTGTTGTAGCAGTCGGTGCATCAACAGGCGGCACCGAAGCATTACGCGATTTTCTTATTACCCTGCCTCCCGACAGCCCCGGTATTGTTATTGTGCAGCATATGCCGGAACTTTTTACCAAAACTTTTGCCGACCGTTTGAATGAAATATGCAAAATTACCGTAAAAGAAGCCGAAAACAACGATTCGGTCATCCGTGGACGTGCACTGATAGCTCCCGGCAACCACCACATGATTTTAAAACGAAGTGGTGCCAGGTACTATGTCGAGATAAATGATGGCCCGCTTGTAAACAGACACAGGCCTTCGGTTGATGTCCTTTTCCGGTCAACTGCAAAATACGCCGGACGCAATGCTATAGGAATTATCATGACAGGAATGGGCGATGACGGTGCACGTGGGATGCTCGAAATGAAAGAAGCCGGAGCAATAACCCTGGCGCAGGATGAAAAATCATGTGTCGTTTTTGGAATGCCCAAAGAAGCTATCAAACTGGGTGCTGCACAAAAAATACTGCCTTTAGACCAGTTAGCCCCCAATATGATAAAAATTGCGTCAACCATGTAATTGGAACCGAAAATTCGTTTTTTTAAAAAAAATCATATCTTTGAACCTATAAAACCGCCCGGCTGGTTTTTAAGTGCTGAAGCGGAAAAGATCAAAGAAATTTAAACTTCAATGTTGTGAACAGCAGGTTATCAAAGCTCATCGTTACTACAGTTACCTTTTGGAGTTTTATTACAGGAGCTGTTTTTGTCGCCCTTACTTATATTGCTATTCTTGGCTCAACCAGTTACGAATTTGGTTCAGGAGGAATAATAAAAATCCATCAGCAATATCCCTTATGCTGGTTCATTGATATTTTCCCTTTTCTGCTCGCTGCAGCCCTCTGGGCTATTTCAAAAATCATTGCCCGCAGGATAGCTATTATTGAAACCCAGCTTTTAGAACAGTTTAAGCGAAGCGAAGAAATTGAAGATTTTATCCAGAAAATAAAAAACGGTGATTTTTCGGCTGCCATTGAGCTTGATCAAAAAGATAAACTGACCAAAGCCTTGATTGAGCTTCGCGACAGTATGATAAAAAATAAGGAAGAAGAAATTAACCGTAAAAAAGAAGATGCTCAACGTAACTGGATTGCCGAAGGCCTGGCAAAATTCAGCGACATCTTACGGCAAAATTCCAACAGCCTTGAACAACTTTCATACCAGATCATTTCTAACCTGGGTATTTATATCGATGCCATACAGGGAGGATTTTACATGCTCGACGATAACGATCCTTCTGACCAGCATTTCGAACTTACTGCCTTTTATGCCTACAACCGCCGGAAATATGCTAACAAAAGGGTAGAAATCCGTGAAGGTCTGATTGGCCGATCGGCCTTTGAAAAAGAAACCATCTATATGGATGTGGTTCCTGAAGATTATGTGGAGGTTACTTCAGGCCTGGGCGACTCAAACCCACGAAGCATACTCATTGTTCCTCTCATTGTAAATGATGAGGTTCATGGTGTTATTGAATTTGCTTCATTTCATACCTTTGAAAAATACCAGATTGAATTTGTTGAAAAAGTGGCCGAAAGCATTGCTTCAACCATTTCAAGTGTCAAAATAAATCTCCGCACTGCGACCTTGCTGCATGAATCGCAGGAACAGGCTGAAAGACTTGCCCAGCAGGAAGAAGAAATGAGGCAAAACATGGAAGAACTTCAGGCTACCCAGGAAGAAGCAGCCAAACAATCTGAACAGTTCGTCAGTTTTACCAACTCTGTAAACCATACGTTAATACGTGCCGAATACGATACAAGCGGTATTTTACTCTATGCCAATACCCGTTTTCTGAACAAACTTGAATATTCGGGCAATACTGAGGTTGAAGGACATCACATTTCAATGTTTATCAATGAAAAAGACCGTGAATGGTTTAATGATATCTGGGAACAGCTCGCTCATGGAGGCCGTCATTTTGAAGGTTATATGAAACATGTTACCAAGCGCGGCAAAGATGTCTGGACAATGGCAACCTATACCTGCGTGCGCAACAGCCAGGGCGGTGTTGAAAAAGTTCTTTTTCTGGCCATTGATACCACAGAACAGAAAAAGCAAAGCCTCGATTATGAAGGACAGATCAAAGCACTGAATATGTCGAGCCTGAAAGTGGAATTTGCCCCTAACGGACGGATTCTAGATGCTAACCAGCGTTATCTTGCAGTGACGGAATATACCATTGAACAATTAAAAGAAAAAAGCGTTTTTGACTTTATTGAAGAAAATGAACTTGGCGGATTTGAGGAAACATGGAACCGTGTACTGGCAGGGATACCTTACGAAGGCCAGGTTAAACGGTTATCCAGAACCGGAAAAGAACTTTGGTTTCACCTGGTTTATGTAGCTGTAAACGATATGTATGGCGATGTTTCAAAAATCATTGCCATTGCCAACGACATTACAGAGCAGAAAAAAATGGAGATCAAAAACCGCCAGCAAACTGAACAATTGCTGATTCAGGAAGAAAAATTAAGGCAAAACGAGCATGAACTAAGCCGAAAACTTGACCAGACAAGGCTTGAAGTACGCCAGCAATTTAAAGAAATTGAAGTAATGAAAAGCCGTTTCGAGAAAACCCTCGAAGGCGCACTTGACTCCATTCTTACCATCAATCAGAAAGGAATTGTCGAATTTTTCAATAAAGCTGCCGAAGAACTTTGGGGAATGCCAAGAAAAGATATTATCGGTAAAAATGTTAAAGCCCTTTTCCCCGCCGAACCTACCGATGACTTTGCCATCCGGTTTATTGATCCTGAACTGGAAAAAATTGTTGGTAAACGTCAGGAAGTAAAAATATTGAAATCAACCGGTGAAGAAGTACCCGTGCTTATTCTGCTTTCAGAAGCAAAAATTGAAAACCAACACACCTATACCGCTTTTATACAACTTATTGAGGTTGAATTATTCTGATGATTTTTATATGTATTCTAAAGCAGTTGTATCATAATAATTAATTTGATTTTCCGTTGATTTAATTAAAAACTGCATGAAATATTATATCGCATTTTTAATTCCTGTTTTTATATTCCTAGCCTGCGAAAAATCAGAATTCATTACCCAAAAAGATGCCATGCTCGAATTTTCAACCGATACAGTATTGTTCGATACTGTTTTTACAACCATCGGTTCAGCAACCTTATACTTCAATGTTTATAACCGACATACTCAGGCTATCAGAATAAGCCAGATTCATCTTGCCGGCGATAACCATTCGCCTTACCACCTCAATATTGACGGTCAGCCCATCAACAGTATTTCTGACGTCGAACTCATGGCCGGTGACAGCATGTATATTTTTGTTCAGGTAAAAATAGATCCTCTGAACAATAATAACCCGCTGGTAGTGCAGGACTCTGTCATTTTTGTTACCAACGGAAATACCCAATATGTTCAGCTGGTAGCTTTCGGACAGGACGTGAACCTGATAAACGGAGCAATTATTCCATCTGCACAGAACGATACAATATGGAACAACAACAAACCCTATCTGATTTATAACTCCATGCTGGTCGATACACTTAAAAAACTCACCATAGCGTCAGGATGCCGGCTATATTTTCACTACAATTCAAGCCTGCTGGTAAAAGGCACATTAATAGTAAACGGAACATTAGACCAACCTGTTGTTTTTCAGGGCGACAGGCTCGAAGATTTTTACAGTAACATTCCCGGGCAATGGGGCGCTGCTGTTGAACTCACTAATGGAGCCCTTTATTTCCTGGGAGGAATTCATTTTCTGGCCGGAAGTAAAGACAATCTCATTGACTATGCCATTATTAAAAACGCTACCAAGGGAATTCAGGCCGATTCGTCTGTCAATCCCCTGCAACCACTGCTCACGATATCAAACACCATCATTGATAATATTTCCATTACCGGGATACACGGACAAGGCACAACGATAACTGCTTCGAACTGTCTTATAAGCAATTGCGGTGTGAATGCCATTTCACTTTCGGTGGGTGGAAACTACCGGTTTTATCATTGCACCCTTGCCAATTATTATTTTTACAGCAACCGAAACACACCATCGTTGCTTTTGAACAACTATTTCGAGGTGGTACATAATCAGCAGATTCAAACCTACATAAGGCCAATAAGTGCATTTTTTGGCAATTGTATCATATATGGTGGAAATTCAGCCGTTAACAGTGAACTGGGTTTTGATTTCAAAGGCAATATCAATGAGCATTACCAGTATCTTTTCGACCATTGCCTGATTAAAGCCCGCTACGACCAGATAAGCGATACAAATTACTTTAAATCAGCAGTAACAGCAGGTTATTACGACCACTTATTCAAACAGGTAGGATACAATCAGTGCGATTTTTCACTCGATACCCTTTCAGTTGCCAAAGACAAAGGAAATGCCGGATGGGCACAGATTTTTCCTTTTGATATTTTAAATAACAACCGCCTGGCAGACGGCAAACCCGATATCGGAGCTTATGAAAGAGTGGAATAAATGGTTGATTTTTTTTGTTCCGGCCATATTTTTTATCAGCTGCAAACCTCATGGTTTAGTCCCCGAGAATGCCACAAACACAGACTCAAGTTCTGTAAGGCTTGCCCGTATTATGTTTTATAACTGTGAAAATCTTTATGATTGCAATAACGATTCACTTACCAATGACGACGACTTTACACCCTCCGGCTCACAATACTGGACACCTGACAAACTTAAACGCAAACTACTGAATCTGAGCCGGGTAATAATTGCCGTTGGAGAATGGTCACCTCCCGAAATCATTGGCTTTTGCGAAGTCGAAAACCGATATGTTTTATCAAAGCTTATCTATGCTACCTTGCTGTCAAGGGTTGGATATAAAATCATTCACAAAGACAGTCCCGACCGCAGGGGTATTGACGTTGCCATGATCTATAATCCCGAACGTTTTATTCCAACCGATACTTGCTGGCTGACAATCAATATAAATCAGAATACCGAGTTCAAAACCCGTGATATTTTATTTGTACAGGGAAATTTTATTACAGGCGATAGCGTTTATATTTTTATCAACCACTGGCCTTCAAGGCGTGGAGGTGAAACACAATCGGAGTATTTAAGAATGGCTGTGGCAAAAATACTACGGTCAAAAGTCGATAGTATCTTTTCTGTGAATAAATACGCAAAAATTGTTATTATGGGCGATTTTAACGATGAGCCTGTAAACCAAAGTATTGCCGGTACACTGGCAGCAAAAACAGATTTGATTCATATCAGCGATACCGGTTTATATAATTTATCTTACCACTTTTTCGGTAAGGCCGGAACTCATAAAATGGGACATGAATGGTCAGTTCTTGACCAGATTATTGTTTCGTCAGGTTTATTGACCGATACTTTGGGTTGCTACACTACAAGCCATGCGGTAAATATTTTTAAAGCTCCTTTTCTGTTCCAGCCTGAAACAGACGGCATTGGCGATAAGCCATTCAGAACGTACCAGGGACCGAAATACCTGGGTGGTTTCAGCGACCACCTGCCTGTTTATATCGATCTTTTTATTGCACAAGCCAAAAATCATTAATTTTTGCTCCGGATTTCATTACATTTGCACCTTATAAAAAAATGAACTGTAAATTATGGGACTTCAATGTGGAATAGTTGGTCTTCCGAACGTAGGAAAATCAACCCTTTTTAATTGCCTTTCGAATGCCAGGGCCCAGGCAGCAAATTTCCCTTTCTGTACAATCGAACCGAATGTAGGCGTGATTACTGTTCCTGATGAGAGACTTACTGTTCTGGCAAAAATTGATAAACCCCAGCGTGTTATTCCCACTACCATCGAAATAGTTGATATTGCTGGGCTTGTCAAAGGAGCCAGCAAAGGAGAAGGACTGGGCAACAAATTTCTTGGCAATATCAGGGAAACAACAGCTATTATCCATGTATTGAGGTGTTTCGACGATGACAATGTCACCCATGTCGATTCGCAACTCAATCCGCTACGCGATAAGGAAATTGTAGATATCGAACTGCAACTCAAAGACCTTGAAACGATTGAAAACCGGCTGGCAAAAATACAGAAGCAGGCTACTACCGGAGGCGATAAAAATGCAAAAAAAACCGTTGAGTTATTGCTGCAGTACAAAGAATTACTTTTAAAGGGTAAATCTGCCAGGGTTTTACATCTCGAGGAACGCGAAAAAAAAGAATACCTTTCAGACCTGCGGCTGCTGACCGATAAACCTGTGCTGTACATTTGCAATGTTGATGAGCAATCGGCCATAAAAGGCAATAAATATGTCGATATGGTACGGCCGGCTATTGAAGAAGAACATGCCGGAATACTGATTATTGCAGCAAAAACCGAAGCCGAAATTGCCGAACTCGAGACCCTTGAAGAAAGGCAGATGTTTCTCGAAGCTGCCGGCTTATCGGAACCTGGTGTAAATAAACTTATCAAAGAAGCCTACAAATTACTTAACCTGCAAACCTATTTCACCACCGGGCCCGACGAAAGCCGCGCCTGGACATTCATAGCCGGAACTAAAGCACCACAGGCGGCCGGCATTATTCATACCGATTTCGAAAAAGGATTCATCAGGGCAGAAGTCATCAAGTTCGACGATTATGTTAAATACGGATCAGACCAGGCCTGCCGCGAAAATGGAAAAATTGCCATTGAAGGAAAAGAATACGTGGTTCAGGATGGTGATATCATGCATTTCAGATTTAATGTTTAGCACTATGTTACGTTTCACTTTGTTACTGATAGCATCTTTATTGCTTTTATCCAATGGTTTCTGCCAGAAACGGAAAAAAATACCTTCGGAAAAACCACGTCTGATAATCCTGCTTTCGGTTGAAGGCATGGGCAGCGATTTCCTTTACCGGTTCGACCATCTGTTTGGAGAAGGAGGTTTCAAACGCCTCGTAAACGAAGGTACAGTCTGTAATAATGCTTTTTATGCTTTTTCAAACATGCAAGCGCTTCCGGCTTATGCTACCCTGATGACAGGAGCAATGCCAGCGGTGCATGGTATTATTGCTGATGAATGGTTTCAACGCACTTCTGAATTATATACCAATGGTGTAAGCGAATATAAACTGGCCGATAATAACCTGGCAGCCAATGATTTTTCAACCAGATTCCTGCTTAGCACCACATTTTCAGACGAATTATGCCTTTTTAATAATCATCGCTCAAAAATAATTTCAGTAGCAATGAATCCCGCTGTTTCTGTAATGCTCGGGGGTCATACTCCAGATGCTGTTTTCAGGTTTAACACCGAATCAGGCAACTGGAAAAATTTACTATCCACTTCTGATTCATCGAAAAAATGGGTAGATGAATTCAATGCTAAAAAAATTGCCGATATCTACCTCGAAAAACCCTGGAACCCATCGCTTCCGTTAGAACAATTCACAGGCAATCAGGACATTAAAAACACGTACAAAAAGAAAAATGGTTTTCCATATAATCTTATTAATCAAAATAATACAAAAAAAGATTATTCCCCACTGACGTACACACCCTACGGGAATACCCTTACCAAAGACTTTGCTATTGCAGCTATTGTAAACGAAAATCTTGGGAAAGACGATGATTGTGATGTCATTGCCATCGCTTTTAACCCTATGACCGAAATGGCTATACGCTACGGATTAAACTCCGTTGAACTTGAAGATGCTTATTCCCGCCTTGATAAAGAAATAGCTCATTTTCTGACTTTTATTGATGAAACGCTTGAAAAACAAGATGTGCTGTTAATTCTTACTTCCAATTGCGGCACCTTGCATCAGCCCGATTACCTGCAGCAGAATGGGATTCCGGCAGGTTACTTCGATTCAAACCGTGCCATGACGCTGCTCCGAAGCTATCTGAATGCAGTTTATGGAAAAGGTAACTGGGTTCAGGCCTATACCAATCTGCAAATTTATCTCGACCATAACCTGATTGAAGATTCAAAACTCGATATCAACCAGATGCAGGCCATGATTTCAAGATTCATGGTACAATTCAGCGGGCTGGCCTATGCAATCCCTTCGTTTGTACTCGAATCGTCACATTTTGATAAGGGGCAATATGCCCTGATTCAGAATTCGTACCATCAGAAACGATCAGCCGACATTTTGCTGGTTCTCGAGCCCGGATATATTGAAAAAAATGATTATATCAACAACAAGTCAACACGCCTTCATGCATCGCCCAATGTGCCTCTGATATGGTATGGCTGGAAAATAAAACGGCAGCAATTATCGCAACCGGTGCTTATAAACGACATTGCACCAACCTTGTGCAAATTTTTACAAATCCCTTTTCCCAACGGAAACCAGGGAAATATTACCGAACATCTCACGGAATAAAATTATGATGATGAAAATTTTTGTATTTATCTTACTGTCGGCATTTTATGTCGTATCTCTTGGCCAATCTGCCCCGGTAAATAAATATATCATAAGTCTGACCGATAAAAACGGTGTTACTTTCAATCCCTATAATTTTTTCGATATTAAAGCCATTGAACGCCGCATGCGTGAAGGCGTTTCACTTGCCGACACCACCGATTTCCCGGTTAGGGAAGATTATATCAGCATGGTTTCAGGAAAAGTCAATGCAGTTAAATGTGTTTCAAGATGGCTCAATGCCATTATAGCAGAAGCTACTGAAAATCAAGTAGATGAAATTGAAAAACTTAGTTGTGTTAAAAAAATTGTGCCAGTGCATCAAACCGTTGTTGCTTTATGTTCAGAAAAGGGTTCTTTGTCACGGCAGGAAGAAAACCTGCTTTATATGCAGACGTGGCGGATGCAGGGCGATCTCTTTATAAAAAACAACATTGATGGTAACGGAATACGTATTGCTGTATTCGATGGTGGATTTCCTGATGTTGACATTCATCGGGCTTTTCAACACATTGTTGATAGCGGGCGAATCATTAAAACCTGGGATTTCAACAGGAATAAAGAAAACGTATATAAATATTCATCGCACGGAACCGGTTGTCTTTCATGCATTGCCGGAAAATATGATGATAAACCTGTTGGATTGGCTACCGGTGCTGAATTTTTGCTGGCACGTACCGAAGTGAATACCGAACCATTTTCGGAAGAGGAAAACTGGCTTGCAGCTGCCGAATGGGCTGATAAAAACGGCGCTGATATCATTTCAAGTTCGCTGGGGTACACCATTCACCGCTATTTTCCTGACCAGATGAACGGGAAAACCAGCCTTGTTGCCAAAGCTGCGGCAATGGCTGCGGCAAAGGGAATTTTGGTAGTTACAGCCATGGGAAATGATGGTGATTCAAAATGGCGAGTACTATCTACTCCGGCCGATGTTGATAGTGTTTTGTCGGTCGGAGGTATCGATCCTGAACAGGATTATCATATCGGTTTCAGCTCTTACGGTCCGACAACTGATCATCGCCTTAAACCAAACGTAGTAGCATACGGTTCGGCCATTATTGCACGCCCCGGAAACAGGTTTTCAGAAGCACAGGGAACTTCGTTTGCCACTCCGCTCATTGCAGGTTTTGCCGCATGTGCATGGCAAACCAACAGAAATCTTAAAGCCATGGAATTGTTAAAACTTATTCAGCAATCTGCCGACCTTTACCCTTTTTATGATTACGCTCACGGATATGGTGTTCCACAGGCATCATTTTTCATGGCAACCAAAGATACTGTAAATCATCAAGCTGTGAAGCTCATCCGGCAGAACGATGAGATTTTTGTCCATATCGGACAAACAACCAAAACCAATCAGGGCTTTCGCAATCAAAACTTTTTATATTTCCATATCCGCAACCCTAAAGGTATGTTGCTCAGCTATAAAATCTTCCGTATATATTCAACCGATCCTTTCAAAGTTGCCGATATTGCAGAAATTCCCGCCGGATGTACCATAATGGTATATTGTAACAAAGCGTATGATGAAATGACTTTTCAAAATATCAACAAATGAAATATTTAATAATCATTATATTAGCTATTTTAGTTTTCAAAGCTTCCTCACAGACTGTTATCTTCGAACAGCAGGTTGACACCGCCAGTAACAGACCAAAATGGGGACAAAACTGCCGTCATTTTTTACATGCTTACATTACTATTGGAAATATTGCTGCCAGATCAGAAAAAGGTGCATCTGTCATTTATCCCGGTTCACTTGCAACAGGGTTTGGCTTGAGATATAAATTGAAATTAACATCATGGTATGCCCTTGTTGCTGAAACAGAACTGAACAGCAGCAGGGTTTATCTTAAACAAAATCAGGGAAAATTATTGCCCGACAATACCCGTCACGATGCCGAATATTATCTTTTCAAAACAGCAGGTCTGAGCATTATGCAAAGGTTTAACGCAGGCCGGCGCGGAAACATAATTGGCAAATACATTGACCTGGGCATATATGCCACAGGTGAAATTCAGACAAGGCATGTGATGGTAGATAAAAACATGAATACCGGTGCTTCCAGAACAAAGACCATTAACCTTAATCCTTCTTACATCAGCACTTTTAATTATGGTATTACCGGGAGAGCAGGTTTTAACTGGTTTTCGGTATTTGCCCGTTACAGGTTATCAGATTGTTTTACAACCTTATCGGGAAATACTTTGCCTGAAATACCACGATTAACCATTGGTGTTGATTTTGCCCTTATTTTCAGGTAATCAGAATTTTTTTGAAGCACGGCAGAACATTTCCAGTTTTTCTGTATTTTTCTCAATAGCCGTACCTACAACAACTATATCAGCCCCGGCCTCGTATATTTGCTCTGCCTGCTCAACAGTTCTGATACCGCCACCAACGATCAACGGAACATCAATGCTGGCTTTTACTTCCGAAATCATTGCAGTACTGACAGGGTATTGTGCGCCGCTTCCGCCTTCAAGGTAAATAAATTTCATTCCGTTCATTACACCTGCCATGGCTGTAGCAACAGCAATATCTGTTTTTGAATAAGGTACAGGCAGGGTATTGCTCATGTAAGCCACCGATGTAATCGTTCCGCAATCTACCAGGATATACCCTGTGGGGATAATTTCGATACCCGATTTCTTCAGCAGAGGAGCAGCAACCACATGATGTCCGATCAGGAAATCAGCGTTACGCCCCGATATCAATGACAACAGCAGAATAGCATCGGCATCGGGAGTAATTTGTAAGGGGCTGCCCGGGAAAAGCATTACCGGGATTTTGCAATTTTGTTTTATAGTGTTAATCAATCCATTAAGTGGCGACATAAGCAGGCTTCCTCCTGCAAGGATAAGGTCAACACCACATTTTTGTGCTTTTACAGCAATAGATGTACATTTTTTATGATCCATCTTGTCAGGATCGATCAGAAGACCAAAAAGTTTTTTACCAGTTGAAATTTTAGATAATATTTCATTATATATCAATGACATGCCCAAACAATTTTAAAATTATTCATGGTTAAATAATTACATATAATATTTTCCCGATCCAAACCATTTTGTACCGATGCAATAATTGTTCCCTGTTTTTCGACCTGAAATGGATGGATATAGACAGATTTAAAGCCACATTTAAGGTTTCCGAAAATTTTATAAACCACTTCCTTTATACACCAACAAATGGTTAATATATGTATATCTTGTTTATCATCCATTTCTTCTATTTCCTGTTGATTTAAAAACCGGTGGGCAAGGCGGATTATTTTTTCTTCGGGGTATTCGATGTCAATTCCTGCCTGGTAAAACCGGCTCATGATGATCCCGACAAAATCGCGCGAATGAGCAATACTGATATTCATCAGTGGTGGTTTTAACCGGGGTTTTCCGTTTATATGATATTCAAGGCTGACCTGCTGGTCAATAAAACGCGACAAAAGCAAACGGGTTGCTAAAAATTCCTTTTTTCGTTTATCACAACCCAGTGTCAGGTACATTTCCTTTTCTGCTTTTGATAAATTTACCTTTAAGCTTAACTCATCCAGATTTTCTTCATATTGCCAAACCCCAAGGTGATATTGGATTTTTTCTTCATTTTTAAACAGCAGGGTCATATTATTTCCAGTTGAGTGTTTCGATAAAATGCACAATGTCAGTTTTTAAAAACTGCACAACTGGTGCCAGGCTGTCTTTATTGGGGTTTGTATTAAAATAGAGGGCTCCCCTGATGTAATGGTCAGTGCTGTCGGTCATAAAAAACTGCACCGACGAAGCTGCATCTCCTTTAATTTCGTACAGAATACCGTAAACTTTTTTTTCGTGGTTGATAAAAACCTTTTCGTTGATGGCATCAGCTTTTATGCTGTGTTTATAAGCCAGGGTATGAGCATCATCGAGTAGCACCGAAAGATTTTGATGGATATTTTTATAGCTCAGGTGGATTTTTGCATTTAGACTTTTAATGACAATATTCATCCAGCAGGGTTCATTTTTAGCAAATTCGTCGGGTGTAACAATAGCATAAACTGGTATTTCGGCTGTAAAAGAGCATCCTGATTGATAAACCCTGTAACGCTTTTCGGGAAAATCAATCCGGTAATACCCTTTAGGTTTGGGCATATAATTATCCGTACAGGAAAAAAAAGATACTGTAATAAAAAACATCTGAAACCAGATCAGCTTTGCACTCATGGATTGATAATGGTTTTTATTTTTTTAATCCTTCGGTTATCAACTTCTTCTATTTTGAAAACCAGGTTATTAAAATATATGGTTTCGTTGGGCTGGGGAATAACCCCACTGATTTCGAGAATAAATCCAGCCAGGGTATCGGCTTCGCCGCGCTTTTCTTCCATCATCTCAGGATTGGTTCCTGTAATTTTGTAAAAATCGTGTAGTAAAGTTTTTCCCTTAAAAATATATGTATTGGCATCTATTCTCGAATAAAATACTTCTTCTTCATCAAATTCGTCACTAATTTCACCAACTATCTGTTCAAGAATATCTTCGAGGGTAACAATGCCTTTTGTTCCGCCATATTCGTCTATTACTACAGCCATATGAATTTTCTTTGCCTGGAATTCGTGCAGCAGGTCGTTTATTTTTTTCTTTTCAGGCACAAAATAAGGTGGTCTGATCAACGATTGCCATTTAAAATCGGGTTTATGAATATGCGGTAAAATGTCTTTTATATAAAGCACTCCTTTTATATCATCAAAATTTGTTGCATAAACCGGTATACGCGAATAACCAGAGTCGACAATGGTTTGCAGCACTTTTTTAAACGGGGTTTTTAAATCCAGCGCCATAATATCGAGCCTTGCGGTCAGTATATCATTCACTTCGGTAGTTCCCAGTTCTACAATACCTTTCAGAATACCCCGTTCTTCCACCGTTCCACCGGTTGTCAGATCAAGGGCATTGGAAAGATCACCCATAGAAAGGCTTGATTTTTTCTGTATCCGTTTGTCAATAATGTTGGTCGATTGTACCAGCATATTTACCAGAGGTTTTTCAATTCTGTAAATAATATGAAGAGGTACCGAAAGCATTAAAACCAACCTTACAGGTTTATGCGATGCAAAAACTTTGGGTAAAATTTCTCCGAAAAGGAGCAACACAGCAGAAATACAGATCACCTGGATTAAAAAACCTAATCCCGGTGTCAGGCTGAAATCAATCAACCGGTTTACCAGGTGAGTCGACACAATGACAATTCCGACATTTACGGTATTGTTGGTAATTAAAATACATGCCAGTAGTTGTTTTGGCTGGTTAAGTAACCGAATTGCTGTTCTGGCGGGTTTGGTTTTTTTACTTTTCAGGTGGAAAATATTGGCCGGGCTTAACAGGAAAAATGATACTTCAGATGCAGAAACCATGGCCGAAATAAACAACAGAACAACGATGAGGCAACACAAAACTGCATCATACATTGAAAATGGAAAAAAGGTAATGACAGAAAAATCAGTCATTACCTTTTCGAAAAACGAAAGAATACTTAACATTTATACATCAAAATGGCAGATCATCTGTTTTACCCGGAGTGTTTAAATCTTCATGGATGGTGTCGGCTGCGGGAATTTCTTCGTGGGTATTTCCAGCTGCCTGTTCATCAGGGCGTTTGCCGAGTAATTTCATGGTGTCGGCATCAATTTCGGTGGTGAAACGTTTGTTTTTGTCTTTGTCTTCCCAGCTGCGATTGCGTATTCGTCCTTCAATATAGAGCTGTGTACCTTTTTTTACATATTTTTCGGCTATTTCGGCAAGGCTTCGCCACATCACTATGTTATGCCATTCGGTATTGGTTACTTTTTCACCGGCTTTATTTTTATATGTTTCACTGGTGGCAAGAGAAAAACGGGCAACTTTTACTCCCGATTCTACAGTCCTGACTTCGGGATCTTTTCCCACATTTCCTACTAAAATTACTTTGTTGACTGACATACTCGTACTGTTTTGGTTATTAATTATATAATCTTAAAAACAAATTTAATATCTCCTTTGTAAAAATAGCAAAAGGTTTATGAATATCCATATTTATTTCTTTTCTTTTTAGCATATCAGGCATTATTATGTTTATTATTAATGATATAATCTTTTGTAAAAACGGCAACCACCAGGTAACGTTATTAAAATAATTTCATCGAATTCCTGAAGGCGCTTTTCTGCATATATTCTCCGTTTTACCAGCCATAAAATCTTCTTTACTTAATAATTGCAATGTCTTTTTGAAATACTTTTTTACAGGAAAAAAAATTGCTATACATTTACCTTGATTTAAAACAAAAAAAATGGAAACTTCGTTTTTTGATGAATTTGAAGGTGCTGTTACTGTTTGCAACTCCTCCGGAGAAATAATCTATATGAATCAACATTCGGCAAAAGTTTTTGAAAAAGATGGCGGATTCAGGCTTATTGGCAGAAACCTGAAAGATTGCCACCCCGAAACAGCAAGGAAAAAACTGGATGAAATGCTTCTTCATCCAAAAACAAATGCCTATACGATTGAAAAAAACGGTGTCAAAAAACTGATATTTCAATCTCCCTGGTATAAGCAGGGAAAATTTGCCGGACTGATTGAACTTTCGCTCGTCGTACCATTTGATATGCCTCATTTTGTACGCTCTAACCCAGATATTAAATCACAATAGCCGTACTTGAAAATTTCATGCAAAAAATTACCTTTGAAAAAACATTTCCAAGATGAATAAACCTGTTTCATTACTTTGCGCTGATAATATCCGGATTTTATCGGCTGCCATGGTCGAAAAAGCCAGATCCGGACATCCCGGCGGGGCTATGGGAGGTGCTGATTTTATACACATTTTGTATTCCGAATTTCTCGATTTCGACCCCAGCGACCCAAAATGGTTTTTACGTGACCGGTTTTTTCTCGATCCCGGGCACATGTCTCCTATGCTGTACTCCATACTTACCCTTTCAGGCCTGATGGATATTGAAAGCCTGAAAAATTTCAGACAGTGGGGAAGCATCACTCCCGGTCACCCCGAACTTGACCTGGAACACGGAATTGAAAATACATCGGGCCCTTTGGGTCAAGGGCATGCCATGGCTGTCGGAGCTGCCATTGCTGAGCGTTTTCTGGCTGCAAGGTTTGGCGATATAGTTGCCCACAAAACCTATGCTTACATCTCGGATGGCGGAATTCAGGAAGAAATAAGCCAGGGAGCAGGACGCATTGCAGGACACCTGGGTTTATCGGGCCTTATCATGTTTTACGACTCAAACGACATTCAGCTGTCAACCGAGACCAATGCTGTTACCAGCGAAGATACAGCCTTGAAATACCAGTCATGGGGCTGGAAAGTAATTACAATAGACGGACACAACCACGACCAGATCAGAAAAGCCCTTTCAGATGCTAAAAACGAAAAGGAAAAACCAACCTTTATAATCGGAAAAACCATGATGGGAAAAGGCGCTGTTACTGCCGACGAAAAAAATTTTGAACGGCAATGCGAAACCCATGGCCAGCCTTTAAGCGCAGCAGGTGCATCGTTCGAAAAAACCATTGAAAACCTGGGTGGTAACCCCAAAGATCCATTCATTATTTTTGACGAAGTAAAAAAATACTACCAGCAAAAACGTTCCGAAAAAATTGCTGCTGCTGAAAACAGAAAAGCCATTACCAGGGATTGGGCAGCTCAGAATCCTGAAAAAGCCCTGATGCTCGAAGAATTTTTCAGCGGAAAACCTCCCAAAATAGATTATACGGCCATTGCACAAAAAAATAACATTGCTACCCGTGTTGCTTCAGCCGTTGTTCTGGGCGAACTTGCAAAAAAAGCCGGGAACATGATAGTTTGCTCCGCTGATCTTGCCAATAGTGATAAAACAGATGGATTTTTAAAAAATACCCGGCCATTTACCAGAAATGATTTTTCAGGTGCGTTTCTTCATGCCGGTGTTTCTGAGCTAACCATGGCAGCTTTATGCAATGGAATGGCATTGCATGGAGGTGTTTTTGCAGCCTGTGGCACTTTCTTCGTTTTCAGCGATTACATGAAACCGGCTGTAAGGCTTTCAGCACTGATGCAACTTCCGGTAAAATATATCTGGACACACGATGCTTTCCGTGTTGGTGAAGACGGCCCTACTCACCAGCCAGTTGAACATGAAGCACAAATCAGGCTGATGGAACAACTTAAAAACCATCATGGAAATATGAGCCTGCTGGCACTAAGGCCTGCAGACGCAGCAGAAACAAATATAGCCTGGGAAATGGCGCTTGAAAACACAAAATCACCCACTGCGCTCATACTTTCCCGCCAGAACATTAATGACCTGCCTGTGACAGGCGACTCTTCACGGATAACCGAAGCAATGCAGGCCAGAAAAGGAGCTTATATAGTGGTAAAACATGACCATCCCGACGTGATTCTGATAGCTTCCGGATCAGAAGTGTCAACCCTCGTAGCTGCTTCCGGGTTATTGAAAAACAAAGGAATTCAATGCCAGGTGGTATCTGTGATCAGCGAAGGCCTTTTCAGGCAGCAACCACCTCAATACCAGGAAAATATTATACCAACATCGTTGCCAAAATTTGGACTCACTGCCGGATTACCCATTACCTTACGGAATTTATGCGGTGATAACGGCGTGATTCACGGCCTCGAAAGTTTTGGGTTTTCGGCACCGGCGGGCACACTTGATGATAAATTAGGTTTTATGCCACAAAATGTTGCCGATAAGATAGAAGAAATGCTTAAAAAGAAATAATCAAGGATAACTTTGCCATTTTTAATATATTTGTTAACTTAGCAGGATAAAATTGTAAAATGCCGGAATTACCTAAACATCACGTATTACTTGTCGAAGACGAAGAGTATAATTATTTATATCTAAAAGAAGTAATACTTAAAACAGGTGTCAAAGTAATAAGAGCTGTAAATGGTAACCAGGCCATTGAATTATTTAAAAATAACCCTGATATCAGCCTTATTGTTATGGATATCAGGTTGCCCGATATGAACGGTTATAAAGTTACCAAACAAATAAGGGAAATAAACCCCAATGTACCTATTATTGCTCTAACAGCTTATGCTTTAAAAGGCGACCGCGAAGAAGCACTCCTGTCGGGCTGCACCGATTACATTCCCAAACCTGTTGAACCAGCTTTGCTAAAAGAAAAAATAAAACAGTTTTTGCCCGGGCTTTAGCTAAAAGACTAAAACAACGTCAGAAAAATTTCTTATCCTCAATTAATTTATAAGAAGGTATTTGTTGTTTATTTTTCAGGTTGACCAGATTAAATGGATACAATGCTGATAAACTACCACCTTTAACCTTAGTACTATTAAAAACATGGTGGTTTTGTGAAAGGGAAAATGTACTTTTTTTCAGGAAAACTATTATAAAATTTTAATTATAAATTATTTATTTATAATTATTTAGTATTGTTTTTATAAAAACATTTCCGGTTAAATATTATAATAAGATATCTGAAATTATCATTTTAAATAAAAATTACTATTTTTGAAAGGATGAAGACCGGCTGTAAAACCGGGAAAAAAATTTACAGCCTTATTTAGGATAATATGTTTACAAACGAAGATCTGAACCGGTTTATTGCAACATTAAAAACTGCATCAAACTATGATTTTTCTGACTATTCAGAGAAATCGTTCCGGCGCCGGGTTGAAAAAATTCTTACCGATTATAAATTGGATATCAATTTGTTAATTAGTAAGATTACCAAAGACCAGGTTTTTCTCGAAAGGGTTGTGAAAGATATTACCGTCAATACCACCGAGCTTTTCAGAGATCCCGAATTGTGGACAACCTTAAAATACAGAATTCTACCGAATTTCAAAAAAAATAAATCAATATTTATCTGGCATGCCGGCAGTTCAAGCGGACAGGAAATTTATTCGATGCTCATTTTGCTGGCTGAACTGGATTTATTTGAAAAAGCCAAGGTTTTTGCTACCGATATCAATACCGATATGCTTGAACTGGCCAAAAAAGGGGAATACCGCTACCGGTTTAATCTTAACTACCTTGATAATTTTGACAAAGTGCTGAAAGAAAATCCCTATAACTATGAAGATAAAAAGGACGTTGATTACGGAAAATATTTCGATATCGATAAGGTGAAAGACTCCATCACCATGAAAAAATTTCTGCGCGATAAAACCATTTTCCGAAAACACGACCTGGTAAACGATAAAAATATTTTCTATTCAAAATTCGATATTATTTTTTGCCGGAATGTGATTATCTATTTCAACAATAACCTTCAGAACCGCGTTATAGAAATGTTTTGTAACAACCTTTACCGCGATGGTTACCTGATACTGGGTGCACATGAAAGCATTCTTGGCCCTATTGCCAACAATTTTGAGCGTACCAAAGGTTTGTATAAGAAAAAATCATTTTAATAAGCAATAATGATGGTTCAGGACATAGGCATAGTCGATACGAAAAAAATTATCAGTGTTATCAAAGATATTCACAACTTTGACCTGAGTAATTTTGCCCTGACCACATTTAAACGCAGGGTGTTGAGAATTATTCAGGTATTTAATTTCCAGAATGTTACAGTTTTAATTTCCAAGCTCGAAGAAGATAAAAGCTTTTTTGAAAAATTTCTGGATGAATTGCTGATTGAACATACTGAGTTATTTCGTGACCCTTCCCTGTGGCGTATTCTCAGAGATGTGTACATTCCTGAATTAAGACGCAACAGGGATGTGAAAGTCTGGTTTCCGATCACCACCTCGGGAGATGAAGTGCATACTTTTACCATTGTTTTAAAAGAATTAGGATTACTTGATGAATTCAGAATTCTGGTAACAGGCTTTTCAGAGCGAATCCTTAACCAGGTAAAGGCCGGTGGCCAGTACGATCTGAAAAAAATTGAAGCAAGTGAGGCAAATTATAAAAGGTATTCCGATCGTTTTGAATTATCTGACTATTTTACATCAAGCAACAGTAAAGCTGTTTTCGGCAGTGAATTATTGAAAAATACCGAATTTAAAGTCATCGATTCGGTTGAAACAGAACCTCCGGGTGGTTTCAAACTTGTAATCTGCCGCAATCAGCTTCTCTATTTCAACCAGTCACTGCACGAAATAGTAGTTAAAAACCTGGCTGAATCGTTAATCGGCTCTGGTTATCTGGTTCTTGGTTCAAAAGAAAATATGGAAGGTTGCTCAGCTTCAAGCCGTTTTATTCTGATAAATCGTGAAGAAAAAATTTATAAAAAAAAGGCATAAATAATGATTAAAGCAATTATCATAGGTGGTTCAGCGGGAAGTTTCCAGGTAGTTACGCGCATTCTATCAGCCCTGCCTGCAGGTTATCCCATTCCGGTTTTTCTTTGCCTTCACCGGTTAAAACATGTCAGGTCAGGATTTACTGAAGCACTCTCTATAAAAGCCAACCTCCCGATTGTTGAACCCGATGACAAAGACCCGATCAAACCAGGGAAAATCTATCTTGCTCCGGCTAATTACCATATGTATATTGAGCTTGGCAACAAATTTGCCCTTTCAACCGAAGAGCCGGTAAATCATTCGAGGCCATCGATAGATTTATCATTCTTTTCAGCTTCATATTCCTATAAAAACAAATTAATCGGAATAATTCTTTCAGGAGCCAACAAGGATGGTGCTTTGGGACTGAAAAGCGTCAAAGATTCGGGAGGTATTGCTATTGTTCAGGATCCCAAAGAATGCCAGGTGCCTACCATGACAACTGCATCGCTCAGGGCTACTAACGTTGATTATATCTTTAAAACCAATGAAATAATAAATTATCTGCTTAAATTGCAATTTTAATAATGGAAACGCTGAGAAACCATAAAGCATTTATGTATTTTTTATACCTCATTTTTTTTGTGGTTGCAGTATGGCTGTTTTTTAAATTATTGCCTAACCATCAAACCGGTTCAAAGTTTGATAGTATAATGGTAATTATTCTTTGGTTGGCAGGAACAGCGTTTTTTATCTTTTCATTGTTAAACACTCAACCTGAAAAAGAGATACAGAATATTGATGACAGCCATGAGCAACTGGAATCAAAGGTTGAAGACATGGTGAAGGAAACCGCCCAGCAATTATCGCAGACACGAAAAATGCAACTGGAAAAAATTTCAAATCATATTTTCAATTCACTCAACCATTTGACAAACCGGGAAACATTTGCTGAAAAATTCCTGATTAACCTGGCACGTGAATTCGAACTTGTTCAGGCACTGATATTCTGGAATAAACCCGGAGAAGAACTTTACGAAGTATTAGCAACCTATTCATACTACCGCGAAGAAAAACCCGAAGCATTGCACCCGGGCATTGGCCTTTCGGGACAGGCTATCAAAGATAAGAAAGCAATGTTTGTCAGTGATGTTCCTGAAAAATACGGAAAAATCATTTCGGGTCTGGGAGCTTCAAAACCGCTTTTTTTAGGATTAATCCCAGCTATCGAAAATGAAACAGTAACTGGGTTGATTGAAGTAGCATCGTTTGTTGATTGGACTGAAGAACAACAATATATTCTGGAAGAACTGACCAATATAGCAGCAAAAAAAATTGCAGCATTAAATGCATAAATGAAATATGGGTTCAAATAAACATATAGATTTTTTTATTCGCAATGTCTTACTTAAAACCATTGGAAAAATCCAATTCCCTATTGGCGGTGTATTGTTTGGTTTTCTGTTTATTCTGGCCGGTATTTTAATTGAATATTTCATCAGGGATTATCCTTTCACTTTAAATGCCATAGCATTAATGCATGGTCAGAATCCGTTGCTTTATATAATTGATTTTGCACCCATTATTTTAGGCATGGCTAGCGTCTTTTTCAGGAGAAATTTTTATTTCCGTCTTTCTGAACAGGAAAAACTATTGGCCGAAAAAGAGGAGCTAATCAAGAAAAATGCACTCATTGCCCGTAAAATAGGCGAAGGTGATTTATCATTCAATAAAGAAGACATTGAAACTGATGACCAGATTGGCAATGCACTCCTGGTAATGCGTGATAATCTATTGACAACCAAGCTGAAAGAAAACGAACAAAGCTGGATTGCTGCCGGCAAAGAAAAAATATCAAATATTTTACGACTTCATACAGACCTCAATGTTCTCTCATACGAAACCCTGGTGAACCTGATAAACTATATTAAAGTTATTCAAGGAGCCTTTTATATTTATGATGAAGAACAGAATATCCTGACCAATATGGCCACCTATGCCTATAACCGGCGCAAATATATCAAACAGGAATTCCGCATAGGGCAAGGTCTTATAGGACAGGCAGCCTATGAAATGGGAACCATTTTCCGCCGGCAGATTCCAGAAGATTATATAAGCATTACTTCAGGAATTCTGGGTGACCAGAAACCTTCAGCCATATTGATAGTACCTTTAATCAGTGATGATAAACTTCAGGGTGCCCTCGAATTTGCCTCCATCAAAGACGATATTACTCCTTTAAAAATAAAATTTGTCGAAGAACTGAGCGATATCATAGCCCGTACTATTTTTAACCTGAAAGTCAGTGCCAAAACCACCAAACTACTTCAGGATGCCCAGAAAATGACTGAAGAACTGAAGGAGAATGAAGAAGAGCTCAGGCAGAATGCAGAAGAAATGAGGGCTACTCACGAGGAACTTGAAAAATCGAACGTAAAACTTGAACACCAGGTTCTTGAAGTTGAAAATGCGCAGAAAAGGTTACATTCACTGCTCGAAAATGCCTCTGAAATTATCTCTATCTACGACGAAAACCTGAAACTTACCTACGAAAGCCCGTCGGTTACCAATATCTTAGGGTACACCCCTGAAGAAATGATGGAAGGAAAAGACTTTGAACGTCTGTCGACCAAAGGGGAAACCGACATGAAAGAGATGTTCAATGAGCTGATTAAAAATCCCACCGAAACATATACCATCCAATACACTTACATGAAAAAGGATGGTAAAAAAATATTTATCGAAGCAACCGGACGAAATCTGCTGCATGACCCTGCAATAAACGGAATCATTATTAATTCGCGCGATATCACCGAACGGAAAAGAGCCGAAAAAGAGGAGCGTATGAAAAGCAAAATGCAATCGCTCTCCGAAAACTCGCCCGACATGATTATCCGCCTGAGCCCCGCTGGTCAGTTTTTCTATGCCAACCCGATTGTAAAAATTTTTACCGGGGTCGATACCAACGAGGTAATGAATAAAACCATTGAAGAAGTTAACTTTAACGAACAGATTGTTACCTTTTTCAAAGATACCATCAAGCAAATAGTCAAGAACCAGACTAAAATCAATATTGAAATTACTTTTCCGACCAATTTCGGAAATCGTATCATGCAGGTAAATGCCATTCCGGAATTTAACGAAGAAAAAGAACTTGAAAGTGTACTTTTTGTAGCCCACGACATTACAGAGCGTAAAAATATTGAACTTGAAATACAGGAAAAAAACAAAAAAATCACCGAAAGCATTAATTATGCCGAACGTATTCAAAGCTCAATACTGCCCGATACAAAATATATACAGGAATTTCTGCCAAAATCATTTATTTTTTACAAACCCCGCGATGTGGTAAGCGGCGATTTTCCATGGTTTTTCAAAAAAGAAGAAGACATTTACATAGCCGTTGTCGATTGCACCGGGCATGGCGTTCCGGGAGCATTACTTTCATTTATAGGCTATTTCCTGCTCAATAATATTGTTGATCATGATTATGACTGGACTGCCGGAGAAGTGCTCGATCATCTGCATCAGAATGTAAGACGCACTTTGAAACAGGACCGTGCCGATGCCAATGCCCGTGATGGGATGGATATTGCCCTGGTAAAAATAAACCTGCAAAAAAACAAATTGCAGTATAGTGGTGCACACAGGCCTTTATATCTGCTGCGCAAAAGCGAGCTTACCGAATTTGAAGGCAACCGCAAAGCCATTGGTGGCATTCCGCATGCAAAAAAACCCGAAAGCAGTTTTGTTAATCATGTGATAGAAATTACCCCTGGCGATAAAGTATTTTTCTTTTCCGATGGCCTTACCGACCAGTTGGGCGGACCCGACCGTCAGAAATATTCTCCCCGCCGGATAAGGGAAATAATTATTGAAAATTCAGATTTTTCAATGACACAATTTTCTAATTATTTTGCAAGAGATTTTAAAAAATGGAAAGGCGACAACAAACAAATTGATGATGTATTGCTTATTGGCATTGAATTTTAATATGATGAAAATAATTACTAAATAACAGGCACTATGGATGGAAATAACATCGACGTAAAAGGATTCCTCGAATTCGTTTATAGCTTTTATAAAACGATGAAGGATCATGATATCATCCTGGTTTATGAAGGTGAAGTTACACACCAGATTACCAAGGCTTTTACATCATTAACTGAAACCAATATGGAACAACAGATGGAGGCCAGCTCCACCCAGAAAAAGGTTTTCCATGTCATGGTTGAAGCCTTGCAGAATATCAGCAAACATGCTGATAATCCGGATGGTAGTGTCAGAAATGACGGCAGAGGGATATTTATGCTGAGTAAAAACAGTGAAGAATATACCATCACTACAGGAAACGTTTGCGAACGTTCAAAAATTCCACGCATGACAGAAACCCTTGAAAAAATTAACAGCCTTGACAAAGAAGGACTTAAAGAGATGTATAAAAGCCAGATAAAGGAAGGAATTATCTCAAACCGGGGTGGTGCGGGACTTGGGTTTATTGATATTGCAAAAAAAACCGGTAATAAACTGCATTACTCATTTCTGACCATCAACAATGAATATTCGTTTTTTGTATTAATGACTAAGATATCAAGAAGTAGTAATTTATAAAAACATACAATTATGGAAGTAATCAAAATTGTTGGCACCGACGACACTCCCAGTGTAACCCTTGATGCTGATAACGATATTTTCGAAATTAGCGGCAGATCATTGCCCGAAGACGTCTCGGCATTTTACGAGCCGATTCTCGATTGGCTTGAACGCTATGCAGAAAATACCAATCCGAAAACCATCTTCAATTTTAAACTGGTATATTTCAATACCGCCTCATCAAAAATGCTCCTCGATATTCTGCTGAAACTTGAAGAAATGTATGAAGGTGGCAAAGATGTGCTGGTTAGATGGCATTTCCCCGAAGATGATGAAGATATGGAAGAAGCAGGACAGGAATATGCTGATATTGTTGAGGTTCCGTTTGAACAGGTAAGCTATTCCATGGACTAACAGATGTCTTTTTATTGCAAAACCAATTTGCTATTTTAAACCGCTTAATGCATGAGTGAAGAGATTCTAAAAGCGTTGATGCAACTGTTTGCCATCATTGCAAAACAAGATGAAGGCGTTGAATCAAACGAAATTGAATATGTCAGTAATTTCCTGAATCAACAGTTAAATGCCGAAGCTGCCCGGGAATATCTTCAACTTTTTTATGAACATGCCGGTTTAAAAGAAGGAAAAGAATCTGAAGGAAAAGAAAAAGACGAACCGAAACTTACCTCGGTAAAAGACTCGGTTAGAATTCTGGGTATTTGCAAAAAAATCAATAAAAAACTTACCCAGGAACAAAAAGTGGTTGTGCTTGTCCGCCTTTGGGAATTGGTGAATACCGACCGAAAATTTTCCGACCAGCGCATGGCCATTATTAACACCGCAGCCGAAGTATTTAATATTACTACGGAAGAATTTAAAAGCGTTGAATCTTTTGTCATTAAAGATGATCCTGCTTCACTCGACACCAGCAATATACTCATAATAAACGACAAAGAGAAAACCGGCGAGTTATCGAAACACATCCGTACCGAAGCACTCGACGGACTCCTGTTGATTTTACAGATAAAAAGCGTTGATCTGTACTTTCTGCGATATACCGGACATGAAGAAATATTTCTGAATGGTTTACCTGTAAATTCAAAGCGTATTTATTTGTTTGCCAACGGAAGTGCTATCCGCCTGCCAAAAGGCAAACCCATTTATTACAGCGACGTTGTTGCCCGGTTTATGGCCGATATTACTTCGGCGCATATTTCTTACAATGTCAGAAACCTTGAATACCGCTTCCCAAATGGTGCTCTGGGATTGCGAAATATTAACCTTTCTGAAGAACACGGGAAACTTATTGGCATCATGGGTGCCAGCGGGGCAGGAAAAACTACCCTGCTGAATGTTTTAACCGGTATTGAAAATCCTTCTGCCGGCGAAGTGGTCATTAACAGTATTAACCTTCATACACAACACGATAAAATTGAAGGTGTTATCGGTTACATTCCACAGGACGATCTGCTTATTGAAGAACTTACTGTTTTCGAAAACCTGTATTATAACGCCAAACTTTGTTTTAAAGATAAAACCGAAGAAGAATTAATTTCGCTGGTCGATAAAACACTGGCCAGTTTGGGCCTGCTTGACCGTAAAATGCTCAAAGTGGGTTCACCCCTCAATAAAACCATCAGCGGCGGACAACGAAAAAGGCTTAATATTGCCCTTGAACTCATTCGTGAACCATCCATCCTGTTTGTCGATGAGCCTACTTCGGGGCTTTCGTCACGCGATTCGGAAAATGTAATGGACCTGCTGCGTGAACTTGCACTGAAAGGAAAATTGATTTTTGTTGTCATTCACCAGCCATCGTCCGACATTTATAAAATGTTTGACAAAATGATTATTCTCGATACAGGTGGATACCTTATATATTATGGTAACCCCGTTGAAGCGGTAACATTTTTCAAAAAGGCTGATATGCAGATTAACAGCGATGTTGGCGAATGCCCGACCTGTGGTAGCGTAAATCCGGAACTTATTTTCAATATCATAGATGCACAGGTTGTAGATGAATTCGGCCGTTACACCGACAAACGAAAGGTGATGCCCGAACAGTGGGAAAATCTTTATGGCAGTAAGATAAAACCAGAAATTATTGAAGATGCACATGAAGAACCTCCACGGTCACTCGATATTCCAAACTGGATAAACCAGTTTAAAATATATACCATCCGCGACTTTGTTTCAAAAATCAGCAACCGGCAGTATATAATTCTTAACCTGCTCGAAGCACCCGTACTGGGCCTGATATTATCATTCCTTATCCGCTACATTGCCGATCCGAGTTCGAAAATTTATATTTTCAGGGATAACGAAAACATTCCTCCATATATCTTCATGAGCCTTATTGTTGCCATGTTTCTCGGATTTATGGTGAGTGCCGAAGAAATTTTCCGCGACCGTAAAATCCTTAAGCGGGAAGCATTTCTCAACCTGAGCCGGTCAAGTTATCTTGTCTCAAAAGTGCTTATTATGCTTATCATTTCTGCCATACAAAGTTTATTCTATGTCATGGTAGGCAATCTAATATTGGGCATCCACGGCTTGTGGTTCGAATACTGGTGGGCATTGTTTACCATTGCAGCTTTCTCGAATATGCAGGGACTCAATATTTCATCCGCTTTCAATTCGGCGGTTACCATTTATATTATGATTCCGCTGCTTATGATTCCGCAGATGGCCTTAGGAGGGGCTATGTTCAGTTTCGACAAACTAAACCGGGTTATCGGCAGCGTTGATAAAGTGCCCATGGTAGCTGAATTTATTGCCACTAGGTGGTCATACGAAGCCCTCATGGTTAGACAGTTCAAAGACAATAAATTTGAAAAAAAATATTACGAGCTCGAAAAAGATATCAGTGTGTCTGACTTCAAGCAGGTATATTATTTTGCCGAAATTACCGAACGGCTCGACTTTGTTAGCCAGAATATTAAAAGCAAAGATCCCGAAATAAAAAAACAGGTACTCATGGACCTGGCACTTTTAAAACATGAACTTGCAAAAGAAAAAAGAAAAGTGCCCGAAATTCAGTTTAATTTTATTGATTCACTTACCTATGATGTTTTTAATGACTATGTTGCATACAATACCAATGATTATATAGAGAACCTGAAATCATACTACAGCCAGAAATTTGAAGCTGCCACCGATAAAAAAGAAACTATCATAGAATACCTTAACGAAAACCGCCCTGGCCTGTATAACAAAACACGAAATCATTACCATAATGAAGCCGTCCAGGAAATTGTTACCAATCTTTACGAAAAAAATAAAATCATCCGTTATAAAGAAAAACTGGTACAACAATCCGATCCCATTTTTCAGGACCCCGAACCGGAAGGATTTTTAAGTTTCAGGGCGCATTTTTATGCACCTAAAAAACATTTTGCCGGAAAATATTTCGATACATTCTGGTTTAACCAGGTTATTGTATGGATTATGACCATTTTACTTTATATTGCCCTTTATTATGATGCCCTGAAAAAACTATTAAATTTATCGGGAAAATAAACGGGTATTTTTTAATTCAAAAATATTATATACTTTTATGCTATAAAATGAATATCTATGGATAAGCGTTTCATTTATCTTTTTTACAGTCTGCTGTTAATATTGTCTGCATATTCCTGTAACAATTCAGGCAGTTCTGATTCCGGAGATGTTGATATACCGGATTCCATTTTTGAGAAAAAACCTTTGCTGGTATCGAACGAACAGATGGAAAACATCATCCAGAATATTTCGTCACCGGTTGAAATGGCTGCTTTGCTTAAAAATACAGGAGTTCCGTTTCAACGTAAAATTCTGGCATCAACAAACAGGATTGATAAATTAAATACAAATTTCAAAAGAGCCCTTAACCTGGGTATTATGGGTGCCGATCTTGGATACCTGAATATGTATGAAAAAACAGGATCAGTGATGGAAAACCTTTCATCTATCAAATCTTTATCGGAAGAATTAAAAATAGGGCAGTTTTTTGATTTCAGCACCATCAAGCGGCTTGCTATGAATAGCGAAAACCTTGATTCATTGATGTATATTTCTGTTGCCAGTTTCAACAACATGGATGAATACCTGCGTAAGGTAAACCGTACAAACATCAGCTCACTGATTGTAACCGGAATATGGATTGAAGGGATGTATCTTTCGACACAGGTGGCCAAAGAAGCACCAAAAAAAGAAATTGTTGAAAGGATAGGCGAACAGAAAATCATACTAAACGACCTTTTAATTATTTTAAAAAATTACAGCAGCGACCGCAATTTTTATGAACTGGTACAGGATATTGAAAGAATAAAAAAAGAATACCAGGAGGTAAAAATTACTTATGAAGTTGGCGAGCCCGAATCAAAAGAGGTTGACGGGATGCTTATCATTGTTCAGAACGAAAAAAGTATTGTAACAATGAATGACGAACAGCTCGTCAATATTACCCGCGTTGTTGAAGAAGTTCGTAACAAATTAATCAATATGTAGTTATGAGGAGTTTTCTACTTTCTATAATAGCCTTGTTTATAATCGGCACTATTCAGACGCAGGCACAGACCGATGAGTTGGTAAACACCTGTGCCCTGGATATCGGAAACGCTACCTACCTGAAAGATTTTAAAGTTAAACTTCAGCAAAGTAATGTAAAACCTGCTCCTTCAGCCAAATTTTCGGTGGTGCTTAACAAAGGCACTGTTTATAAAATAAATGTTTGCAATGCCCAGGGTTACGAAGGCAAAGCTGTTGTAAAGCTTATGGAAAACAATACCCTGCTTGGCACAAACCAGAAAACCGACGGTTCTTTCCTCGATGCATTAGGATTTGCCTGTCAGAAAACCGGAGTTTACCAGATACAGATTTCTTTTGATGATGGAAAAGAGGGAGCGGCTGTAGCTATTCTCTCATTCATTAATAAAAGCTAAACAGATATTATATCTGAAAAAGAGGCTGCATTTTCAAAATGTGGCCTTTTTTTTATGCAGGAAAAATCAGGTAAACATAACGGATTACCACCAGGCTTAGAATAAATAATATAAACAAAAAATTTGCCCATCTGCCCGGCCTGATCGTACAAAATAAATATCCGACCAAAAATGATGAAGGTAAATTAAACAGATAGATATATCCGGCACTATAACCCGGAAGGAAATAATTGAGTAAAAATAAATATATGACCAGGAATATGAAAAGCCTGAAATATTTGCTGGTGACTATTTTCCTGACATTTTGCCTGTACAGTGAAAAAAGCATTGCCCCTGTCAATATGGCTGAAGGAAAAATTAAAACATACCATCCGGGCGATACAGCCGGGTAATAATTGTCATTGCCATTGATCAGCTGTAAAAAAACAGAATAATCGAAAGGGATATCGAAAGTGAAAAAGACAGTAGCCAGAAAAATAAGAGGGACAAAAAAACCTAAAAAACCCGTTATCCATTCACGCCAGTTGAAAGGACGTAATACAATAATGATCAGTAAAAAAAACGGATAAATAAAAATTAACCCGGGATAGATGATAAATGCTAAAAAAAATAAAAAACTCCCTTCAAAATAATTGCCGATATACAGGCCGCCTTTATCGCTCACAAAGTACCGGTCAATGGCAAATAAGATGAAAAAATTAGCAATCAGTGCATTATTCAATCCGGATAGAAAATAAAAAATACTGCTGAAAAGGACATATAAAAATGATGGTAAATAAGTAGCTCCTTCAATAAAAATGTACTTGTAGTTTAACCGGCTCAGATAAAATGCCTGGGTTATTATTAATAACGATCCAACAATGGCCGATAAAATACCATAACGCGTTGTAAATGAAACAAAAGTATCATTAAAAAAAAGCATCAATGGTTGATAGCTGCTTTCTGATAACGGAAAAGCCAGACCTATGCCCGATAAAACCATTACAAACAAAACAAGGATGCTGTCACTTCTGAAAAAACGTAGTATCATGCCATCAGTATTTAATGTCGAAACCAATATCGGGCCTGAAATATTTACCTTCGAACTGAATAAAACCGGCATTGCGGTAACAAAGTTTAAGCGCCTGATTAAGGCCTGATGCAACAGAGGTTACTGCCATTACCCGCCCGCCGGAAGTTACTGTCTGTGCATTTTCAAGCGATGTACCGGCATGAAAGATGACCGAATTGGCAACATGCTGCAAACCTGAAATAATGTATCCTTTTTGGTACTCGCCGGGATACCCCCCTGAAACAAGCATTACAGTTGCTGCGGTATAGGGTGAAACCTGCACCTTAAATTTATGAAGTGACTGGTTTGAAACAGCGAGCATAAGTTCAATAATATCTGATTCGAGGCGTGGAATTATCACTTCCGTTTCAGGGTCCCCAAGCCGGCAATTATATTCAATTACAAAAGGATTACCTTCAACATTCATCAAGCCAAAAAAGATAAAACCCTGGTAATCAATCCCTTCAGCATGCAGGCCTTTTACAGTAGGTTCAATAATCCGGTTCACTACCTTTTCCATAAAAGCTTTATCAGCAAAACTTACCGGCGAAACAGCCCCCATGCCCCCGGTATTGGGACCTGTGTCGTTTTCGCCCACCTTTTTATAATCCTTGGCTTCGGGCAATAAAACATAATTTCTTCCGTCAATAGCAATAAAACACGACAGTTCAATTCCTTTTAAAAATTCTTCAATCACTATTTTTGAACTTGCATTTCCAAACATGCCATTAACCATTTCTTTTACCAGGCTTTTTGCCTCAACGAAATCTGAAGTTATAAGCACACCTTTTCCGGCAGCCAGCCCATCGGCTTTCAGCACATATGGAGGGTTGAGTTTGTCGATAAACCGAAAACCCTCTTCTATATTGTCGTTTGAAACGGTAATTGAAGCAGCTGTTGGAATATGATGCCTGTTCATAAAATGCTTGGCCCAGTCCTTACTCCCTTCAAGCCTTGCACCCATAGCTCCGGGACCTATCATTTTTACATGGGCTAAACCTGCTTGTTGTGAGAAATAATCGGTAATGCCATTTACCAGTGGATCTTCGGGACCGACGACCACCATATGGATATCGTATTCGGCAACAACATTTTTCACAAAATCAAAATCGAGTGGATTGCCTTTGATATTTTTACCATACTGCAGCGTACCTGCATTGCCGGGTAAAATATACAACTGGTCAAGGTAGGGGCTTTTAGCCATTTTCCATGCCAGTGCGCTTTCACGGCCGCCACCGCCTATCAGTAAAATATTCATAGTTACTGGTTTTTCGGCAAATTTAGGGCTTACATCGACATTTACAAAAATATAAACCTGTTTGTAACAATAAGCCTTCAGATCTGTATTGAAAATATATAAAATATGAATATTAATCCATGATTAAAACCTTCAATATACATCTGCCGGGTAAAACCGGTTGCACCGGTTTATTATCCGTAAATGAATAATTATTGGCCTTGTACCAGAAGGTTTTTAATATTCTTCGTCTTCGTACTGATAATTTCGGAGTTTGCGGTATTTTTCCTTTTTAACCGGAGCCAGTTTTGATGACTTACGCTTGCGTACCTGCACCTGCTCTGTGTCGTTTTGAAGATCGTGGCGTTCCTGTCCCTTCTTAAACTTCATCTGAGTGATATTTTTTAACTGATTTTAAAATGAGTTGATACATTTCATGCAGCAAAGAAAAAAAAAAATATTTTTTTTTCAAAAAACAGGAGCAAAAACGCTGGATTTTTTGTCATCTGTAATAAGTAAATATTATCATCAAAAATGACTGAAAATTCATGTTAAAATAATGATAAACCAATCCACGATATTAAAATATTTCGTACTTTTGGGTATTATGCCATCGTGTGCCGTTGAATGAAAAATCAGCAACAGAAAGAGAAATGGATAACATTGTAGTAATAGCCCATGATAAAAAGAAGCCCGACATGGTCAGGTTTTTAAAAGATCGCAGCGACTGGATTCCTGAAATAAATCTCATTGCCACCGGCCGTACGGCAGAATTTATTGAAAAAGAAGGAATCAGGGTGAGCCATTTAAGCCCTGGGGCTACCGGTGGGTACACTAAAATTCACAAACTTATACGTAACAAAGAAGTTGCCATGGTAATTTTTTTCATGGATCCTGCCGTAAAACAACACCACGAGGATATTGAGCAACTGATTGATTTATGCAATACCGATAATATCCCCCTGGCTACCAACCCCATGGCCGCCGAACTGATGATACTCGGGTATATCAGGCAAATGGTAGTGCGCCGTACCCGTGGCGAAATTTAAAACCTTTAACCTATGACGCAAAACACCAACCGCATTGAATTTTATGTACCTGTTGAAAACATGGCTGAGTTTGTAACTATTCTTACCACAGCAGAGATTGACAATGAAATTATAGGCATTACCGACGAAAACGAAATTATTATTTACGCCGAATATGTCAACGACCAGGACGAAGCCATTGCCCGCCTCACCGATCTGGTTGATTATTATGATTATGAGGAAGGCAGTGAAAATGATGAAATGAATTTAAACTGAAACATTAACTTTAAAATTTATGCAAATGAGAAAAGTACTTTATTTATTGATTCTAGCTATAAATTGGCTGGATCTTTTTCCGCAATCGGCTACAGTGACACTAAGGCCTCAGTATATAGATCTATCGTCTGCAACAGCGCAAAGTGGTGTATTAATGACTTTGTCATCCTATTCCAGTAATGATGCAAAGTATAGGCTTTATAACGGTGCCAATCAATACAATTGCTGGGATGGAACCCAATATGTTACATCAACCGCATATGCCAGCGGACCTTCAGTGCCAGGTACACCTACTACTTCTACAACATTCTGGATATTATTCCAGAGAGGTGCAAATAATGCTACTGCCGCTTCGTATCGCGACAGGCTTGGACCTGCATATTCTTCAAATTATCAAACTGTAGCATTGTCGGCAGCAACTTCAATTACAACTCCCTTTACTCTTAGCGGTAATGTTACTGCCGGAGGTGGAAATAACCTTGACGTTAAATACGCAGTACTTGGATGGTCAACAACAAATTTAATTACGGTTACATCAACCGATTTAACGACAGGTTCTTTTTCATTGGTAGCTCCTGATGGTACGACAATCGATAAAATTGAAATCAGAAAAACTAATAATACCAGCATAACAGAAAAAACCGGCTCATGGACAAGTACAGGTTCAGTAGGTAACATTTCTCTTGGATCAGTTTCAGATCCCGAACCCACTAACCATGTGGAAAATCTTGATGTCATTATGCCTAATCCGGGCACTATGACGGTTAGCTACACTGAAAATGACGGAGCCCAACCTCCGCACGGCTACCTGATTATTGTTAATACATTACCAATAACCCCGCCAACAGATGGTGTTCCACAATCAAACGATAATGACCTCAGTTCAACCGGTGGTGTTATGAATGTCAGTCATGGAGTAGTTTCGGTAAATTTTTACAATCCTCTGCCTGGCCAAACTTATAATGTTACTGTTTACCCATATACAAATACCGGAGTTAGTATTGACTATAAAACCGGTGGAGATGTTCCTGAAATTCAATTTGAAGCGCCTGCATTTACCGTAGCAAAATATTTTGACGATAATACCCAGGGGAATGCCATTGTTAAAGATGAAGAAGGTGCCCAGTCATGGGGATTTTCAAGTGGATTTGCACGTATGAACGGCTATTCGGGTGCTTCTATTCCGAATACCGACTGGCTTATTCTGCCACAGGTAAATCTTAGTGCCACCAGTTACCTGACTTTTATTACCCGCTGGCATTTTGGCAGCCTGGATGCCGATGATTACCTGAAACTGATGTATTCGCAGGATTATGACGGGACGGGAGCTCCATCAGGATTTACATGGAATGAAGTCAGTTTTAACATAGGAGCCGATAATGCATGGACAAACTCTGGCCCGATAAAAATACCAGTAACCGGAAACACTTATATCGCATTTAAATATAAAAGTAATGATGGCGCCCGCCAGTGGGATGTTGACGAAGTACTTATTGCTTCACAAGTCGTGTTTACAGGTGCTTCAAGCAATGATATGTCTGATCCGGCCAACTGGACTGGTGGTGTTTTCCCTGAAACATTTTCGGTTGTTAAAATTGAAAATACCCTTGGCGTTATCAGCGGAACACTTGAATGTCAGCACATGATGATTGAGCCTGCAGGTAAATTAACTGTTAACGGAGGAGGTACACTCACAGTAAATGGTGAATTATATATCAAAGCCAACGGAACAGGCAGAGGTTCATTTATTCCTTTGGGAACAGCTACCTATTCTACCGGTACCGTAGAAATATTTTTTGAAAATATGCTTCAAAACTACCATTTCTCTATTCCTGTTACTACTGCCAAGGCTAGTGTAATGGGTGACCTTAATGTAAACTTCCTGTATGAATACAATACAGCTGGTTCTTCATGGTCGCGCATCACCGATGGCAATGCCGATCTGGTAGCGGGTAAAGGATATGTTTATAAAAATACATCCGGCAGTTATACCGCTAAATTTACCGGAACTATTGCCAACGGGACCATCAATCCTCCAGTGCTAAGCAATACTGGTAACAACTGGTGGCTGGTAGGTAATTCTTATCCCTCGGCTATTGATCTTGGCTGTGGCGACACTCCCATAGGTGGCTGGGTAATGACAGACCTTAGACCAACATTTTATACCCGCACCAATGGTGCCGTAGTTACTTATAACTGGACAGGCCCGGGAGGCGGGGTTAACGGAGGTAGCAGGTATTTTGCCAACAACCATGCAATATGGATTAAAGTTACCGGTGCAAGCCCGGCATTTACCATGGCAAATACTGTCAGGGTACATAACGATGTTACTTTCCTGAAAGCATCTGAAATAATGCCTGTTTTAAGGCTTTCGGCTGTTAACGGAGATTTCAGCGACGAAACCCTTATCCGTTTCCATAGCAATTCGCTAACAGGATTGGACGATTATGACAGTGAAAAAATGCTGACCGAAGATACACGTTATGCAGAAATTTATACGATTTCAGAAAATAGCAAACTGGCAATCAATACCTACCCCGAAACAGGAGACCGCCTTGAAATACCTGTAGGTTTCCGTTGTAAAGCTGATGGCCAATATACCATCAAGGTTTCTGAAATGGCAAATTTCCCCGCTGATGTAACCATATTACTGGCCGATAATCAATTAAACAAAATTGTTGACTTGAACATAACCCAATCCTATGCCTTTTTCAGCACAGTTACCGATAACAGTTCACGTTTTACCCTATATTTCATCAAAGGCCTGGTACCCGACGACCTTAGCGGAGATAATGGCATAGCTGCCGGAATGGGTGAAAATAACCAGAACAAAATTAAAATATATGGTTACAACAACCAGATTCTGGTGAGCACGCCCGAAACTTCCGGTAAAATTATGGTTTACGATTTAACCGGCAAACTGGTAACCGATGTTACCATGAACGGGAATAATTACAGCATCAACGTTGAAAACAAAGGATATTATATGGTTAAAGTTGCAACCAGTCAACAGGTTATTACACGTAAAGTGTTTGTAAAATAATATTGACTATTAAAATGACGCGCATTTATAAACATACAGGCCAGATGATGGTGAAAGAAATAGGCAATGAAAAAATTCTTGTCCCCCTGCGCAGCAATGTGGCCGATATGGAACAGATTTATACCCTCAACGAAACAGCAGCTTTTATATGGGAACGCATGAATGGCAAACATTCAACCGATGAAATTGCCAGTCAGCTTGCTGATGAATACGATGTAAAGCTTGAAACTGCTGTTACCGATGTGGAAGAATTTGTAACTGAAATGCGTGATTTTCTTGAATTGATAAACGGATAATAAATAATTAAAAAACAAATGCTTATGAAAATAGAAAAAAAGGCTTTAAAAAAGGTTTACTCAAAACCAGCCGTAGGTAAAATAAAAATCGACCGTGGTATTTCAATGGTGATGCAATCAGACCCTCCGGGCGACCCCGGGATGAAAACCGGAAACCCTTTTAAATAGAATTTTTCAGGAATAAAAACGGAGGTTTCGTCTTTGGCGAAACCTCTTTTTTTATTTCTTTGCATATTATTAAAAAAATGATCTGTTTCGAAAAAGCATTCCAACTCTGCATTGCCGGAGTAAATTTCAGGTTTAACCATGCTACGGGGCAATTCCGTCTTGCCCTGGAACAGTTTTACGAACATTTCGTTGTGCCCTGCGATATTGCTCCGGATATTGTCATCGAAGTTAAACACGGAACTTCTGATTTTCTCAAAAACACCAGGCAAGTTTTCAGCGCTGAATTTGAACATGGTCTGCTTGAAAAAATTCAATACCGTTGGGCTATTTTTCAACCCGGGTATTGTATGGCATGCTATACCGATAAGAATGAACAAATACCTTATGTAACCTGCCTTCCGGGCAAGGATAATGAACCCTGGCAAATACAGGTTCAGACGCCCCGGATCATTTCCGGAAATTGCTGCCTTGAACCCCTGCCCTACCCTTTGGGCCCCCTGATCATGTATCACTACTTTACACATCATAATGCTGTGATGCTTCATGCCTCAGGTATTTTTGACCAGGTTACGCAAAAAGGTTTCGTTTTCAGCGCTGTATCAGGAACTGGAAAAACTACCATGTCGCAATTGTGGGCTGAAAAAGGATGCACCGTGATAAACGACGACCGGCTGATCTTAAAAGCAGAAAATGAAAAAATTACAATGTATAACAATCCGTTATATATCAAAGACATTCCAAGGAGTACACCGGTTTCGGCTATTTTTTTAATTCACCAGGCACCCGTTCACCAGATAAGGCGCATTGAAGGGGTTTCAGCCTTTGCCGGGCTGATGGCTTTCTGCATACAGCATCATTACGATAAAATTATGATGGAACTGCTGACCGGAACCCTTATACAAATAATAGATAAAGTGCCGGTATATGAACTGGGTTTTGCATTGAACAGCAATATTGTTGATTATGTCAGAAACAATATCTGAAGGTACACTGGATTTGCTTGCCGTTGACCTGCTAAGGCAAGGCAGGAAATTGAAAATCAGGCTTTCGGGAGCCAGTATGTTTCCCTGCCTTGTAAGCAGCGATATGGCTGTTGTCATTCCGGCAGGCGAAAAAATTACCCGTGGCGATATAGTGGCATTTGCTTCTGGAGAAAAGGTTATTCTGCACAGGGTTAGAAAAATAACCAACAAAAACGTAATCTGCAAAGGCGACAGCAATTGCTTTTATGACGAACCGGTTGAAACAGAAAATATTGCCGGAAAACTTCATCACATTGAGAGAAAGGGAAAAATCATGATGGTAAATAAACATCCATGGTTTATGTTTTGGAAATTTGTTACGGCTTTTTGCCCTTGTATTCCCCCTTTACTAAAAAAATGCTACCTTTATCTTCACAATGTCTATGGCAGAAAAACAGTATGAACATATTTTGCGGTCAATAACACTGATCAGAAAACATAATCCATTTGTATTCAATTTTCTGGTTTTTTTATCTGTTATTTCGGGTTTTGTTCCGTTGGTTACTGTATGGCTGATAAAACTTTTAATCGATTATTTGCTTAAAGCCATTGAAACACAGCATGGATTTGACACCACATTTTATTTTCTGATTGCAGCCACCACCCTAACTGTACTGCTGAGCCTGCTTCTTCACTCTTTGTTATTGTGGATAAGCGAGTTACATTCATCCAAACTTACAGGGAAGCTTTTTGATGAATTACATCGAAAATCAACCGGGCTTGGGTATCCGGTGTTTGAAAATCCGGGAGAGCAGGATGTGGCCTTTAGGGCACGTAACGAATTGGCATACAGACCTCATCGCCTTACCGGACAAATCATGAACTTTATTCAGGGTTTAACGGCATTTCTGACCTCTATATGGCTGGTAGCCTATCTTAACCCATGGATGGCCATTGTTTTTTTTGCATTGATGATACCTGCCATCTGGGTAAGGTTAAATTATGCAAATCATGAATGGGAATGGAAAAGAAAAAAAACCCGCCTTGAGCGTAAAAATATGTATTTCGGGCGCATCCTTACCGATGCTGTATTTGCTAAAGAAATAAGGCTTTTCGGACTTTCTGATTACTTTACCCATGAATTTGGCAGGTCGTACAATACTTTATTAAAAGAAAAAAACCAGTTTTTGCGCCTGAAGAACCTGACTGAGCTCAAAGGTTATCTGTTTATTTCACTGGTTTTTATGGTTGCCTTGCTTTATGTGGCGCACAAAGCCATTCATAAATCCATTACTCCGGGCGATGCTGTGATGTATATGCTGGTGTTTCAACGAACATTAACTTTTATAAGGACCATCATGACATCCATCACAGGCATTTATGAAGATACCCTGGGAATGAAAAACCTGTTTGAATTTTTAAGCCGTCCTGAGCCGGAAAAAACACCTGTCAATGAAACCAATCAACCACAACTCCATCATAATATTATTATTCAAAATGTTTCATTTACCTATACATCTCAAAAACAAACAGTTTTTAAAAATCTGAACCTTGAAATCCCGGCAGGGAAAACCACGATTCTTGTCGGGGAAAACGGCTCGGGAAAAACCACCCTGGTAAAATTGCTGGCCCGTTTATATCATCCCGACTCAGGCACTATTTATTTTGATAACACCGATATCCGTTCATTTCCGGAAAAACAGTACCGCGAATTTGTGAGTGTTTTGTTTCAGGATTTTGTATTGTATCATCTTTCGGCACGCGAAAACATTGCTTTTGGTAAAATAAGTGAACTTAACAACGATGATCGCCTAAGACAGGCAGCTAAAAAAGCTGGTATTTCAGATGCCATTGAATCAATGCCTTCATCCTATGAGACAACCCTTGGATTTCTTGATGAAAACAGTGTGGAGCTAAGTATGGGACAATGGCAGCGACTGGCTATGGCACGCAGTTTTTTTAAAGATTCGGAAATCATTTTATTAGACGAACCCACCAGTGCCTTGGATGCTTTTCATGAAGCCATGCTTTTTCAGACATTAAAGGAACTTGTCAGGAATAAAACAGCCATTATTGTAAGCCACAGGCTTTCGCTGGCACGAAACGCCGATCATATTATCCTGCTGACCAGCCAGGGAGATACTGAAACCGGAACCCACTCCCAGCTGATGCAAAAAAACGGAACTTATGCAAGAATGTTTTTATTGCAATCGCAATTATACATATAGGTTTTTAGCCGGCAATTTTATATCTTGTACCATGCTTTTCAGCCAAAATATTGACTATGAAAATCAAATGCATTATTGTTGATGACGATCCGGCAGCACTTGCTGTTTTGGAAAATTATGTAAAAAAAATACCGGTGCTCGATTTGCTTGCCCGTTGCGAAAATGCCCTCGAAGCAATTGCTTTTCTCGGAAATAATAAGGTTGATTTAATCATTCTCGATATCGAAATGCCCCATCTTACAGGAATTGATTTTTTAAAAACCCTTTCACATCCTCCTAAAGCTATCATTACTTCGGCCAATAAAGAATATGCACTCGAAGGTTTTGAACTCAATGTACTGGATTATTTGCTTAAACCTATCACCTTTGAGCGATTGCTGAGGGCTGTCAACCGATTCCCGTCTCCGGAAGCCGAACAAAAACCTGCATCTGGCGCTGATGAACAGGATTGCATCTATGTAAAAGAGAATAAAAAAATTGTCAAAATCTGTATTAAAGATATCCTTTATATCGAAAGCCTTAAAGATTATATCAAAATTCACCTTGCCGGAAAATCGGTTGTCACCAGACAAACCCTTTCATCTATTGAAGCAGCCCTTCCGGACGGAAAATTTCTCCGCATTCATAAATCCTTTATTGTATCGCTCGAAAAAATTGATGCATATACCGCTGTGAGTATCGAAATAGCAAAGAAAGAACTTCCCGTTGGCCGTCAGTACAAAGAACAGGTACATCAGAAACTGGGAATTTCCATTTCTGGCCAGGAAGATTAAAACCTGTCATTAATTACTATCATTTTTACCGATTTTTTATTAATTTTCAAAAAAATAAATAATGACATCCTTAGGGGAAAAAAATCGTTATTTATTTGATCCTTAAAAGGTTCATCTGTAAAAAATGGTCAGAATTTTTGTAAATATCTTCATTTGCTTTATTCTTATTATCATTTCAGGATTTTCGGAAGCTGAAGGCCAGGAAAAAGGGAAACCTTTCAGCAGGCATTACGGCCCAAAAGATTATAAAGGAGGAACCCAGAACTGGGCTGTGGTGGAAGATAATCACGGAATGATATACATTGCCAACCAGCAAGGCGTGATACAATATGATGGTGCTGAATGGCATGCTATACCTAATAAAAATAAAAGTACAATCCGCTCACTTGCCCTTGACGACCATGGGCAAATTTGGGTAGGCGCCTATGGTGAAATGGGTTTTCTTGCTCCCGAAAAAAATGGCGCTCTGACATTTCAGTCCATCACCAGCCTGGTTGACAAAGAACACATTAACTTTGCTGAAGTCTGGAATATTCAACCTGCCGACAGCAGCATTTATCTGCTTACCGACAATTATTTGTTCCGCTACCGTCAGCATACCCTCAAAGCATGGACATGTAAAGGAGAGTATTTCTATACCGAAATGGCTTGTCGTAATCATTTTTTATTCCAGGAAATTGGAGGAGGCCTTCATGCCATTATCAACGACTCATTGGTTTCAGTTACCGGAAGCGATTTTTTCAGGCAAAGCCGTATTCATGCATTTTTCGACCTGGGCGGTGATACTGTGCTCATTGGAACAAGGTCGCAAGGTTTATTTACAGCCGTTGTTGAAATCGCTGGTTATAAAATCCATTTAAGACAACTTCATTCCATCGAAGGAGAGGCTACAGAATATTTTATAAAACATTCTTTATACCATGGAATAAAATTACTGAATGGTGATATGGCATTTGCCACCATCAGGGGTGGTGTTATTTTGATCGATAAAAACTTCAGAATAAAAGAAATTTATACCAGCCAGACTGCCATCGGTCACGAAGCCTGCTATTACCTTATCCAGGCCAAGGATAAATCTTTATGGGTAGCTTTAGATAACGGATTGGCGCATATCGAGTTAAACAGCCCATTTCGCTACTGGGACAATGAATCGGGATATAAAGGTACCATTACCGATATTAACCGTCACAATAAAACGCTATATATTTCCACCGCTTCGGGAGTTTACTATCTGGATGAAACTGCTGGTACCTATATTTCACGTTTTATACAAATTCCTGATTTCAGCCAGCAAACATGGTGTCTGCTTAAGGTTAACGACCTGAGATATAAAGGCGATAGTGCTTTACTGGCCAGTACAAGCGAAAATATTTTCCTGATTGAAAACCACCGGGCACGTTCAATATATTCAAATAAAAGTAATTACGAAATTTTCCGTTCACCACGCAACCCCAGGTTGTTATATGCCGGAACACGTAACGGCCTGCAGGTCCTTGAATTTAAAACAGGAAAATATAGACTAAAAAGTCATATCAACGGCATTAATTATGAAGTGCGTGGCCTGGCCGAAGACAAATCAGGCGATTTATGGGCAAGTGTCAGTTATAAAGGAGTAGCACGGATATCGTTTACCGATAGTTCATTTTCACGTTATTCCATCGAATATTTCGATACTACCGACGGGTTGCCCGACCTGAAACAGGTTACACCGGTTTTCCTGGCAAACGACCTTGTATTTGCTTCGGATAGCGGAATTATGACTTTTGTGCCTGAAAACCGGAAGTTTACATTTTATCAGAAACTGGGCAGCAACCTTTCCAGGCTGCAGCTTAACCGCTTTGCCACCGGCAAAAACGGCCATATTTATATCAATGGGAATATCGTTTTAAAACCTTACGGAAACGGATATATTGCAGATAGTACCCCTTTCAGGCGCATTCCGGCAACCGAATCAGATGCTGTTTTTGCCGATCATGATGGAAAAATATGGATTGGAAATCCCGACGGCCTTTATGTTTATAAACCCGAGCTTTACAAACCTTCCGAAATTGTATTTGAAGCACTTATCAGGGAAGCATCCCTTTCGAGCGGTCAAAAAATTTTTATGGGCCATGGAAAACCCGAAAAACCTGAAATCGATTATAAAAACAATTCACTGATATTCAAATATGCTGCTCCGTTTTTCGATGTTGAAAATCAGACCCTGTACAGTTATATGCTTGAGGGTTTTGACCTGGGTTGGTCGGAATTTACAGGTGAAAAACGCAAGGAATATACCAATCTTTCTGAAGGGGAATATACTTTTAAAGTCAGGGCAAAAAATATTTACGGGCAAATCAGTACAACAGCAACCTACCATTTTATCATCCTTCCACCCTGGTTCAGGACAAACTGGGCTTTTGCCATTTATGCCATATTAATTATTCTGATTTTCAGGCTTTTTATCAAACTTCGTACCCGCCAGATTTTACGCGAAAAAGATAAACTGGAAAAAATAATCGAAGAACGGACTGCCCAGATTAACATGCAAAAAGAAGAATTGCTTTCGCAGGCCGAACAACTTAAGGCCATTAATGCTGAACTTGAGAAACTCTCAATTGTTGTTCGCGAAACAGCCACGGCAGTTACCATGTTCGATAATACCGGAAAATTTCTATGGGTCAATGAAGGTTTTACAAGAATGTATGGCTATACTTTCGACCAGTTTGTCACCGAAAGAAGTGATAATATTTTCAACTGCGACCTGGCTCCCAATATTAAAAGACTGATTGCGGGCTGCATTCAGAATAAAAAAACCATTATTTACGATTTCTTTACCACCACCAGAAGCGGAGAAGGGTTATGGGCACAAACAACCCTTACACCGGTTTTGAATGACCTTGGCGAAACCATCAGCCTTATTGCCATTGATTCTGATATTACAAGGCTCAAAGATGCAGAACAGGAAATATTTTACCAGAAAGATAAAATCGAAAAACAAACACAACTGCTTGAGCAAAAAAACATTGAACTCGAAAAACTTTCTATTGTTGCCCGCGAAACCGATAATGCCATCATTATTATGGATTCAAAAGGCAATTTTGAATGGGTAAACGAAGGTTTTACACGAATGTATGGCTACACCATTGATCGTTTGATTGCCGAAAAAAGTCATAACATTGTCGGCGCCAGTGCCAACCTGAACATCAAAGACCTGATCAACGTATGGTTTGGTAACAAAAAGCCTATTGTTTACGAATCAATGAATTCAACACGCGATGGCCGTTTAATCTGGACACAGACTACCCTGACGCCAATCCTCGATCGCAGCGGAAACCTGGTAAAGATGGTTGCTATCGATACCGATATCACTAAACTGAAAGAAGCACAGAAACAAATTGAGGAACAACGTAATGAGCTTGAAAAAGCCAATGCCACAAAAGATAAATTCTTCAGTATTATTGCCCATGATTTACGAAGCCCTTTTGCCTCACTGCTCAGTCTGATCAATATTCTCAACGATGAATTTGATAATCTGGATGAGGCGCTAAAGAAAAAATATATCGGTTCGGTACAGGAAGGGGCCAAACGTACATTCAGCCTGCTCGAAAACCTGTTAGACTGGTCGCGGATCCAGAAAGGGCACATCAAATTTACCCCGGCGCACCTCGAAATGGCTTTTCTCATTCAGGAAAGTATTTCGTTACATGCTGAAATTATCACCAAGAAAAATATTGCAGTACAAACGGATATTCCCGATCAGGTGACCGTTTTTGCCGATGAAAATATGATTCGCACCATACTGCGTAATTTAATTTCAAATGCTATAAAATTCAGTTTCCCGGAAGGAAAAATTGAAATTTCGTACCAAAAAAACGAAAAGGAAATTGTTTTCATGGTTCGCGATCATGGTACAGGTATTCAGCCCGATGACCTGCAAAAACTTTTCCGCATTGATATACATCATACCACCCTGGGCACGGCTAAAGAACGTGGCACGGGTCTTGGACTGGTTTTATGCCGCGAATTTGCCGAACGCAACAACGGACGCATCTGGGTTGAAAGCGAACCGGGGGAAGGCAGTACTTTCTATTTCTCACTGCCGTTATCGGAATAAAATTATAAAAACGTAACCCGTTGTAAGCGTCATTATTTTTTTAATTTTTTAGCTTCTTTATAATAATAATCAGCTTTTTCCTTATTATCAAAACGGGTATAAATATTTCCCAGGAAAGTGGCATAGCGCTCGTCGGGTTTTATTTTATATAATTTCAGAAAATAATCGCGCGAAATTTTGAAATTTTCGTTTAGTATTTTAAATGCCTTCATCATTTTGTCATACTGGGCTTTTGACTTGTTTTTTTCGTATGCTTTGGTTTCTGTCTGATAGGAGTTTTCGGCCAGGTAATAGTATTTTTCGGCCAGGTATTCAAGTGCTGCAACATTTTCTTTTTCTGCTTTCAGAATTTGTTTTGCCAGGCTTTCGAGGTCATTTTTCTTTTCAAGTTTTTTATTAACAGCAAAGATTTTTTCAGCAACCCTGATATCTTTTTTGATTTCCGGGTCAAGTTTTGCCCATAACTCATTGGCCTGTTCCCAGTTTTCGCTTTCAACATAAGCTATAAAAAGCTGCTGGCGCACTTGTTTCAGATAATCGCCTTCCGGAAATTTTGAAATATATAATTCAAGATTGGTAATTTCTTTTGAGAGGTTATTAATTTCCTTATATCCCTGTGCCAGTATATAATAAACTTTTTGTTCAAGAATGCCTCCTCGTTTGGCATTTTCAAGATAATCAAGTGCTTTGGGATGCTGGTTCAGTTCCCAGGCAGCAATACCGGCCATAGAATAAACTTTTGGATCGACTTCCTGATTTTTCTTTTTTTGCAAAGCAATAAGATCTTCGCTTGCCTGCAGTGCTTTCTGATGGTCGCCCTGCTGGCTTGCTGTTTCAATATCGGTTTTAAGCTGTGTTGTTTTTTGCGTACCTGCACATGCCCAAAACATAACCGACCATGCTATAATGCAATAAATGGTTGTTTTCATCGGGATTTTTTTTTTACAAAATTAATTTTTTGGAGGAAATACCATAATTTTTATTTATCCCGTACTTTACTAATAATGGTTTATAAACAAGTACTGTGTACTTATTTAATATAAATACTTTACGTACAATAAAATCAAATATTTAACAATTTAATTTTTTAATTTGGTTTTGAATTTTACCTTTGCAGCAGATTAATCATAAAATTTTATTGCCATGGCATACAAAATTACTGAAGATTGTGTAGCATGCGGAACATGCATCAGCGAATGCCCGGTCGAAGCTATTTCTGAAGGCGATATTTATAAAATCGATCCTGATAAATGCACCGATTGCGGAGCATGCGCAAGTGTTTGCCCGGTTGAAGCCATTCTTCCGGCCTGATAAAATGCTTAACTTACAGTAAAGCCGCTCTTACAGGGCGGCTTTTATTTTTTTATACATGGAGCTTTCATTTGAAAAGATTTTTAAAATTGAAACCGTTATTATGTAAAAACACCTATTTTTACCTGTTTGTGAATAAAAACGTTGGGATATTATCAAAGCAGTATGCTCAAATATAAATTTATATTGGGTTTTGTATCGCGCATTTTCGTACAGATGCTTCAGCTGGTAGCCACTATTTTTATTGCCCGTATTGCAGGTCCTTCGGTGTTAGGCACCATCGCTTTCGGAATGGCTTTTGTTGATATGTTTTCATTTATTGGCAGCCTTGGACTTGGTTCAGCACATACAAAACTCATCAATGAAGGAGAAAACATTGACGATTGCACAACCACTTATGCCATTCTTCATATTATCACCAAATTTATATTTTTTATCACGGTGCTGACGTATTTTATTTTACAGAAATACGTTTTTCATTTTCCGTTTGAAAGCAGGGAGCATGAATATGTGATCATCATCAGCATGGTTACAGTTTTGATTAATACCATGATTGACATTCCGGTAAGCAATTTTGCAGCACGAATGGAACAAGCCAAATCGGATATTCCCGAAATGTTTCGTAATATTTTTCTTGCACCATCCCGGATTATAACGGTCATTGTTGGGGGGGCTGCTGTAGCATTGGCTTTTGTCAATTTTTTATCTTACCTCATCATCATTCCTTTTTACTGGTATCTGTTCTTTAAAACATACCATTTTGGAAAATTCAGTTTTCCACTTGCAGGAAAATATTTCAGATATGGTATTCCATTGATTGTTTTAAGCCTATCTGTGTCTTTTTCAAATACATTAGATAAGGTATTATTGCAATACTTTACCAACAGCGAAATGGTTGGCATTTACACTGCCGGATTCCGCATAGGGGGCTATTTTCTGCTTATCGGACAATCGGCAGGTTTAATCTTTTTCCCGTTATTTTCAAAAGCAGTAAGTGAGCACAATATTCAGATGATTGATGATGCAATAGCGCGTTATCACAGGTTTGTTTTTCTATTTGTCATGCCTGTTATGATATTGCTGGCATTGCTCAGCAGCCCGATTGTGAGTATTATGCTTGGCGAAAAATATTACCAAAGCATCCCTGTATTGACCATTATCACAATCGCACAACTGATATACCTGGTTCATATTCCGTACGGTAATTTAATCAGCGGCATGGGAAAATTCAGACTGGCAGCCCTGATCAATATCATCAATGTGCTGGTAATATCCTTAGCGCTACTAATGCTGGTGCATCCCGCCTTTGCTGGATTGGCTTCAAAAGGAGCAGCGTGGTCATTCCTGATTTCCAATATTTTTCTTGCAGCCTGTTTTGTTTATTATGCAAAAAAATTTGCCCCGGGTATTCAACTCAAAACTTATTTCCGATTTTTACTGATTGGCATTATACTATTTGTTGGTTTTTATTATTCATACTGCTGGTGGGTTGGAAGCAAAACCCTCCATCAAATCATTTTTGTTTTCCTATATTTTACGGTAGTGTACAGCATTTTTAATTATTCAGGAATTATGAGAAATTCAGATTGGAAGTACCTGTTATCTTTGGGCCGCATGGATGAGTTATTTAAATATGTGCGATCAGAAATTTTTTACCGGAAAAAAGAAGAACAAAAACATTGAATGCTGAATTAACCATATTAGAAACACAAGGTAAAACTACATTAAGCAGAGATATACCTGAATTTCTGTTGGTCATTGGATTGGCCTTTCTCGGTATTTTTTATCTGCCAAAATTTCTGACATATACCATTTTCGTTATATTTTTTATCCTTGCATGGAGGACAAAACGTGATTATTTCTGGTTTGCTGTTTGCCTGGTATTTTTTGCCAATCCGGCTGATTTTTTTAACCAGGGCGCTTCGGATGCACCATACAGGTTGCCTTTATTTACTTTTGCGCAGGGACTTTCATTTAATGCAACCGATAGCTTTCTCATTATCTTTTTTTTAAAGGCAATATTCAAATCACCACCATATCCCATCCTGATAAGGCCGGTTTTTTATATTTTTTTCTTCCTGATGTTTATCGGAATTCTTATGGCCATTTTTTATGGTACCGATATGGATATTCTTGTAATGAACCTGAGAATATATTTTACGGTAACAGCCGTTTATTCATTCATCAGGCTGGTCAGGAACCGCGAAAATATTTACCGGTTTTTTATTTTAATTTCGCTGCTTATGCCCCTGGTACTGCTTGAACAGATTCTAAACAATAATGACAGTTCTGTTTTAAGCGAACTTGGAAAATCGAATGTACTGAAATTTATGATTTTTGAAGATACTGAGGCTAAACGGCTTACCATGAAAGGTGTTCTCATCAATTTTTTCTGTATTTTCCTTCCTTTTGCCTTTTTAAAATATAATAGAATTGCTGCTATCTGGTTCTATTTTATTATATTAGTTGTTGTGATAAGTAATTTTTTATCGGCTACCCGTTTCTGGATTTATTCGCTTACAGGTTTTATTGCACTGCTGACTCTTTTTTCGTTCAGAAATATTTCTTTTTCCTTCAGGATGCTGACTATTTCAGGTTTGATAATCATTGTAGCCTTACAGGTCGAAATTCCTTCGGAGCAGTTTCAGGCAATACTGAACCGGATAGTGCCGGCAGCAGGCTCACTGATTGAAGGAAATATTGAAGAAGTGGATTCCGGTCTTACCCGTCTCGAAAAAATAAAAACCTATAAAGCAAAAATTGACGAAAGTAAAATTATCGGATACGGCTTCAGTTCAGGCAATTTCAACGACAATGACCTGGGATTCTGGAATACCTTGATTGCATTCGGATGGGTTGGTGTTGCAGCATACTCTGTTATGTTGCTGTACATCATTTATATCATCACCGGCACTTTGAAAAGTTCAATCTGTACAGCCGAATCAAAAAATTTACTTGTTGTTTTATTACTCGGTTGGCTGATCATTGTACTTGGGTACCTTACCGTATGGGATTTTTTTCACGTAGGAGCCGACCGGCTTTTTGCAGCCATGTGCTTAATGGGAATGATTCATATTGTAGTGGTTGAAACTCGGCTCATGTCCATTAACTTTTTGAAAAATACAATAAATGGAATCTAAAGTCGCTGTCCTTTTGCTCAATTATAACCAGAGCAACATGACCCTTGAATGTGTGGCTTCGGTCTTAAACACTGATTACCCCGATTTCGAAATTTTTGTTATCGATAACGGATCAAAAACCGAAGACAGGGAAAATCTGAAAAATAAATTACCCGGAAACATCCATTTTGCAGTTATAGAAAAAAACCGTGGCTATGTGGGTGGTATGAACTTTGCGCTTGAAACAGCATCGAAACACAACCCCGCTTATTTCCTGGTGATGAATAATGATACCCTGATTGATCCTCATGCCATAAAATCATTGGTTGTAACTTCCCAAAAATATCAGGATCATTGCATTGTAACCGGTAAGGTTTATCATTTCGACCAGCCAGCAATCATTCAGCATATAGGATGGGAATTTACCAACAAAAAAATGCTGAAGATGAGGCGAATTGGCGATAACGTCCCCGACCAGGGACAATTTGACCAGGAAACGGTTATGGACATGATTGACGATATTTTCTGGCTGCTTCCGGCACAGGTTTATAAGCAGGTTGGAGGCTATTCAACCTATTTCTGGTTCAACGCCGAGCAGGCCGACCTTGCCCTGCGGGCAGTAAAACAGGGAAATAAACTGATTTATACTCCCAATGCAAAACTTTGGCATAAAGGAAGTTTGAGTATCGGGGGAAGGGATAATAATCCCCGCTTAATCTATTACAATTTGTACAGTCATTTATTATTTTTGTTCCTGCATATTACCTGGTACCGTTTTATATGGGTTTTTATTGTTGTAAAAGGGCATTTCATATTGCATCTTGTAAAAAATATAATAAAACTCATCATTGGCAGAAAAACCAATTTTCTTTGCACTTTTGCGGAATTCAGGGCAATCATCTCTTTTGTGAAGTGGATAATAATACGGAACAAAAACAGTGGATTTAATCCGTTTTAGTATGGAGAAGTTTTTAAAAAAAAATCTCTGGCTTCCTTATCATTTCAGAGGATATAAAAAAGAAACCCTTGATCTGCTTAAAGAAAGCCAGTGGTGGCCGGAAGTAACTAAAAATAAATATATATCTGAGCAACTGGCTGAAATTATTATATTTTCCCAGCAGCAAGTACCTTATTACAAAACGTATCCAGCAATTTCAGAAACTGATATGATGCAGGCCATAAAAAGCCTTCCGGTGATAACCAAAGATATTCTGAAAAAAAATGCTGATCAGTTCAATCCGCAAATTCCTGAAAAAAAATACACTATCGAAAAATCGGGAGGAACAACCGGCGATCCGGTAATACTGAAACGTTCGATGCTTTCTTCAAAGTTTATAGCAGCATCATTTTATCGTTTTCACAGCTGGCATGGAATTGGCCCCGAAGCAAGGCATGTACTTATCTGGGGTGGTAAAAGGCCTGTAAAGCCTGAAAAAAATATTTACAGCGGGTTGAGAGATCTGGTTCTGGCGCCACCTCTTGTTATCTACTCCTCAGAATTTGAAACCAAAAAACCAAAAGAATGGATAAAAATAATTACAAATTACAAACCTGAATATTTCAGAGGATATCCATCTGCTTTAATACAGTTTGCCGAATATATTGGTAATGAAACACATCATATTAAAAAATTAAAATTAAAAGCGGTAATACTGACAGCCGAAATGGTTTTTCAGCAGGATAATGTAGAAATTTCAAGTCATTATCATACAAAGACCATCAGGGAATACGGTGCACGCGACGGAGGGCTGATTGCCCTGGAATGCGAAAAAGGGAACCTGCATCTGCAGGACGAATCGGTATTTGCTTTTACCCGCCCCGACCATTCCATAGTGATTACCGAGATGCATAATTTTGCCATGCCTGTTATTAATTATGAATTAGGTGATTGTATAACATTTAGCAATGAAAAATGTAGTTGCGGGAGGACATCAAAAGTAATTTCACAAATCCTCGGACGGAAATCAGATATGGTTCGTTTATCAGATGGTACATTAAAAAGCCCTTATCTGATTGATGAAATCGTACAAAAAATCAGATCTCGTTATGGAATAGCCTGTATCAAAAAATACATGGCCATTCAAAATGAAGAGGGAATCACCTTTCAGATTATTCCAGGAACTGAGCATAACAATCATATTGACAATGGAATCATTGCCGAAACAATTGAAGCAACCGGAATTAATCATGTTTCAGTGTTGCATGTTGATTCCCTGGAAACAACTTCGGCAGGCAAATACCGCAATTTCAAATCGGCCATTTTATGAAAACACGATTTATATACCTTGCCACGCTCGATTTTGGGAATGTGTTTAAAACGCAGATTATAAGCTGGTTGAACTTATACCGGCAAAACGGAATTGATTTCAGCCTGATCAGGATTTATGATATCAGAAAACTATTGCGTTTTAATAAAGTTACAGATGAAAATAACAAAATCAGGAATCTGTTTCCCTTTGTTTTATATAACCGCTGGTTTATTCCGGGGAAAAACATAGTCAGCCGGATTTTATCTTTTTTATTTGTTACAATCCAATTTTTGAGCATCCTGTTTTCTCGTAAAAAAACTGTTTTTCAGACCCGAAGTCCGCAATTTTGGAGAGAGTTTAAGTTTTTAAAGACCCTGTTTGGCAACAGGTGTATTGTCATTTTCGATTCAAGGGCGGCGGCGGCTGAAGAATTAAAATATCAGCATAAGCATCATCTTACCAACCACATGATAAAAAGAATCAAAAATACCGGGGAAGATGAAAAACAAATGAATATTGTATCCGATAAAGTTTTTTGCGTCTCAAACCATCTGATTGCATACCATTTGGAGCAAAACCCACAGCTTACACCCGCTAAAATGGTTTATTATCCATGCAGTGCGGATTCAAAATATTTCTTTTACTCGTCCGAAGAACGACAAATAATGAGAAATAAACTCGGTTTAAACGATAAGATTATCATTGTATATAGCGGCAGTCTTGACCTTCCGTGGCATATGGCAGAAGAAATATTCGGGTTTTTCAAATTGTTGAACCAGCAAAATTCCGGAACTTTCCTTTTGGTGTTGAGTTATGAAACAGAAATTGCCGGGAAACTAAGCCTGAAATGTGAATTAACAGAAAACAATTACTTATGTAAGGCAATAGAAAACAACGAAATAAGAAAATATCTGAACGCTGCCGATGCAGGAATTATTATGCGTGAAGATGTACCTATGAACCAGGTAGCATCGCCTACCAAATTTGCCGAATACCAGTTGTGTGGTTTACCTGCAATACTGACTCCCGGTGTAGGCGATTTTTCAGATTTTGTTGTCAGGCATCAAACCGGTGGTTGTTACAATCTGCTTCATCCCGATGAATCAATATTATGCCAGGTTACCAGCGATTTAAAATCTTGGTTTAACAATGAGAATCTCAGGAAAACAATATCTGAAACCGGATACAACCATTTTTCCAAACAAATTGTTTTAAATCATATTTTAGAAATATATTCGTCCTTTAAATAACGGATTATACCATGAAAATCATCTTTTCCGGCGATTTGGCCCCGGTCGGGCGAGTTGAAACCCTGCTCACAGCAGGACAAACCAGCATGGTTTTCGGTGAGGTAATTCCATTGTTTCAGCAAGCCGGTTTTGTTGTTGCAAACCTCGAATGCCCTGTTTGTGGCAGCGATAAGTCAATTGTCAAATCCGGACCACATTTAAAGGCAAATCCGGCAGTTATAAAAGCAATCCGCGAGGCTGGCATTGGTGTTGTAAGCCTTGCCAACAACCATATCAGGGATTTTGGAGATGATGGGGTAAAAGAAACCTTGGATAACTGCCACATAAATAATATACTGATTGTGGGTGCCGGGAAAAATAATGATGACGCCTCAAAACCAATTATTCTGGAAAAAGACGGGATCAGAACCGCTTTGATATCATCGTGCGAGGAAGAATTCTCGGCCTCAGCACAAAACCGCGCCGGAGCAAATATTTTTAACCCATATACATTTTTCAGCAGCATCAAACAATTAAAGGCTGAAGTTGATTTTATCATCAGCATCTTTCATGGTGGCACCGAAGGCTATCCCCTGCCCGACCCCGAAATGGTGCAGATTTGCCGTTTTATGATTGCTGCAGGGGCCGATGCCGTTATCTGCCACCATAGCCATTGTTTCAGCGGTAATGAAACCTGGAACGAAAAACCCATTTACTACGGACTGGGAAATTTTGTATTTGATGATGCTGAAATGACTGGAAAAGAATGGAATACAGGAATTCTGGCCGAAATTACCTTAGGACAAGGTCATATTGAAACGGTAAACCACTTCATCAGCCAGCATGATTATAACCGTGGCATTATACTCCTTTCTGGAGAAGACCTGACGGATGCCCAACATAAATTCAAAAATTTGTCTCAAACCATTGCCAACCATGAATTACTCGAAAAAGAATGGAACCGGTTTGCCGGGAAAAATGCTTATGGATATTTCAAAAACATCATAAAACCCGGAATTTTCAGAAAAATTTTATATAAATTTGGTTTGGCCGATTACAAAAAATTTCCGGCTACAAAGGTTGCCAATACATTAAATCTGCTGCGATGCCGTTCGCATAACCGGCTTGCAGTAAAAACACTTGAAAACATTTTGAATCATGACCATTAAAGTTGGAATACATAAAGCATGGCACAACAAAGTTGACCCCGAGCTGGAAATATACCGCAAAATATTGTCGCACAACAATATTCATTTTATCGATATGGATTCGAGCCAACCCGGATTCTGGGATGAAGTTAAAACCATTACCCATTTCATTTTCAAATGGGGACATATCGACAATCACCACCAACTGGCATTGACCATTATTCCCATCATCGAAAAAGAATATGGCATTCCCTGTTTTCCAAATACAGCCACCTGCTGGCATTATGACAACAAAATACGGCAGGACCTGCTGTTGAAAGCCCATGGATTCCCGTTTTGCGAAAGCTTTATATGCTGGGAAAAAGCTCCGGCCATGAAATGGGCCGAAACTGCCCGGTTACCGCTGGTTTTTAAATTAACCAAAGGAGCCAGTTCACACAATGTGGTTCTGGTAAAATCAAGGTACCATCTGAAAAAAATAATCCGCCGTATGTTTGGCCGGGGAGTCAACCAGGATAAAATTGGTTTTTTTAAAAGATTAAAAGTTTTTAATTACAGCCTGAAAAAATTATATATCCATTACGGCATCATCATCAGAAATTTTTTATACGGACGCGACCTTACCCACTGGTGGATGAAACATAAAAACTATGTGTATTTTCAGAAGTTCATGCCCGGCAACGAATACGACACCCGGGTAACCATCAGTGGCGGTAAACGCGCCTATGCCCTGATAAGGTACAACCGTAAAGGCGATTTCAGGGCATCGGGCAGTAATATGTGGAGCCTCGACCACGATAAAATTGATATGCAGTTTGTTAAACTGGCTTTTGAAATCTCAAAAAAACTCGGATTTCAGTCTATGGCTTTCGATTTCATGTATGACCAAAACCGTAAACCTGTTATTGGCGAAATTACCTATTGCTTTGGCGACTGGCCCGAATTTTCTGACGGTCACTGGGACGAAAACCTGGTATGGCACACCGGAAATCATTGCCCCCAGTATTTCGAACTGGTTGACCTGCTGGATATGCCTGATCTGAAAATGCCCAAAATAGACTATACCTCGCCCTACCTGAAAGCAAAAATCAAAAAATAAACCCCCATGAAACCATCAAACCTCGGCAATTATTTTGAAGATTTTGAAAAAGGTCAAATTATTAATCATGCTTTATCAAAAACCATTTTTGAAAGCGACAACAACCTGTTTTCGCTGCTTACCATGAACCATCACCCGCTGCATACAAACGCCGATTTTGCCATGAAGGAACAACACGGAAAAATACTGGTGGTTGGTACATTGGTTTTTAGTATCGTCGTTGGAATGACAGTACCTGATATCAGTGGAAAAGCCATTGCAAACCTGGGTTATGAAAAGGTTGAACACCTTGCCCCTGTTTTTATCAACGATACTTTATATGCCCGCACCACCATTCTTGATGTCAAGGAATCAAAAACCAAACCCGACAGGGGATTGGTATATGTAGAAACCGTTGCTTATAATCAAAATGGAGTTGATGTGTTAAGATTCCGAAGGACTGTATTGATAAAGAAAAAATAACAACATGCATTCAATCCAAATGAAGCAGTTTTTAAGGGAATATGCTTATCTATTCTGGCACACCCCGGCTCATAAAAAAGAGAATATCAGTGATGAGTTACTAGTGGAAATAATATTGAATTATGGCGATTTTTCAGCCATCAGAAAACTATTTGCTATATTAGGCAGGCAAAAGATAGCAGAGATTTTTTACAGAGCAGAAGGAAGAAAGAAACTTAATTATTATCCGGAGATTTATAATTTTTTTAATCTTTACTTTGGCAAATATGCACATCGAAATTCTTGACAACAATCAGGTTAAATTGTTGCCATTGTTAAATACTTTCAAAAGAGAGTTTTATATGGTTGGTGGTACTGCCATTGCGTTATATATTGGCCATCGCAGATCAGTTGATTTTGATTTATTTAAACCAACCCCAATACATGCAAATAAAATTCTTCAAAAAGTTCGTGGTTTTTCACAACAAATTACAGTAACAAGGAATGTTCACGAGCAGGTCAATCTGATTGTGAACGATGTTAAAATGACTTTTTATGAATTTCCATACCAGGTTAAAGCTTCTTTCTCCTTTAATGGCTACATCAAACTGCCACACCTGCTTACGCTTGCCGCCATGAAATCATTTGTACTTGGAAGACGTTCCAAATGGAAGGATTACGTTGATTTATATTTCATTATCCGGGATTATTACTCCATAGAGGAAATTGCTATTGAAGCACAGAATATTTTCGGAGATCTTTTTTCTGAAAAGTTATTCAGAGCCCAATTATGTTATTTTGAAGATGTTGATTATACAGAAGAAATTGATTTTATGCCTGGTTATGAAACTTGTAGTAATAAAATTAAAAGCTTTCTTACCGAGAATTCATTGAGCATTGATTTGTAAGAAGTATTTTTAGAAATACATTTACATAAATATATATCTATGACCCAGTACCTGATGAGGAGCCTGATGTTTGTTCCCGGACACAATGAAAGGCTCATGGCCAGCGCGGCAAAAAGCGATGCCGATGTTTTACTCCCCGACCTGGAGGATTCTGTACAACCTGTAGGAAATAAACAAGTTGCCAGAGAAACTATTAAAAAATATATCGAAAACAACCAGTTTAAAAACCATATCGTTTTTCCAAGGGTAAACGACCGTGAAAGCGGACAACTGCTCAAAGATGTTGATTCATTGACCATTCCGGGCGTTCATGGCTTTATGTATCCCAAATCGAAAACCGGTCAGGATGTATATTTTTTTGATAAACTGCTCGAAACCATTGAATATGAAAAAAATATACCCGTTGGCACTTATAAGATTATTCCACTGATAGAAACATCGGCAGCGGTATTAAATGCACAGGATATCTGCAGGGCTTCATCAAGGGTGGTGGCCATTGCCTATGGTTGCGAAGATTTTATTGCCGACCTGGAGGGAATTCATGACCCAGAACACCAGAGCCTTTTCACTCCGCGGGCCATTATTGCCATGGCAGCCCGTGCCAATGGTGTAATACCCATTGATACTGTTCACATTAACGTTCACGATCTTGTTGACCTTGAAAAAAACCTAATTCTGGCCAAAAACCTCGGATTTGAAGGCATGTTGGTGTTAAACCCGAAAGAACTGCCACTGGTACACCGCTATTTTACTCCCTCAGAAAAAGAAGTAGCAGAAGCCCGCGAAATGCTAAGACTGGCCGAAGAAGCACAAAAAGACGGCAAAGGCGTTGCCATCATGAACGGAAAATTTATAGGGCCGCCGATGATAATCAGTGCTAAGAAAATCATTCAGAAACATCAGCTTGAAAATAAAAACAGGTAAATTCTGTACAAATCTGATTATTTTTCCATGGTTAAACTATTCTATTTTTCAATTAAATAAGGAGATAAAGTGAATATCAGAAAAAAGTTTACCATTTTTTTTAAAATTCTGATAACCGGATTTATTTTGTATTTTATTACCAGGTTTTTTAATGTCGATTTTATAAATGCATTAAAAGGAATTCAAAACCCGTTCTTTATCATAATATCATTGATTATTCCTTTGTTCATCAATCCATTGATCGGTAATAACCGATGGAAACTTTTTTTAGCGGTTCAGAATATACACGAACCATTTCTTTCACTGGTAAAAATAAATTTTACTTCCATTTTTTTTGGTTTTATGCTCCCCTCATCAACCGGTTATGACACAATACGGGCCTATCAGATTGAAAAAAGACACAGGAATAATACCGGTTCAGGTATTGCATCTGTTATTATTGAACGATTACTTGGATTTCTTCTTTTATCTTTTCTTGGTTTAACAGGTTCTGTAATCTCACTTTTTTATGGAATATCTTTCAACCTTGTTATTATAGTAGCATTTATACATCTAAGTATTCTTGCGCTAATAATAATCCTTAAAAACGACAGAATTCATCAATATTTTTCAGTCAGGTTACTAAAAATGTCTAAAGGGAAAAGAATAATTCAATACTTTATATCAACATATCTGGCTATCAATAAATTTCCATTAAAAAAAATACTTCTTCCGTCCATTCCTTTGATATTCGGTTTTCAGCTTACAACCATATTATGCGGATATTTACTTTTTCTTTCTTTTAATATTCATATTCCATTTTTTTACCATCTGGCATTCATCCCATTAATACAAATCTTATCAATAATTCCGGTTTCTTTATCGGGTTTTGGTCTGCGCGAAGGAGGTTTTGTTTATTTTTACAGCCTGCTTAATGTGGACGGGAATATTTCTTTTATGGTTTCTTTACTTTATTTTGCCGTTATCACGCTTACCCCAGCATTTATAGGTATGTTAATATTTCTATTTGACAGACAATATAATTCAGAAATGATTAAAGAAATTCAAAAAGATGAAAAATAACGCTATTACCATCCTTATCCCCGTTTACAACGATTTTGAAGTGCTTGACGAGCTTACCCGTCGCCTGATGACAGTTTTACCAACCCTCTCCGATAACTTCGAGATTGTGCTGATTGATGATGGCAGTAAAGACAATTCTTGGAAAAAAATTCAGGAACTTGCTAACCAAAATAAACATATCACAGGCATGAAGCTGATGCGTAATTTTGGCCAGCAGAATGCTATTGCAGCAGGGCTTGATTATGCTACAGGTGATATAGTAGTAATAATGGATTCTGATCTGCAGGACCGGCCCGAAGATATTCCTTTACTCATCGAAGCCCTTGAAAAAACCAATGCCTCAATGGCCATTTCGAAATGGACAGGCCGGAAAGATGGTTTGTTCAAACGAATGGTTTCTAAATTATTTTTCAATGTATCAAAACGTATTACCCATATCCACCATCAGCCCAACCTTGGCGTTTTCAGGGCCATACGCAAAGAAATAGTGGAAGAACTGAAAAAATACCCTGAAAAAACTTCTACCTCACTAAGCCTGCTTTATTGGATTGGTGTAGATTATGTTACTGTTGAGTTAAAACGTGATGCCCGTTTTGCCGGTAAAAGTGGTTACACCATCCGTAAAATGCTGAAACTGACTTTCGACCGGATTTTTTCTTTTTCGATGTTCCCTATCAGGCTGGCTTCATATATGGGATTTAGCATTGCCCTTGTCAGCTTTTTGTCGGGATTGATATTGATTATTCGTTGGTTTTTTGATAAAGTTGCACCCGGGTGGACTTCTATCTTTGTCTTAATGTTGTTCTTATTTGGCTTAAACTTCCTGTTTTTAGGAATTATTGGCGAATATCTTGGCAGAATTTTTATCGAATCAAAAAAAAGGCCTAAATATATCATACAAAAAATTATCAGGAAAAAATGAAAAAAGTGATTATTATCGGCGGACTTGGCAATGGCAGTGTAATTGCCAATGCCATGATTGATGCCAAAAAAAGAGGAGGTTGTGAATGGGAATTTGCCGGGTATCTAAACGATCGCACAAAGCCCGGCGATACTATTGAAGGCCTTCCCGTGCTGGGGCCATTGTCAGATACCCGGAAATTTCTTGAACAGGGGTATTATTTCATCAACACCATTTTGCGCATTGATGGCCAAAACGAAAGAATAAAATTATTTGAAAATCTGAATATACCCGATGAAAAACTTGCTACGTTTATTCATCCGCTCTCGTATGTTGCTCCTGATGTTAAATTCGGACCAGGCTGTGTTATCATGCCAAATGTATCGGTATCTTCAGGAACGGTATTCGGAAAATGCTGTCTGGTGATGGTTGGTGCCACCATCGGCCATAATGACCAAATTGGGAATTACTGCCATTTTGCTGCCCAGTGCTGTACAGGAGCCTATCTGAAAATAGCCGATGGCGTTCATATAGGCTTAAATGCTACTATTCGCGAAGACCTTACCATTGGTAAAAATGCCACCCTAGGCATGGGTTCGGTTTTGACCAAAAATATCGGCGAAAATGAAATATGGGTTGGCAACCCGGCAAAGTATTTACGCCATGCCCAATAAAAAACTGATTATTATCGGAGCAAATAATTTCCAGCTTCCGCTGATAAAAAAAGCGAATGAGATGGGGCTTGAAACCCATGTTTTTGCTTGGGAAAACGGAGCCGTGGGCAAACCGTTTGCACACCGTTTTTATCCTGTTTCCATCACCGAAAAAGAGAAAATTTCAGCGATTTCGAAAAGTATAAAACCTGATGGTGTTATCTCCATTGGTTCAGACCTGGCAAGTGTAACGGTAAATTATGTTGCCGCTCAGTTTGGCCTTACATGCAACTCGTTGCATTGCACAAATCTGACCACCAACAAACTGGCTATGCGGCAAGCCCTCAGCCGGGCCGGACTTCCCTGCCCCGCCTTTGTCAAATCAGAAAATTCTGATGAAATCATTTCATATTGTGGCTCTTTTCCATTGATTGTAAAACCTGCAGACAGGTCGGGGAGCAGGGGCGTAACCCGGGTCGACACAAGGAATGAACTTATCAAAGCCATAGAAAGAGCACGTAGCGAATCATTTTGCCATGAATTTATTGCAGAACAGTTTATTGAAGGTGATGAATTCAGTATTGAAATGATATCGTGGAAGGGAGAACACCATTTTATTGAAATAACAGAGAAAGAAACAACCGGAGCCCCCTATTTTGTTGAAAAAGGCCAGCATCAGCCTGCTATGACCGATCAAAAACTTAAAAATTCCATGATCAGCATCATCGGTTCAGCGCTTACGGCTTTGGGTGTTGAATATGGCGCTTCGCATTCCGAAGTACTTGTTACCAAAAATAAAGAAATATACATTGTTGAAATCGGAGCACGGATGGGTGGCGATTATATTGGCTCACACCTTGTGCGGCTGTCAACAGGTTATGATTTTGTAAAAGCAGTGATTGAAGTTTCTCTCGGGGAATTTTTTCCGGTGATCAAAACCCATCAGAAATATGCCGGTGTTTATTATTTTACCCCAAAGCCCGGCAAAATAGCAGGTATTACAGACCATTCGGGGAGGTATCCTGAAATTGTGGAAACTGAAATATACTGTAAACCAGGAGATTTGATCAGAGAAACCCGCGAAAGTAACGACAGGGCAGCCTGCATTATTTACCAATCAGATAAAGGGAAAATGAAATTCTCTGATAAAATAATTGATTTTCAAATAATTTGAATTATGATCCCCTTCAACAAACCATACCTGACAGGCAAGGAAGTGCATTATATTTATGATGCAGTGGCTTCAGGAAAAATTTCGGGCAACGGAAAATATACCAAAATGTGCCAGCAGTTTTTTGAAGAAAAATACGGATTTAAAAAGATCCTGCTTACCACCAGTTGTACCGATGCGCTCGAAATGTGTGCATTGTTACTCGATATAAAGCCCGGCGATGAGGTAATTGTGCCTTCTTATACTTTTGTCAGTTCTGCCCTTGCTTTTGCCAGGCAGGGAGCAAAAATTGTATTTGCCGACAGCCGGCCTGACCATCCAGGGATTGACGAAGAGGCCATTGAAAATTTAATTACCGGCAACACCCGGGCTATTGTTGTTGTTCATTATGCCGGGATAGCATGTAACATGGATAAAATAACAGAAATAGCACGAAAACATGACATTTTTGTGGTTGAAGATGCCGCCCAGGCCATCGACAGTTATTTTACAGTTAAAAACGGAGTCAAAACCCCTTTAGGTACGATTGGCCACCTGGCAGCCTTTTCGTTTCATGAAACCAAAAATATTCAATGTGGTGAAGGGGGCATGCTGGCCATCAACGACCAGAGGTTTATAAAACGCGCTGAAATTATCTGGGAAAAAGGTACTAACCGGGCAGCATTTTTCAGGGGCGAAATCGATAAATACGGATGGGTAGATACCGGTTCATCGTTTTTACCTTCCGATATTATTGCAGCATTTCTTTTTGCACAAGCCGAAAACCTTGAACCAATACAGGATCGCCGCAAATCGATTACTGAAAGGTATTTCAGAAATCTTGGTAATATTCAGTCAAAAGGAAGGGTGCATTTGCCCTACATTCCGTATTTTGCTACCAACAACGGACATATGTTTTACATCCTGTGCAAAAACCTTTATCAGCGTACACAACTCATGCAATTTTTGCGTGAAAAACAGATACAAACGGTATTTCATTACCAGAGCCTGCATCGCAGCAGCTATTACAAAGAAAAATACCACGGACTCCCGCTCCCAAATGCCGATATTTATACCGATTGCCTCGTGCGTTTACCTTTATTTTTTGAACTTGCCGACAGCCAGGTCGATTATATCACCACCTCCATCAACCAGTTTTTCGAAAATCATGAATAAAAAGTTCCTGATATTTATCTTTCTCCTTAACCTGCTTTTAGCGCTGATTGCAACACCTATAACCGATTTTGGCGACACCTCAGCATATATTATACTGGCAAGGCAATTTACAGGACAGCAAACCGGCATTGATCTTTCGCACCGCTCTCCGCTTTTTTCCATTTTAATGGCCGGCCTGATGATGCTGTTTGCTGAAAAAACAGTTTTTTCATTGATGATTTTTATTCATTACCTGATGATTGCAGCCACATCGTGGATAATTTACCTGATGATGAAAAAACTTACCGGAAAAAACAGTCTGGCTATTGACGCATCGCTGCTTTTCAATCTTTCACTGGCAACCATTTTTTATGCCAATATCCTGATAACCGAGACCTTGTCGGTATTCCTGATGGTTGTTTCAACATGGTACCTGCTTAAACTGTACGAAAAAGAATCGCTGAAATTTGCCGTTTTTTCAGGCACCGGAATCGGGTTGCTTTCGCTTGCACGCTTCAGCGCAGTACCGCTGATTGTGACTTTTATTGCTATGATGATATATATTGCCGTATTGAAAAAATCTGACCTGAAAAGCACTTTAAAACTTTTGGCTGTATTTACAGTACCTTACCTGATTATCATTAATTTATGGTGTTTCTACAATTATTCCCATCATGGCTATTACCGGTTTTTTCATGCTTCAGGAATGGGTGTCCCCCGCAATATCACCGTAAGTTCCATTAAACCCGGCATGATAATTTCAGATGAAAACAAACCTGTTTATAATATCTTTCTGCAGGCACGCCGCGAATACCTGGAGGGCGATACAGTAAAAACCAAAGGCAGTTTCCGGTCGCTTGACCGGCTGAATATTACCGCTGACCTTTACAGTGGTTTTCTGATATGGCGCAAGGCATTACCTGTACTGAAACAGCACTTTGGCATTGCTGAGCATGAACATGAAAGCAAACTGAATACGCATCTGAAAAGTTTTTTCTCTGAAATATCGGCTCAGAATAAATCATACATTATGAAATTCCGTTTCTACTCGTTGCTGAGCAGTTTCAGGGCATCGGCCAGCCCGGCACTTCCCGACAGCTATGGAAAAATCAACCTCAACATTTTACCTTCGATGGTAATTAAATTTTATAAGATCAGCATTCCGCTCATTTCACTGATCGTTTTTTTTGCATTTTTTGTATTTATTTTCAAAGCATTATTAAAATTGAAATGGCCCGGGTTTTATCAAACTGTCATGTTCAGTATTATTCTTTCATTTTATGGCATTAACTTTGTTTTTGCAACCGCCGGCGATGCCGACCGGTTTAAATATCCGGCCGATCCGTTTATTTTCTGCCTTTTTGTAATCACCGGCTGGAATTTGTTCACCTTTTTTCAAAAAAAGCTGCCAGCAATAGATTTTAAAAAATCATGAAGGTACTCTATATCATTGATACATTGACATCAGGAGGCAAAGAGCGGCAACTGGTCGAGATCATTAAAAAGCTGCCTGCCAATTATATTGCCGGGGTACTGACTTTTGACGGCCAGCAACATTATACTGAACAAGTCAGACAGTTATGCCCGTTTTACCGCGAACTGAAAAAAAGGCCCACCCGTTTGGAACCTTTTTTTACCATCTGGAAAATTTTCAGGGATTTTAAACCCGACCTGGTACATACCTGGGACCCTTTGTCATCGCTATATTGCTTTTTGCCCTGCCGGTGGCACGGAATTCCTTACATCGAAGGTTCTGTCAGGGATGCAGGAATTGAAAAAGGATGGGAATACCATTACAAACGTTTCTTTTTAAAAATGGCCAATGGCGTGATTGCCAACTCACAGGCCGGACTCAATTATTACAGGGTTAAAGGCAATATTGTGTATAACCTGATTGACATCAACCGCTTCACACTTGCTGAAAACACAAAAGAGAACAACCTGGTGAATGTTTCAAATTTTACGGATTATAAAGACCATACAACATTTTTCAAAGCGGTGGTTCCGCTGGTTAAGAATGGTCTGCTTGACCATGTTTTTGTGATTGGCACCGGCAAATATGAAGCTTACTGGCGGCAGAAAATTGCAGAAGAAGGGGTTACAGTTGCTTCAAAAATAATTTTTACCGGCCGGACTCACGATATTGAACAATACCTTGCCCAATGCAAAATTGGGGTATTATGTTCAACCCGCAAATATTCTGAAGGCATTTCAAATTCGGTGCTTGAATATATGGCTTCGGGGCTGATAGCCGTTGCTGCACGTACAGGGGCCATACCCGAAATGATTGAAAACGGGAAAAACGGATTTCTTTACCAGCCCGGCAATGCCGATGACCTGAGACAAAAAATTGAACTTATTCTCTTGGGAAATGTTCATCATGAAGAGATTAAAAAAGAAGCTTTCAACATCCTGTCAGAGAAATTTGGTTTTGAAAACAATATGAAAAAATTGCTTGAAATTTATGAAACTACCAAGGCCAGTACAAAACACCCTTAGCAAAATAAACTTTGCCCTGGGCCGAAACCCGGTAATAGAAAAACCGACAGCATGGCAACGTTTCATCCCATCGGGATATCAGTCGGTTTGCCTCATTTCGGCCGATTTTGAGCTGGCATGGGCATGGCGGTATTCGAAAAAATATGCCGATCCAATGGTTATGGCTATTGAAAATGCACGTCGTGAACGACAGAATATTCCCGGCCTGCTTAAGCTGTTTGAAAAATATAAAACCCCTGTAACATGGGCTACCGTGGGGCACCTGTTTTTGTCGTCGTGCAGCAGCACCAACGGAAAAGCACATCCTGAAATTCCACAGCTGCAACCTTTCGAAAACCAGTTCTGGAAATATACAGGCAGCGACTGGTTTGAACATGACCCCTGCACCAGTCTGGAACAAAATCCTGAATGGTATGCCCCCGACCTGATTAAACAAATTCTCAGTTCACAGGTTAAACACGAAATAGCCTGCCATACTTTTTCGCATATTGATTGTACCGACCATGTTTGCCCTGCCGAAGTGCTTGAAAATGAAATTAAAGCATCGCGAGAAGCTGCCCGGCCGTTTGGTGTTGAACTTACCTCTTTTGTCCACCCGGGATTTACTATTGGTAATCTGCCATTGATTGAAAAACTGGGATTTACAAATTTCAGAACCGACTATGGCAACACACTTGGTTATCCCGAAAAACACGGTAACAGCCTTTGGCAGCTTAAGGGCACTATGGAACTGGCATGGCGCGAAGGATGGACCGCAAAATACCAGGCCTGCCGCTATAAAACCATCATTGACAGGGCCATAAAAAACCATAGTGTGTGTGTTTTCTGGTTTCACCCATCGATGGATAAAAGATTTACCGGACTGGTTTTGCCTGAAATACTTGAACATCTCCAGCATAACACAAACCGGATTGCAAAAATGACCCATCGTGAGTATATTGCCTTTCTGAATAAAAGCCTGAAAAAACCTTGACCATGAAAAAGCCTGAAAATCCTGCATTTGTTCTCGGAATGTTTGAAACAGGGCTGGGCGTTGCGCGCAGTTTGGGCATGACAGGAATTAAAGTTTTCGGGCTTGACCATAAAAAAGACATCGGTTTTTATTCAAGGTTTGTAAAAGCAGTTAGCTGCCCCCACCCGGCTTTGGATAATGAAAATTTTATAGATTTTCTGGCAGAAAAAGCAAAAAAAATGAAAGCAAAACCGGTACTTTTTATCACTTCCGATGATTTTTTAAAATCTGTTTCAGAAAACCGCGAAAAACTGAGTCAATATTTTTATTTTAACCTGCCTGACGACCGTCTTCTGCAGCAGATATCTGACAAATACAATCAGTTCAGACTGGCCCGGCAGGCTGGCATTGATGTACCTGAAACTGTACTTGTTTACCAAGACTTTAACGACGAAAATGAAATAAGTAAACTCAGGTTTCCGGTAATCATCAAGGCAAAAGATGTAACTACCTGGCGAAAAAAAATCAGTGCCACACAGAAAGGCTTTATTGCCCAATCTGCGGCAGACCTGTTGCCTGTTCTTGATCAAATACGCAACAGTGGGGTTGAAGCCGTAATTCAGGAAATTATACCCGGCCCCGATACAAATCATTTTAAATTTTGCGGTTACTACGATAGCCAGGGCAGCCTTGTTGCGGGGTTTACCCTTCAAAAACTCAGGCAGAACCCCGTCAGGTTTGGCGTGGGAAGCCTGGTGCAAAGCATTGATTATAAAGAACTATTTGAAACCGGCGACCGGCTTTTCAGGAATATCGGATATAAAGGTATTGGTTCGGCCGAATTCAAACTCGATGCCAACAACCAACAGCTTAAGCTGATTGAAATTAACCCCAGGTACTGGCAGCAGAATTTCCTGTCGACCCGCTGCGGGATTAATTTCCCGGCATTAGACTATTCCTGCTCACTCGGAGATGCACCAGAAAATCAGTTATATTTTAAAACCCATGTCAAATGGGTAAATATTTACATGGATTTTGATTCGTTCAACACTTACCGGAAAGAAAAAAGCATCACGTACGGCCAGTGGATAAAAAGCCTGAAAGGGAAAAAAGTTTTTTCCGATTGGTGGTATAAAGACCCTTTGCCCGGATTTTACGAAATCAGGTTTGGGCTGAGACTTTTTAAAATATTCCCAGTTATACTGAAAAAAATTAAAAAAAACGCCATTGGAAAAACTCGGACTAAAGTTTCTGATTTTTAACCGAAAAATTACAGATAAAAAAATGAAAAAATATATTTGCCCGTCCTGCGAAAATTCAGATTTCAATAAAATTTCTTTTTTCTTCGATGGACACCAGAAACTTGTAAAATGCAAAATCTGCAAATTAATTTTCAGAATCAGACTGGAGTCATTCAATGAAGAAATTAATTATTCAGCCGAAACTTTAAACGAAAGTTATAAAAAGGACTTGCTCGATAGTATCAGTTTCAGGAAGGAGTATAAATCATACATACTGAATTTGTTGAAAAAATATGTAGCATCCCCTGTTTCATTTTTAGACATTGGTTGTTCCATAGGATCTTTTTTAAATATTGCCGGTGAAATATTTCCTGGGACAAAATTGATTGGTATTGAGCCATCATTGGCAGAAGTAAATTTGGGAAAGAGCCTCTTTGCGAATATCACATTTATAAATACACTCTACAGAAAAGAATTATTTAATCATGAAGAATTTGATATTATACATCATTCTCACGTTATTGAACATATTGTTCACCCAAAAGATTTCATAGAAAATAATTATTATCATTTAAAAAAAGGAGGGATATTGCTTATAACCTATCCAAGTGCAAAATCATTCTATTTTTTCTGGGACCTTATTACAAGGAAGAATCCGGGACATATTATACAGAATCAGCATTTTAACTATTTTACATCATCAAGTATGAGGAATTTATTACAAAATAATGGTTTTGATATTTTAGAAGAGTTATATGGCCTGACTTACATTAAACGAAAAAGTGCATTTTATAAATTTTCGATAGATCCGGTGTTTAAATTCTTTAAAATCGGAGAGCCCTATTTTATCTGCAGAAAAAGGTGAAAACCATTAATATCCCGATAATAAAAATCAATTGTATCAATTACATTTTCTGTCGGTATTAATTAGCATTTAACCCGGCATAATAATATTTGATTTTAGTTCGGCCATTATAAGTTTTTAGCTATTTTTGAAAAAAAATTGGTTCATTAATAATAATATATTTGAAATCACCCATTTGTGGCTATTATTAAAAATATAAAAAACGGAGCTTTAAAAGTTAAAATTCTTATTACAGGTATCAATGGAACATTGGGACAGATAATTGCAAAAGAGTTGTGCAATAATCCTGATTATGAATTGATTGGCACTGATTATCATTCTTGCCTTGAATGCACATCTGCTGGTAAAATTGAATACTATCCGTGCGATTTGTCCGATTTTGAGCAGGTTAACAAACTTGCTGATTTAATTTTGCAAATCTACGGTGGTGTCCATGTACTGATAAACAACGCAGCCATCAAAGATTTTGACAATTTTGACTTATACCCGCCATCAAGAATTGTAAACGCCGTTCATGTAAACCTGCTGGCACCCATGGTTTTAACCAACCATTTTATCCGTTTTATGAAAACTGAAAAATTCGGAAAAATCATTCATATTTCTTCTCCGTCGGCATTTGAGTATTACGAAAAAGGCTGGCTTTACTGCACCACCAAAGCTGCTCTTGCCGGATTACCAAACTACACCGGAGACGAAACCTTCAGATCGGGTATTACCATGCATACCATTTACCCGCAATCGTTTATAAAGCGTAACGGAATAAAACTTCAAGGTTATCATTATATTACACTCAAAGTGGCAAAATACATCACCGGAATTATCAAAGGCGATAGAAAGAAAAAATGGTATGCAGCCGGGAGTTTTTTATTTACTCTTAAAATAAATATCCTCAACTGGCTCAGGTATGTTTGATTTGTTTATTGATTATTGCTTTACGCCGGAACAACCCCGTGAAATTGATTTTTCACGGTTATCAAGGTATAAAGATATAAAAGGAAAAACCGGAAGTTTTAGAACCCCGTCATTATCTGTTTCATGGCTCGAACGGGAATCGACATTAAAAAAAATGCACCATTCCGGAAATTTAACTTTTATGGTTTTCGGTTCGGTTTTTACCAATCAGAAATATGCCTTACAGACAGGAATTAAGCCACATGCAGCCGGAGCCGATTTTATTGAAAACCTTTACCTGAATTATCACCACCGGTTTATAAAATGGATAAAAGGTTCATTTATCATCATCATCATCAATCATCACGATAGCAGCATTCAAATGTTTACCGACCAGTTGAATGTATTACCACTCTATTATTTTCATCCGGCAGAAAGAGTGGTTATCACCTCTAATACAGCTTTGTTTGCTGAATTGGGCATTTGTGATATAAAACCCAATATGACTGCCCTTGCCGAACAGGCTATTTTTGATTATCCCCTGTCAGACTCTCATTTTATTTCAGGAATAAAACAAACCCTTCCGGCCAGCCACTATACTTTTAGCAAGGGGCAAACACAGATTCAACCATACTGGGACGTATCTGAACTAATTTCGCAGGAACTGCTTCCCCGCCGCCAATCGCTCGACCTGCTGGCTGAGCAGTTATTTGAAAATGTTGCCCTGTACACTTCCGATACCGAAAAATTACTGGTTTCGCTCACAGGCGGATTTGACGGACGAACCAACCTGGCTATGCTGCGTAAACCAGCAGGTGATTTTCTTTGTTACTCTTACGGCATGCCCGGCAGCCTGCAGATTGAAATCCCTCAGCAAATCAGTAAAAAGCTCGGCATACCATATAAACCTGTTTACCTTGACCAGACTTTTGAACAACAATATGGCACTCTTGCGGGTAAAGCCATATATTTTTCAAACGGTATGGCACCATTAATGCGGGCCAATTATCCTTATGCCTACCAGCAACTTAATTCCTTTGCCGATACCATTCTCACAGGCCTGTTTGGCTCAGAAATTCTGCGGCCCATTTTCAGCATGGGTATTTTTTATAACGACGATACCATTGATATTTTTCTTTCGGGCAATCCTGAATCAGCCTTGAAAAATACCATCAGAAAAATTAAATCATTCCAACTGATTGATGACGATATTTTAGACCAGGCTGAACCCGCCATTCTTGAAAAACTGAAAAAAAACTATTTCGACAAATATAAAGACATTGACCCTGTTATGCGGTTTTTCCTTTTTATTATCAACGAAGGGCTGAGAAAATATTTTATGCAGGAAATTCAGATTGAACGGGTTTATGTTACCACCCGTTTTCCGTATTTTGATATCGATTTTGTTGAACTGATTCACAAAACTCCATATGCAGGTATGTACAATGGTTTTCTGGGCAACAGCAAAATAAAACGACGCAAAGGGCAGTTGCTGTATGCACACATATTTAAACGTTATAACCCTGAACTAGGAAAAATAACACTCGACCGTGGCTACACCCCCGACACCCTGCTGCAGCCTTTCCCTGCAAATTATATCAATATTTATAGAGGTGTTCTGAAAATGAAACAATACTATAAACAAAAAGGGAATGAAACCTTTAACAGCGAGGTTTGGAGCATTCCATTCATAACCAATGTATTAAAAAATTATGAACCCAAAAAAACCTGGGGCACCGGGATAAAAAGCCTTTTTGAAAACAAACAGCACCGGCAGATATTTTTAAAATATGCGCACATACTGTCAGTATATCAATATTTTAATATGATTGCTAAAAAATAAATGGAATGAAAAAGAGGGTTTTACATATTACCCGCAGGGCTACCGAACTGAAAGCGACGTTTATTAAAATTCAATACGAAAATCATATCGAATACGAAGCATTGGCCGCATTCCGCATCAATGATCTTTCAACTGACGATGGCCGCTTTCCTGAATTGCAGCTCAAAAATGAAAATTTGCTCAATTTATCTGAAAATGAAACCTTAAAAGAAAAAATCTTTTATAAGCTTTTTAAAATAATATCAAACAGGCAGGTGAAAATGCTGAGTGACTTTATTAATAAAAACGATATCCGACTTTGTCATTTTCATTTCGGTTCTGATTGCGGTGTTTTTTACCCGTTTACCAAACATTTACCTGTTCCGGCAGTAGTTTCATATTATGGTTACGATACATCATCATTCCCGAAGATGTTATCCGGATATGGCGCAAAGTACCTTCAAAACAGGGTTTTCAAACATGTTAACCTCTCATTGGCTATGAGTCCCGACATGCAGACCGACCTTGAAAAAGCAGGTTGCCCGGCCGGAAAAATCAAAGTGCATTATTACGGTATTGAAACCGAAAAATTTTTTATGCAGCGACAGTACAACACGCAAAACAAAATCAACATACTGATCATTGCCAGCCTGGTCCCTCAAAAAGGACATGAATTCCTGTTAAAAGCCATCCAATTGTTAAAAAATGAAAATAGCTGCCATTTTGAACTCAGAATTGTTGGTGGAGGAGAATTGGAAAACCATCTTAAAAATCTGGTAAAAAAACTTCATTTACAAGATGTTGTAATTTTCCCCGGCGTTGTAAGGTATGGTTCACAGTCTATGATGGATGAACTGAAAAACGCCGATATATTTGTTCATCCGAGTGTTACGGCTCCTAACGGAGATAAGGAAGGAATTCCCGGTACCATCGTTGAAGCCATGGCTGCAGGTCTGCCGGTTGTTTCTACTTTTCATGCAGGTATACCTTTTATTATTGAACCCGGAAAATCAGGTGAACTGGTAAAAGAGTATGATTATCACGGCTTGAAAAATGCTTTGTCAAACCTGATAGCCAGCAAAGATTTACGCGAAAAATATGGCAAAGCAGGACAGGAATTTGTAATGCAAAACCTGAACCATAAAAGGAAAATCATTCAGCTTGAAAATACGTATGACAATCTGATAAATAACATTCAATGAATTTTTAATGCCGACACACATTATGGCCTTATTTTATGAATAAACGGTTTGACAACAATGAACAATGAAAAAATAATTCCGCTATTACGTGGCACTGTTACACATCTTCCCGGAATAAAAAAAGTAATACCAAACCGCACAGGGGGTACCATTGAAAGCAGGTATTGTTATTCGGTATGGATGAGGCATTTAATATACCTGAGCCATTTTAAAAATGAAATTCCAGAAAATTGTGCCGAACTCGGTCCCGGTGATTCATTCGGAATCGGTTTGGCTGCGCTATTATCAGGTTGTCAGTGTATTCATGCTTTAGATGTTGTTAAATACGGCTCAAACAAAAACAACCTCAGAATTTTTAACGAACTGGTTGAACTCTTCAGAAATAAGGCAGACATTCCTGACGAAACGGAATACCCAAATGTAAAACCCAAAATAGAAAACTATCATTTCCCATCCGGGATAATTTCCGATAAAATCTTACATGAATCTTTATTGGAAAACCGGCTTAATGCCATTAGAAAGGAAATCTCTGACCTTTATAATCCACAGAACTCGTTCATAAAAGTTTACATACCCTGGAACAATGCCGGTATTATTCAAAATGAAAGTATAGATTTTATTTATTCCCAGGCGGTTCTTGAACACGTTGAAAATCTGGAAGATACCTATCTGGCAATGAAAAAATGGCTTAAGCCATTGGGATTCATGTCACATACTATTGATTTTAAATCGCATGGTATAACAAAAAGCTGGAATGGGCATTGGTTATTCAGCGATTTTGAATGGAATATTGTAAAAGGTGGTAAACCTTTTCTCATCAACAGGCAGCCACAATCAAAACATATTGAACTACATTTAAAGTTCGGATTTGAGATTGCAGTTGCTCTTCCTGTAAAACTGAAAAATAACCTGAAAATAAAAGACATATCCGATAAATTCAAAAACTTATCTGAAACTGATCTGACGACCAGTGGTATTTATATCTTATCAAAAAAAATGATCTGATTTCTGCTTAGCTGGCATAATTTGCATTTCCGCCATTGCATTAAAACGATCTGATAAAATAAATTAACTTTGCTAACCTTGGTTTGTTACAAAAGAATAAACATGTGCGGCATTTGCGGAATATTGAACTATAACGGGCAGGATACCGGCGAAATCATAAAAAAAATGACCGCCATCATGGCTCACCGCGGGCCCGATGATGAAGGAACCTGGCATAACAATCATATAGCACTGGGACAGCGGCGGCTTTCCATTATAGACCTGTCGCCGGCCGGGCATCAGCCGATGTGGACTGCCGATAACCGCTTTGTGATTGTATTCAACGGTGAAATCTACAATTTCCCCGAGCTCCGCAAAAACCTCATCAAAGAAGGAATGGTTTTCCGCAGCCAGTCCGACACCGAAGTGATTCTGTACCTCTACAGCAAATATAAAACCAACACTCCTAAATACCTTAACGGCATTTTTGCATTTGCCATATACGACACCTTTGAAAAAGAACTTTTTATTGCCCGCGACCATTTTGGTGTAAAACCGTTATATTATTCGGTACACAACAACTGTCTTGCTTTTGCATCCGAAATAAAATCGTTGCTGCAGGCACCCGGTTTCAGTGCATCGTTAAACCTGCAGGCGCTCGACAGCCTGCTTACCTTCCGTCATGTGCCATCGCCCGACACCTTGTTTAATGGCATTTTTAAACTTCCGCCTGCCTCCGGTATGCTTGTAAAGCAGAATGTTGATATGACGATTGAATGTTACTGGGACTACACCCCACAGATAGACTACAAAAGAACCGAAAACGATACCGTTGCCAGGCTCAGGTTGCTATATGAAGAAGCCATACAACGACAAATGATAAGCGATGCACCGGTTGGCCTGTCGCTCAGCGGAGGTGTTGATTCGGGCGTGCTGATGGCCCTGATGTCACAGTTTTCGGGTGCACCCGTAAAAGCATTTACCGTAGGATTTGAAGACGGTGAACAATACAATGAAATTGAAAAAGCCCGGGAGACAGCAAAAATGTTTGGAGCCGGTTTTTACCCATACCTGATCAAAACCAACGATTATATTGATTTTTTTGAAAAATATATCTGGCATCTCGAGGAACCCATGGGTAACGAATCGGCAGCTGCCTATTATTTTGTGGCACGCGAAGCCGGGAAACAGGTAAAAGTATTGCTCAACGGACAGGGAATTGACGAAACCATGGCCGGATACGACCGCTACCTGGGTGCGGCCTACGGCAGATATTACAGAATGGTGCCGGCTATGATCCGCAACAGTGTTGTGAAACCGCTGGCTTTGCAGCTCAAAGGCAGGGAACAGCTGAAAAGAAGTGTATTGTCGCTGGGGATAAAAGACGAAAAAGAAAGGCTCCGGCATATTTATTCCATCCTGCCCGGAACCATGAAACATCAACTTTACAATCCCGGGTTCATCCATGCATTAACTGAAAAGAAAGACGATTATTTTTCGGCTTACTATCAACGTACCGGGCATCTGACTGAGCTGGAGAAAATGCTGTATATTGATGCCCGTACATCTTTGTCCGACAACCTGTTGCTGTGCGAAGACAAAATGGCCATGGCTTCATCGGTCGAGGCAAGGGTACCCTTCCTTGATGTGCCGTTGGCAGAATTTATCGAAACCATTCCGGGAACTTTGAAGCTGAAAGGATTAAACAGAAAATACATGCATAAAAAAGCGGTTGAAAAATGGTTGCCCAAAGAAAAAATATACCATAAGAAAATAGGGTTTGACATACCGATGGACTTATGGCTGAAAACAAAACTAAAACCGCTTTTTATGGAACTCACCGGCAATGCCTCATCAGTAACACACAATTACCTGGACCACAATATGATTGAGCGCATTTATTGCCAGCATGAAACAGGCAGGGAAAATCATACCCGTTTCCTTTTCCTGCTGCTGAGCATTGAGTTGTGGAACAAAAAATTCCTGATTGATGGCTGATAGAAAGAAAAATATTCTGTTTATTGTTGAAAACGATTATTTCCCTCAGGATATCAGGGTTTTGAACGAAGTGGTTTCTCTTTCGCAATGTTTTAATTGCTATGTTATTGCCCCTCGCGGAAAAAATCAGCAATGGATTGAAAAGTATTCCGGATCAACCTGCTACCGGTTTCCGCATATTGAAGCCCGGCAAATACATTTTATTTTTATTGAATATTTAATTGCAGCTTTTTGGATAGCATTTTATGTTCCTTTTATTTCCCTTATTAAAAGAATTCGTGTAATTCATGTTGCCAACCCGCCTGATTTTATCATCCCAATAATATGCTGGCTCCGGATTTCAGGGATAAAAATCATTTTTGACATGCATGACCTTTCGGTCGAGACATTTAAAGGAAAATCAATCAGCCGGACATTAACAGGAAAAATTTTTCAGGCTTTCCTGGTTTTCTTTGAAAAATTAAGCGTTAAAAGCAGCCATAGAATCATTGCCACCAATCATTCTATTAAAAATTATGCACTGGAGAAAACCAACAAACCGGTTTTTGTAGTCAGGAACAGTAATCGGGTTATTTACAATAATTTGAATGAAATTAATAAAACCGCATCTGAAAAAATGATCATCGGTTACTTTGGGGTATTATCTGACGATGAAGCTTCAGGACTGGAAAATCTGGTTACACTTGCTGATTCTCTGTTAAAAAAAAATATTTCCTTCGAGTTACAAATAATTGGGAGAGGAACCGGAATAAAAGTTTTGCAGCAAATTCTGGTTACCAGAGGTTTGACAGAATATTTTAAATTTTATGGTTTTATTCCACTTCCTGAAGCTTTTAAATTTATCAGAAATTTTGATTTCGGACTGGTTACCTGGGGATATATGCCTAAAAACCATCTTCATACTGCCATGAAAATTATGGATTATATGTGTTGTGGCGTTCCGGTTTGTTCGCTCAGATTAAAAGAACAAATTTATTCAACAAATGGTATTGGAATCCATACAGATGATTTTACAATGATGGCAGATGAGTTAATTAAAATATACCGTGATTCAAATATTTATGAAATGTTAAGGCAAAAAACCCTTGATCATTTTAACCAGAATCTGGCCTGGGAAATTCAGGAAAAAAACCTTTTTGAAGCATATCAATAATAACTATTGTGAAAAGTTAAAATATCCATTCATATTTTAACCCATTAATAAATAAAGGACTTAATTGATTATCTATTTTACAAATAATGATTATACATAAAAGACATATAACTTCTAATATATTGCCCTAATAAAAGATATAATCAGACTTTTTTTAAAATCAGCTATATTTGCCCTGATAATAAATGTATTCAGTATTTTGATAACGATCATCAATCCTTTAACTGATTCCCGCTGGCTTTCCTTTATATCGGGGAATTCCGGTTCGTGCATTTTTCATCACCCGGCATGGCTGGTTTTGCTTGAAAAACAATATGGATTTGAAACGAAAGCAGCAGTTTTAACAGAAAATGACAACATTACTGCCGGAATACCCTATGCTGTTATTAAAGGTAAAAAATGGATTTCGCTGCCTTTTTCCGATTACTGTAACCCGCTTTTTAACAGCGATGAACAAAAAACATTGCTATGGAGCGAGCTTCATGATTTTTTCGGAATAAATTCCGTTACGGCCGAAATCAGGTGGCGTGCGCCTGGTGAAATACCTTTCGCAAGTGTTACTGAGCACTGGCTTCATATAAAAAATATTGAAGCGACAGAAAATGAGCTTTTTAGAAGTCTAAAAACCACCCGGGTGCAGCAACCCATACAAAAAGCCATCAAAAATAACCTCACTTTCGAAACCAGAACCGACCAGGAAGCCATGCAGTATTTTTACCGGCTGCATCTTCAAAACAGGCGCAGGCTGGGTGTTCCGGTGCAACCCCGCAACTACTTTACCCATTTCAATAACCTGATTATTGAGCCCGGGCTTGGTTTTACCGGTCTGGTAAAAAAAGACGATACAATGATTGCAGCAGCCATTTTCTGCGGTTTCAACCAGACTATGACCTATAAATACGGAGCATCTGACCCTGCTTACCATCACCTGTCGCCCAACCATTTTATGCTGTGGAAAGCCATGCTGTTTGCAAAAGAAAAAGGTTTCAAGGTATTTGATTTTGGCAAAACATCGTTCTCAACACCAGGCCTGCGTGATTTTAAAGCCGGTTTTGGCTGCACAGAAAGCGAACTGTCATTTTCTTATTTTCCCCGGCCACCTGCAAAAAATTTTATGGAAAAAACAAACCATTATGTTGTAAAACCCATCCTGAAAAACTCGCCTTTATGGGTCTGCCGCTTTACAGGGGAGCTTTTTTACAAACGATTCGGAACCTGAGATGGCTATTTCACCACTTTCAGGTGGTATATTCCGCCCCCCAGCCTCACTGTGATAAAATATACGCCGCTGCATTGCAAAAAGCACTGATACTGGTTATTCCCCGGTTCAACTTCAAAGCATAAGTGTTTCACAACTTTGCCGTTTACATCGTTCATTTCCATGTCGGCCAGCAACCGGTTATTGGTATAATTGACAATAACCAGGGCATCATTAGTTAATGAATAATACATTTTAAAAGCCTCTGTACTGGTAATTATATTTACCGGTTTAACGGCCAGAAACTGATATATGCCGTTAAAGTCAAACTGTTGCAAACGGTAATAGGATAAACCATAAAAAGGATTTTGGTCGGTGATGGAGTAATCCGTTCTGACTTGTGAATTTCCGGCCCCTTCAACAAAATCAACCCTGATCCAGTTTTTACAGTCGGTGCTTTTTTCAACCATAAACCCGCTGTTTTCCGATTCACTGGCTGTAGCCCAGTGTATTATCACTTTTCCCTGATGCGGATATGGTGTAAAATAAAGCAGTTCAACCGGTAGTGGAGATTCTCCCTGTTCAAGGGTAAAATCGCTGAAACCAATTACAGAACTTGCCGTTACGGTATTGGCGCTGATATCACGGGTACATGGATATGACCTCCATGCATTCTCAGGCGTTGAGGTGGGTAAAGGATAGATATACGGGTTTTTTGCAATATTCATCGCCGATTCATCATCAATGGTCTGCATCATACTTTCATCGTAATAAAGGGTCAGGTCGTAGGTATAATTCGCGATGTCGCCACCAGTGGCTGTAATCCGCCAGAAACCATTTCCAAACCTTGTTCCGGCTAATGTACCAAGTGCATCATCGGCAGGATTTTTACCAATAAAACCTTTCAGGTCAACGGTTGGGAAATCACTTCCGTGCCAGGTAATAGCAGCATAGGTTTTGCCTGCAAAGGTATAGGTAGTGGTATTTCCATCAGCGATGGAACCGGTCTGGTCGGCCGAAACAGGATCGACCGAAGGGGTAAACTCATAGGCTCCGATATCGGTTGCCCCGCTGGTAATTGCTGTATAGCGTACATTTCCGGCATAATCAGTGGCAATAGTCAGTTGGGTTCCCTGTCCGTTCAGAAACCAGCATTCTGTATTGGCTGACTTTACCGACAAATCGCCGCCGGCAATATTGGTAAACAGGTTCCCGGCATTGAGCTGGCTTGCTGTGGTAGAGGCAGCTGTATAAACAGCTGACAAACTTCTTGCATCACAGCCTGTTACGCTTTTCCATTGGGTAAAAGTACGGGCAAAACCTCCAAAGTAACCAATCTGAGATGATGAATTGGATACCAACAGGTTGTAATTCGATGTATTACCCCATCCGGTTGATGCTCCCTGGTTGCTGATGGCATAATGCCCCCCTGTGCCACCGCTCCTGAAATTGATAAAAGCATTGTTTTTATAATTCATGACAAAATTTTCCGGTGTTGTGCCTCCAAATTGTCCCCTGATAAGGCCAAAAGATGAAATAGCCCCTGAAGATACAGTTCCGGAAATAACAACGGTATTATAAAAAATATTGGTACTCACCGATGCCGAAGGATTTGTATTGAGCCAGATTCCGGCAAACTGAGTGTTGGTAGTTGTTCCGTTGCCCAGCGAAATGACATTGTTGGCCACATCAATACCGGCAACTACAGCTCCGGCAGTGATTCCCGAGGCAGTTGCAGGGGTGCCGGTATTGTTCCTTGTTGATAAATTGGTCAGGTTATAAATTTTATTTTTTGATATCTGTGGCGATGTAGCTGCTGTAACAACAATACCGCTGACATTGGTCTGAACAGTGCCCGTATTGGTGGCAGACAGATTATAAATGGTATTGCCATTGATAGTAACGCCTGAAGTACTTGCACCATAGGCATTTATTCCGGAGATGGTTTGATTCAGCACATCGGTTTGTACCGACGAAGCAGTAAAATTATAAATCAGATTGTCAGAAATGATGGCCATCCCTGTTCCGGTATGATGAATTCCCCTGAGCTGTGCATTGCCTGTTGAGGTAGCGGAAAAATCATGAATCTGGTTATTGCGGCAGGTAAAATAAGATGAACCTTCGTGTCTGATTCCCGAAATATCGGTAGCTCCTGAAGTTATATCCGAAATGATATTGCCCGAAGTTGTACCTACCAGATTATTTCCGCCGGCAACCAGAATTCCGTAGAAAGCAGTGCCTGATGTTCCCTGAACATCGAAATGCTGAATGGTATTATTATCTATACGGGATGGATTTGTCGTTCCTGAATAGATGTATATGCCCCTGATTGAAGTTCCTGAAGCATTTTGCCAGTTGCCTCCGCCACAACTGGTGGTCCTGCCGCCGATAAAATTACCTGAAACCGTCAGGGCATTACCATCGATAATGATGATGGCAGTTTGTGAACCTGTTGGTGCAGGCGACTGGTTATCGAAAAAATGATTGGATACCACCGACGATGAATCGCCAATATACCTGAAATATATCCCAGTGCGGCTGAAGTTATAAATACTGTTCCCGGAAACAGTAATTTTTTTATTCCCTGTACTATATGAATAAAGCAGGTAATAAGGAATTCCAATGGTTCCGCCCGTTGAGGCCGTAATATTATTGTTTGAAATGGTAATTTTCTGATTTGTGCCTGTTGTTCCCAGGACAATGGCTCCGCTGGAAGTAGAATTCTGATTGCTTTCAATCACTGAATTCAATATTTTCACGCCTTCTGCATTATTATCGATCAGGAAAACCGGGCCTGTCGATCCGGCGGTAGTTGTCGTATTTCTGAAAACCAGGTATTTACCTGAGCCACCGTCAAAAATAACACTGTCTGCTCCATTGATATTAATCATAGGATTGGTAGTAACAGTCCCCGAAATAATACGGGTGGTTGTTGCATCGGGTTGTATGGTAACTTTCCAGCCAATGCCATCGGTTTCGTTCCACTGATTAAGTGCTGTAGCTCCTGTTTCGGTAAGATTAGAAGTGATTTTTGCCGTTACATTGCCTTTCAGACCTCTGCTGTTGATGGCAGCAAACAGACTGTTGGCAGCACCGGTAAGGGTGGTATAGGTCTGACCTGCACCTACCAGGTATTCACCGGCCATAAAATTGGACGAAGTAGCAAAATACCCGATATTATCGGCCGGGCTGCATGAAATGGCATTCTGAGAAATGATGGAGTTGCCCGAAGCACCGCCTGAAACGCTGATATCGGTATAAAGTCCTGATTTGGTGTCGCTTCTGGCAAGAAACATTCCCGTAGTGGACGATGGTTCGTTGATCCGGATATAAGAACTGGTATAGTTACTGCCCCCGGCACTGATATAAACATACCAGTATTTTGAAGTGCTTAAATAATAATCGGCATGAGAGTAGGAACCACCACTGTTCTGGTCGAAAACTTCGGCAATTACCTCAACTGTTCCACCGGCAGTGGTGGTAACATTTACCAGCTCAAACATGCTGGTATTACTTTTACCGATTGGGAAATTATAAGTAGTTGTACCGGTAAGTGATGCCGGCAATATCCTTTTCAAAGGACCTTTGATAAAACTGGCTGAACTTCCGTTGGCAGACGTTCCATCAGCATTGATGGTCAGTATATTGGTTGAGGTGGTGGTTATTTTCCCTCTTGTCAGATCAAGGTACCTGATGGCCAGCGGCGCATTGAGAACCAGTCCGGCAGTGTTGTTCATATTTATCCGCAGGTTATTGGTAGCAGAAATACTTCCCGATCCGGAATAGCTTTGCGAAGTGGTTCCTTTAAAAATAATGGTACTGCCCGATGTTGATGCATTAATGGTGCCATTATTTGTCAGGTTTTGTGAAAGTTCAACCCCCAGCCCGTTAAGCCGGAATTCCCCGGCAGCTATATTAACACCGGTAATAATCATGTTGTTGGCATGCCCGTCTGATTTTACAATCCGTACAAACCTGTTGCTGCCACCCGGATTATTCACCGAAATATTTCCCAATGATAAGATATACTGTGTTGGAAACATTAAGGTAAAACCGGCTGTTGCATTTCCTGCTGAAGTGCTTGCTCCGTCACCAAACTGAATGGTACAACCCAGAAAGTTTTTGCTTATTTCGCCTGCCGGTGGAATATAAAAATCGCCCTGGCTGTTGTCATAATTTTTGGGGTCGGTAAATAAAATGGTACCTCCTGTACAGGTTGCAATGGCTAAATCGTCAAACTGGCATACATGGCCGGAGGATAGGTTATTGGCTGCCTGTGGATCGAACTTCAGATTACCGGCTGTCATGAATAATTTTGACCCGTCGCTGAAAAAAGCATTTCCATAAATCATCAGGTTTGCATCAGAACTTTCAAGTTGTATGGTTCCGCTTGCATTCAGGGTTAATGTATTATTACCACTGCCAAACTCAAAAGTACCTGCCGAAATTTGGAGAATGCCGTCGATGGTGGCATTTCCGGTATGAGAAGCGGTTCCTGCACCATAGCTTCTAAATATTGCTGATGCATTATTAAGCCACAGCCTGCCTGTTGAAGCAACCGCTGATACTGTTCCGCGGAACGGGTTGATGGTAACTGCAGAAGAAATTTTCAACGTGCCATTTGTCAAAGTAATAAGATTGGTATTAGCTGCCGGGCTGGCCATTGTAAAAACCCTTGTAAATTCAACAACAGATGATATCCCCGATCCTTTATTGACAGTAATCCCGTTAAAATTACAGGTTGCTCCCGAACCACTGACCGTACCATTAAAATATCCCTTCAATTCCACATTGGCAAGATAATTCCCGTTATTAAAATCAAGTGTTCCGTCAACTTTCAGATCGCCCTTTGAGTATGCCCTGTTGCCAACAACCAGTGTATATGCACCGGCAGGACTTCCATTGGTATATACTGAAAAATTTGCACCGGCGTTAATCGTCACATTTCCTTCAACGGTTAAAGTATATGGCCCTGAAGGTGAATTAAACAGCAAATTACCGCTGCTGCCCTCACCAACAGTCAGATGATGGCAGGCAGCATTTACATCAATATAAATCGTATGCCCGTCGCGGATAAAAACATCGTCGGTGCTGGCCGGCACTCCGGCAGGTGACCATGAATCAGCACTGTTCCACATTCCGGAAGCAACATTCGAATATTTAACACCTGCGGTCAATGTTGCCTGGCTGCCGGTGAGAGGAGTGCTGGCTGCTCCTTCATTCACCGCCAGTATTTTAAATGTATAAGTCGATCCGGTAACAAGATCTGATACCGTAGTATTGGTTGAATTGGCAGCAAGTGTCTGTACCAGGGTATAATTCACACCACCATCGTTCGATAAATAAACCAGGTAATTGGTTTCTGAGCCGGCATTATCAATCCAGTTGAGCGTGACAGCCGATGTAGTAATCCCTGTAAAAGTCAGATTTGAAGGAGCAACAGGTGCTGTCCTTGGGGTAAAAGTATAAATACGACGGTTGTCTTCCGAAGTAGATGAAAGCCCTGAAATTTCGACCAAACCCGATGCATTGTAAAAATCCCTGATTCTGTTTGTATAACCCGAATTATTCCGGCCTACATCGCTGCTGATAAAATTGACTGTTTTATAAATGTTTGAAGCGGTACCATTGCAAAAACCGATTGCTCCGAAATTATTGGGAGCGCCTCCCACATCAGGAGCATTGTCGATTTTCATATACCCGTAAACATACTCAATAACCCCGGTTGTTTCATAAAGTCTGATCTGGAAAGTTGAATTCCCGTCGATAAAATCAGTAGTGGCAGGGTATGAAATGCACATATTGAGCCATTCGACCACCAGTACACGATTTGGCTCCGATCCAATCATTCTGAAATGCACTTTGCCGTTATTGCCGGTGCGCATATCGGTTCCAAAAGCCACCAGACGTGGTTCATCAACATTCAGCTCAGGTACACGGTTAATCGCTGCAAGCGAAGTACCCAGCCTGATTACGCCATCTTCGGTAACCGTAAACTGCTGGTATGGTAATCCCATAAAATAAAAAGTAAAACCCAGGTCGTAGTAACTTGAAGCTGTGCCATTATTCAACCCATCGGTATTGGCAGGAATCAGTGTAACCGTACCGCTGCTCATATCGGTCAGCATGCCTTCAGAACCTGATGAAAAAGTATATTGTGTTGTACTGGGTTGGGCAAAACAACCGGAAACAAATGTTATAAGAACCCAAACCAATAAGTAAACCGATAAATACTTTTGTTTCTTCATAAAGAAAATTACTTCAAATAAAAGATTCTACCTGTGTTGTGATGCAAAAGGGTTTTTCGAAAACGTTTGCAAAGTTAATGATTTTTAGGGTCAATTTCAATGACCGGCAAGGATTTATTTTGCTCACTGCCAAATGCCTCACAGGAATTAGCATTGAGAGATTAATAACCAGACACTGGCTTTAAAATTCTGTAAAATCTCAACCCTGAAAAAGCCATTTTTACCATGAACATTGCTGTAATTTAAATTGTTGATGTATATTTACAAACCTTGTTAGCATAAATCAGTTTTGAAAAAAAAAATTGCATTACCAGTGACAGAAAATATAAAAGTTTACCTTCCGGGCATCCCGACAAACAAAAAAACAGAGGATTACCTTACTGAAAATGATTTTGAACTCCGCTTTTCACTTTTCAACAAATTGTATTACCGGGTGGTACGCCCTCTTCTTCCGGGATATTTAAAACACTGGCTGCAAAATCAATACACAAAAAATATTCAGTGTAACAGCAATTTTATTTTTACTGATCTGGTTGAAGAATTGAAAAGCAACCCTGTAGTATGGTCTCTGTTTGTCAAAAACCTTTACCCCGAAGCAAAAAAATCAGCCATTGTTTTAACCCACGATGTAGAAACACAAGCCGGATTTGATTATATTCCAAAAGTCATTGACCTGGAAAAAAAATACGGATTCAGGGGTTCGTGGAATATCGTGCCGGCTAAATACCGGTTGCACAATGATATTTTAAAATATATTACCGAAAACGGAAATGAGATTGGCATCCACGGTTATCATCACGATGGCAGGCTCTATTATTCGCCGGCTGTTTTCAGCCACAGGGCTAAACTGATTAACCTGGAAATAAAAAAGTTTGGTGCAAAAGGCTTCCGTTCGCCGCTGGTTCACCGCAATCTGAAATGGCTTCAGCAACTCGATATTGATTATGATGCTTCGTGTTTCGATTACGACCCGTACCAACCTTTTCCGGGAGGTACTGGTTCAATATGGCCATTTATTGCCGGGAAATTCGTTGAACTGCCATATACAGTCCCTCAGGATCATGTTTTGTTTTACACCCTGAAAAAGAAAAACATCGATATCTGGATTGAAAAAACAAAATGGCTTACTGACAATAACGGGATGATTCTGACACTTACCCACCCTGATTATCTGAAAGAAAAAAATCATCTTGATTTGTATGAAACTTATCTGAAATATCTATCGGGGTTTCAGGATACATGGCATGGCTTGCCTGCTGAACTTGCCCGATGGGTAAAAAACAAGGCGCAGTTTGAAGCTTAAGCCGAAAAAATAGTAAATTTGCCGTGAAATAATTTCCCGATGTTTAAAAATTTTATCCTTATATTTTGTTTTCTGGCTATTGCTTGTTCCCCGGGCAGGAACGAAAAAATTATTCCGGAAGATACCATGGCCAACCTGCTTGCCGATATCCATTTTACCGATGCGGTAATTCATGTCATGCAAACCCGGAAACACACTGAAAAAGCCGTTAAGGAATCATTGTATCAGGCTGTTTTTGATAAATATGGAATTAGCCCTGAAGATTACAGAAATTCCCTTGCCTATTATGCTGAAAAACCGGCAAAGCTTGACCAGATATATGATAAAGTTTTCAATAAACTTAATCAGCTTGAAAATATGAAAGCCGATACCCTTACGAAAGGACAACCCTGATGGATGACAGTTTTAATATACGCGCACCTGAATTAACCGCCAAAGACAAAGAATTTGAATTAAAACTCAGGCCTTTGACCTTTTCCGATTTTAGCGGACAGCCCAAAGTGGTTGAAAACCTGAAAGTTTTTGTTCAGGCTGCGCTGATGAGAGGGGAAGCACTTGACCATGTTTTACTGCATGGCCCCCCGGGACTTGGAAAAACCACCCTGGCCAATATTATTTCAAACGAATTGCGTGTAGGTTTTAAGGTTTCAAGTGGCCCGGTGCTCGAAAAGCCTGGCGATCTTGCCGGAATACTTACCAATCTTGAAAGCCACGATGTTTTGTTTATCGATGAAATACACCGTCTTAACCCGGTAGTGGAAGAGTACCTGTACTCGGCCATGGAAGATTTTAAAATCGATATCATGATTGATAAAGGGCCAAGCGCCAGATCAATACAGATATCATTAAATCCGTTTACACTGATTGGAGCAACCACCCGCAGCGGATTGCTTACCAGCCCTTTGCGTGCCAGATTTGGCATCAACTCACACCTCGAATACTACGATGTGGAAGAAATTACCCGCATTATAAAACGCTCGGCAACTATTCTCGATGTTCCTGTTCATGACGATGCCGCCATTGAAATTGCCATGCGAAGCCGTGGCACGCCACGTGTTGCCAATGCATTGCTCAGGCGCATCCGTGATTTTGCACAGGTAAAAGGAAATGGTACCATTGATAAAGAAATCGCCGCATACGGCCTCGAAGCACTCAATATCGACAAATTTGGCCTTGATATCATGGATAATAAAATCCTTGTTACCCTTATCGAAAAATTTAACGGCGGTCCGGTTGGTCTCAACACCATCTCCATAGCCATTGGCGAAGATGCAGGAACCGTGGAAGAAGTGTACGAACCTTTCCTGATAAAAGAAGGCTTTTTAATGCGAACCCCAAGAGGCAGAGAAGCAACACAACGGGCATACAAACATCTGGGTAAAATTCATAAAAGCCAGCAGGGTACTTTGTTCTGAACCATGGAGACCGCCCCGGGTATAAAAAAAATGATCAACGACGAAGCCATCAGGCTTGGATTTGCAGCCTGCGGTTTTACAAGGCCGGTAATCCCCCCCCGCCATATTGAGTACTTTGATAACTGGCTCAGCAAAAACTACCACGCCGGAATGCAATGGATGGATTCGCGAAAAATTTTGCGCCAGGACCCCCTTCAGCTTGTTCCGGGTACCAAAACCATTGGGGTGTTTCTGCTGAATTATTATTCTGACAATTTTTCATTGCACAGCAGCCCAAAAATGGCCCGATATGCGCTTGGTAATGATTATCATTATATTATAAAAAACAAGTTGTCCCTGCTACTCAATCATATTATAAAAAAAATACCTGGCGTTGAAGGAAGATTTTTCTGTGATTCTGCCCCTGTTCTTGAAAAAATACTGGCACAGCAGGCTGGCCTGGGATGGATAGGAAAAAACACCTGCCTGATCAACCCGGTTTATGGGTCATGGTGTTTTATTGGCACTTTGTTTCTCAACATTGAACTGCCGGCCGATGAACCATTTATACCTGAATGCGGAAATTGCTCAGTTTGTCTCAATGCCTGTCCCAACAAAGCACTTGAAGAACCCTTTGTGCTTAATGCAAACAAATGCATCAGTTATCAGACCATTGAAAACAGGAGCAGCTTTCCTGAAGGTTTTAACACTGAACAATATATTTTTGGTTGTGATGTATGCCAGCAGGTCTGCCCATGGAATAAAAATGCAAAACCGGCCAACCAGCAAATATTTCCATGCATTGATAAAATTTCTGAATTAACTGCAGCACAGTGGAAAAATCTTGACAAGATTACTTATAAAAAATATTTCAGGGGAACACCGGTTGAACGTGCAGGATTTTTAAAACTTAAACGCAATATTGATTATTTTTTTCAGCAAGCTGGCAGTCATAAATCACCTGCAGATACCATGAAATAATAAATTTATAAAATATTCAATATCAGATTCATAACTTTTTTCAGATTGAACCATTAACGGATATTCAAATCCTTTCATGGCAATTACAATTGCACGTGCGCAGCTTTCAACATCTACATTTTTAAAAACACCGTCTTTTATTCCTTGTTCGATAATTGACCTGACAATATTCATTTCATCATGGTCGTATTGAACCCTAAGGGTATCAATAAATGGCATTCGTTGAAGCAGGTCGTCTTTTACAGCCGTATAATAGTTAACCATTTTGCTGAAAGTTTTAATGCGGGTGATGAAATAAGCTTTAAGCTTATCGAGCGGGTTGTTTTCTTTTTCCATCGCAAAAAGCAATTCCTGACGAAGCAAACCTGCCTCTTTCTGCACCACAGCCATAAAAATTTCTTCTTTATCAGAAAAATAATAATAAATAGAGCTTTTTCCCTTAAATATCAACCTGGCAATATCTTCGAGGGTGGCTTTTTTATATCCAAAACGGCTGAAAGTATTCCTTGCGGCTTCAATAATCCGCTCACGCATTTCATCTTTTATGCGGGTCATGGCAAAACAGGTGTTAATAAAATTTTACATCTCAGGCAGGTGTTGAAAATGGCTTCCACTTCAGGCCGAAAGATAGAATTATTCCGGAAATTTTTTATACTCATAATATTATTTCTGTGTTAAAATCTGAAGATAATACCAGTGGACATTTACAGAATTTTATACCATTTTGGATGTTCATAATAACCCCGGTAAATATTTCGCTTTTGCCGGTATAAATTCCCAATAAAAAATTGTAGGTTTGAAAATGCTTTAACATGGGTATGCAACTATCACAAATTATTGGACAACAAAAAGTTAAATCAAAACTTCTTCAAACTGTCAAAGAAAACAGGATAAGCCATGCTTTGCTTTTTCTGGGCGAACATGGTTTTGGCGGATTGCCGCTGGCGCTGGCATTTGGACAGTATATCAATTGCGCTGACCCCGGCATGGATGATTCGTGTGGAATTTGCCCCTCGTGCCATAAATACCGGAAACTGATACACCCCGACTTACATTTTGTTTTTCCGATCGTGCAGAGTGACAAACCCAAAAAAGAAGTGTGCGACGATTACCTTCCGGAATGGCGCGAATTTATTCTTCAGAATCAATATTTTGAACCCGGTCAGTGGTTCGATTTTATTACAGGTGGCAATAAGCAACCCATGATTTATAAAAACGAAGCCGAAGCGATTATCAGAAAACTCAGCCTGAAAAGCTACGAATCGGAGTATAAGATGATGATTATCTGGATGCCTGAGAAAATGAATACACAATCGGCCAACAAATTGCTTAAAATTCTGGAAGAACCTCCCGATAAAACATTGTTTATCCTTATTTCCGATCAGACCACCGATATTTTACCAACCGTATTATCACGTACCCAGATTATTAAAATTCCGAAAATCGATGATCAGAGCATGGCGGCATTGCTTACTGAAAAATTCAACCTCAACCGGCTGGCACTTCACGATGTTATTGTACAGGCAAACGGTAGTTATACCAGGGCACTTGAAGCCATGCAGTCAACAGAACAGATGCAGTTTAATTTTGCCGGTTTTACCCGAATGATGCGTGAATCGTATAAACTTGATGCAGACGGCATGATTACTTTTATTGAAGAAATAGCCAAAACCAACCGTGAAACACAAAAAAACTTTCTGCAATACAGCCAGCGCCTGCTTCGTGAAAGCCTGATCCATAACCTGGAATTGGGAAAGATATCTTTTTTGACCACCGATGAGATGGAATTTACCAAAAAGTTTGCCCCTTATATTACCTCTGCCAATATCGAAAACCTCAACTATGAGTTTGAAAAAGCCATTTATCATATAGAACGCAATGGTTTCAGCAAGCTGGTTTTCCTGGATTTGATGAATAAACTCGGACTTACTTTCAAGGCAATGAAAAAATGAAGTGTTGGTAAACGTTTAATTCATTAAATTTGCATCCTTAAAAATAATGCGCGAAGATGGATAATTTAGAAGAAAATATTCAGATACAAGACGATAGTCAACTTACTGATCAAAATATACCCAAAATCAGCGGAAAGCTTGATGTTTATGACTGGCTGAAAAACATTACCGTACCGGGAAAGCAATATGAAATTGCAGAAATCAGGTTTAAAAATACACGCAAAGGATATTTCAGGAATGTCAATCATCTGAGGCTTACACCTGGCGATATTGTTGCTGTTGAAGCATCGCCCGGGCATGATATTGGTATTGTTTCACTTACAGGCGAACTGGTGCGTGAGCAACTTATGAAATACCGCATACCACCTGACACAGAATTTAAAAAAATATACCGCAAGGCAAAAGCCACCGATATCGAAAAATGGATTGAAGCGATAGGCATGGAAAATGAAACCATGTTGATGTCGCGTTCGCTGGCGAGTTCGCTGAAACTTAGTATGAAAATCGGTGATGTTGAATATCAGGGTGATAAAACCAAAGCCATATTTTATTATATCGCCGATGAAAGGGTCGATTTCAGGGAGCTGATCAAAGTGCTTGCCGAAAAATTTAAAATCCGTATTGAAATGCGCCAGATCGGGGCACGCCAGGAAGCCGGACGTATTGGAGGCATTGGAAGCTGCGGCCGGCAGCTTTGCTGTTCAACGTGGATATCAAACTTTTGCTCGGTAACCACCAATGCTGCCCGTCTGCAGGAGTTGTCGCTCAATCCTCAAAAACTGGCCGGTCAATGCGGAAAACTTAAATGCTGCCTCAATTATGAATTGCCCGTTTATGTCGACGCCCGAAAAGATTTCCCCGAAATAAGCAGCCCGTTGATTACCAAGAAAGGAAGGGCTTATCTTCAAAAGACAGATGTCTTCAGAAGAATTATGTGGTTTTCGTACCAGCAATCGGAAGAATCTTCCAGTACTATTATTCCGATACCCGTAGAGAAAGTGAATGAAATTATTTCGTTAAACCGGCAGGGGATTGAAAATATTGATATTGAAAACCTTATTCTTCCCGACAAAAAACCCACCGACCTTGACTTTACCATTAACACAAACAACGACAGTCTTACCCGTTTTGATAAACGGCCGAAAAAAAATAAAAAAAGCAAAGGAAATTACAATCAGAAACCTAAACTGAACAAGCCGGAAAACCATGAATAGATTTATTATCATCCTCTTGCTGATATTGTTAATAACATCCTGCGATAAAAAAGTCATTTTCGAAAAAAATATCACCCTTAAGAACCAGGAGTGGCCCCGTGACAGCTTAAAAAAAATCGTTTTCACCATTGATGACACCATCAATCCTGTGAATATTTTTTTTCACTGCCGCATTTCGGGTAATTATCCCAACAGCAACATGTTCTTATTCATAACCATTGAAGGCCCCGATAGCCTTTATGTGCGCGATACCCTTGAATGTATCCTTGCCGATGATCATGGCAAATGGCTTGGCAAAGGTTTTGGCGGTTTATGGTCGAACAAAATTGCCTATAAACAAAATGTTATTTTCCCCCACAAAGGAAATTATTCTGTTCAGCTCGATCAGGCGACCCGCCATATCATTCTTCCGGCAGTCAACGATATTGGTATCAGCATTGAAAAACCGAACCCGTAAATTAATCTTGAAAGGTGGGGAAGAACAAACTTAAAAAATTTGCCGAGAATCTCACTTTCAGGCACCTGATTCAACCTGATTTAAATGAGGTTTTGCATACCGACCATCCGATGAAAGGCAACTGGAAAAAACAGATATTCGGCAATGAAAATCCCATTATCCTTGAGCTGGGATGTGGCAGGGGAGAATACACCATCGGGCTGAGCAGACTCTTTAAAGAAAAAAATTTTATTGGAGTCGATATCAAAGGAGCACGTTTATGGAGAGGAGCCAAAACTGTTGAAGAAGAAAAAATAAGCAATGCGGCTTTTCTTCGCACCCGTATCGAATGCATAACATCGTTTTTTGCCACTGGCGAAGTGGATGAAATCTGGCTCACTTTTCCCGATCCGCAGTTGAAAGAACGAAGGGCAAAAAAAAGGTTGACTTCACCTTCTTTCCTTGAAAAATATAAGCTTTTTCTATGTCCCAAAGGGCCGGTAAACCTGAAAACCGACAGTGCCGAAATGGCAGGTTTCACAAATGATGTGATCAGATATAACCAGTTAACTGTTCTTTATCACACAGATGATCTGTACAGTGAACAACAAATTCCTGAAGAATTGCATATTATAACAGGATATGAAAAAAAATTTCTCGAAGAAGGGAAAAAAATTCATTATATCCGTTTCTTACTTGATAACCAAAAACCTCTTGCATACCCTTACTGACAGATGAACAGCCTGAAAAAAATAACAGGATTTAACAAGATGAACTTTACCGGCAGGGTTTTAACCATCACAAGCTGCATACCCCATGGCAGGATTACGACCTATGGGGCAATAGCCAATTGTGCAGGTTCTCCGGGTTCTTCAAGAATGGTAGGTTGGATTTTACATGCCACTAAAAATCATCCGGCGCTCATTCCGGCCCACAGGGTAGTAAACCGCAACGGACAACTCACTGGCCGTAAACATTTCAGCGGACCCGACACTATGAGGCAACTACTTGAAAATGAAAATATTAAAATAACCGATAACCAGGTAACCCAATTCAGTAAACTATTTTGGGATCCTTCAAAAGAACTTGAAATTGAATAATAAAAAACTGTAAAATGTATCATCATATGGAATTAAACATTGAAAATATTACCAACATTCTCGGAAAAATTATACATCCGGTAACCGGAGAACATCTTTTGGAAAAAGGAATGATTTCGGGAATTGAACTGTCAGGGAAAACGGTAAGATTTAATCTCGTCATTGAACGCAACAGCAACCAGCCATTAGACCAGATAAGAAAAACCTGCACCGAAGTCATACAAAGGCAATTTGGCCAGCAAATCAACGTTGATATCAAAACCCTGTTTGCTCCCCTTCAAAAAGAACAACCGGTAGTTCCCGATTTTTTAAAAGATATAAAAAATATCATTGCCATTGCCTCGGGAAAAGGAGGCGTTGGCAAATCGACCATTGCAGTAAATCTGGCGGTAGCAATGGCCGCAACCGGTGCAAGGGTTGGCCTGCTCGATGCCGATATTTACGGGCCTTCTGTACCGAAAATGTTTAACCTTGAAAACCAGCGGCCTGGTGTAATAAAACAAGGTGAAACTGATGTTATTTTGCCTATAAAGAAATATGGCATCAGCCTGCAATCGATCGGTTTTTTTGTTAACCCCGACGATGCCCTGGTCTGGAGAGGGCCAATGGCCACTTCGGCACTTAAGCAACTGATAACGCAAACCAACTGGGAACAGCTTGATTACCTGTTTATTGATATGCCCCCCGGCACCGGTGATGTTCATCTCACACTGGTTCAAACCCTTGCGGTTACCGGAGTCATTATTGTCAGCACTCCCCAACAGGTCGCCCTGGCCGATGTAAAAAAAGGAATCAATATGTTTTCGGGAAGGCAGGTCAATGTTCCGGTATTGGGCCTTGTCGAAAATATGGCATGGTTTACCCCTGCCGAATTACCCGAAAATAAATACTACATTTTTGGACGCGAAGGATGCCGGCAACTTGCTGAACAGCTTAACCTGCCTTTACTTGCTCAAATACCCATTGTCCAGAGCATTTGTGAAAACAGCGATGATGGCATACCTCCGGCAATTGACCATGAAAGCATATCTGGAAAGATATTCAGCCAGTTTGCAAAAAGAGTTGTAGAAGTAACTGATGAGAGAAACCAGCTGAAAAAACCGACTCAGAAAGTTGAAATACACTAAAAATGAAATATTTGAAACTTAGAATAAACAGGTACTGCTGAATATCAGGTTTTTTATTGCCTTTTTTGTTGCCTTATTTTAAGCTTTCTGACTTTTTTTTTGTACTTTAGCCTTAAAGATTGTAATGAAGCCATCTCACTTTAAATTATTTTCCGTATGAATTGGAATAAATTCATCATGGTTTTTTTTATCGCTGGCTTTTTAAGCGCCGCCCTGTTTTGCCAGACTGATAATGAAATTTCAAACCTTGAAAAACAACTGGAAAGATTTAAAAATGAAAATAACCTGACCGAACAGGCAAAAACATACACAAAACTTGGCCAGTTATATTGGGGCAACGGAGCCGGCGAAAAAGCGGTTGAAAACTTTGAACAAGCCATAAAACTCAATGAGCAGCTTGGAAATTTGAATGCCGTGAGAACCCTGAACGCTGACATTGGTGTCATTTATCTGGAAAACAATCAGTTTGAAAAATCTATCGTTTACCTGAAAAAATCACTTTCCATTAACCGTAAACTCAACAAAAAAACCGAAATAGCTGCCGACCTCATCAATATCAGTACCGCTTGCCAGGCATTGGAAAAATACGATGAATCTGCCAGGTATGCCGATGAAGCACTACAGACAGCCAAAGAACTCAATGATTTACAAATGATGAAAAGCTGTTATCTGCTATTGGCCGAAAATTATAACAAAACCGGAAACCAGGCAAAATCATACGAATATCAGGAACAAGCCAATACGATTTTAAAACATCTGAAAAATCAGGAATTGAAAGAATTGAAAATTCAGAAACAGCAGGCCGAAGTAAGTGCCGATATCAAAGATAAACAACTCAGGCAAACGGTTGATACCCTTAATCAGGTGATTGAAATCAACAAAGAGCACCAGCTTCAGATACAACTCCTGAGCAAGGAAAAAGAATTGCAGGAAATGGTACTTAAAGAAGAACAGGCAAAAATGCGTGAATTGAAAGAGAAAGAACGCAACCGCAGGCTGGTAATTATTTTCCTGAGTGTAGGGCTGATCCTGGTAATCGGGTTTTCTGTGCTGGTTATTATTCAGTTCCGCGAAAAACAAAAAGCATTTAAAATGCTCGAAGAAAGCAACGAAGAAATTAAACGACAGAAAGTTGAAATTGAAAAACAAAATGAGATTGTTACGAGCCAGAATCAAAAGATCACTGACAGCATTCAATATGCAAAACGAATTCAGACCGCTGTTTTGCCTCCACGGTATGTGATTGAAAAATATCTTGATGAACATTTTATCTTTTTCCGGCCCCGTGATATTGTAAGCGGAGACTTTTACTGGTTTTCACAAAAAGAAAACTGCCTGATTATTGCTGCTGCCGACTGCACCGGCCATGGTGTTCCCGGAGCTTTTATGAGTATGCTTGGCATCGCCTATCTGAATGAAATTGTAAATAAAATTGTCGTCAACAAGCATATCAGTTCGCTGCAGGCCAATGAGATTCTCAATGAATTAAAGGTGAATGTGATTGAATCGTTACACCAGACAGGGAAACTCGATGAAATGAAAGACGGCATGGATATTGCCGTAGTTATTATTGACTACGAAAATGAAAACCTGCAATTTTCAGGAGCGCAGAGTGGAATTCTGGTCGTGCGCAACGGACAATACACCATGTATGATGGCGACAACATGCCAATAGGGATTCATAAAAACGAAGATGTATCATTTAAAAATTACCTGGTAGGTATCGAAAAAGGTGATGCTGTTTATTTATTCAGCGACGGATATCACGACCAGTTTGGCGGACCCAACGGCATGAAATTCATGTCGAGACGTTTTAAGGAAATGCTGGCAAAAAACAGCAACCTGCCCATGGAAGAGCAGAAAAAGATGCTTGAAAAAGCCATGGATGAATGGAAAGGAAAACGCGATCAGATTGACGATATGCTGGTAATCGGATTCAGGTACAACGGCCAGAAAAAATTTACCATACAGGATAAAACGGACAATTGGAAAGACAAAATGATTCTTGTAGCCGAAGATAAGGAAATGAATTTTTTATTGATTGCCGAAGCCCTGAAACAAACCAAGGTGAATTTGCGCAGGGTTGCCGATGGCAGGCAGGCTGTTGAATTCTGTCAGTCGGAAAAACCCGATTTGATTCTGATGGACCTGAATATGCCTGTGATGGATGGATACGAAGCCACCCGAAAAATCAAACTCATGGATCCGAAAATACCCATTATTGCACAAACAGCACTTGGAATGGAAGGAGAAGAAAAAAAATGCCTTGAGTGGGGTTTTGATGATTATATTGCCAAACCAATCATTTTAAGAAATTTTCTTGATAAAATTGAAAGCCTTCTGTTTCGCAAATCAGGATAAATAAAATCAAAAAAAATGTGAATCGGTTAATTTTATATATAACTTTGAAATAGAAAAAATCATTTGTACTTAATTTAAACAAACTTAAATGAAGCCTTTAAGAATAATGCCAACCAGCGATTGTCCCAATGTGATATTTGACAAAGAAGCCGGAATATTTGAGATAAGCGGGGTGTCAATTCCCGAAAACGTAAAAAAATTCTTTACTCCCATTTTTACATGGACTGAAGAATATATTCAGAATCCCAACCCATTTACGCTGATTGAGATAAAACTGACCTATTGCAACTCGGCAACCCTCAAAATCTTATCGTTGCTTATCGATACTTTTGAAAAAATACTCGAAAAACGGAAAAGGGTTCTTCTGCACTGGTATCATTTTCCCGAAGACGAAGACATGATCAATATCGGTAAAGAACTTGCCGAAATGACCGATATACCGGTTGAATTTCATCTGCTTGCAAAAACATGATTCACCTTAACTTTGCATACCCACTTACAAACAAATAATGTTATGGCAAAAAAAATTACATGTTTGTTGATGTTTATCCTGTTGATTTCAGGATATATAGCTGCCCAGGAACAGCTTAAGCACGAGAAAAAAGTCTATTTTTCTCCTGACGGCCGGATGTATATAAACCGGTCATTGCCTGTTTACCTCAGACTGGCCACCTCGCCCGATGCCAACGCACCGTCGTACCTGCTAAAAAGCGAAGAAACACCTAAGTACAGCAACCCTATGTTTTTCGATACCGAGGGATATAATTCTTTCCGGTCGCCATTTGCCGTTGATACTGCAACCAAAGAGGTAATTTATCCACAGCAGGAAGTAATTTTTGAAGTATATTCCGACAGCCGTCCGCCGGAAACGACACTTCGGTTTGGAAAATCAAAATCATTTGTAAAATCAGGTAAAACGTATATAAGCGGAGAATCTGCACTGGAATTGAAAGCAGTAGATGAAATGTCGGGCGTGGATAAAATTTATTATTCTGTCAATGGCGAACCATATCAGGTGTATTCTGACAAGATAGCGCTTACCGAAGAAAAAGAATACACCATAAAATATTATGCTGTTGATCAGGTAGGCAATGTTGAAAAAGTAAAAAACCTGATTATTATACTTGACAAATCCACCCCTAAAAGTAAAATGAATATTACCGGCGATCAGTATCAGAATATTTTATCGGGCAAGGTAAAAATTGAGCTTTTTGCAGAAGATTTCGGCTCGGGAGTTTCAAAAATTGTTTACCAGTTAGACGGGAACGAATTAAAACCTTATAAATACCCTTTTAGCACCGCCCTGCTTGGCCAGGGCGAACATACATTGATATATCACGCAGTTGATAACCTCGATATGGAAGAAGAAATACACGAGTTCTCCTTTTATATTGATAAAACCCCACCTACCATTATGCAGGAGATTACCGGGAAGACTTTTTTTGCCAACGGAAAAGAGTTTTCATCAGGAAGAGCGCAGCTTAAACTGACAACTTTTGATAATAAAGCCGGCATAAAAGAAGTATATTATTCCATTAATAACCAGGAATATAAACTTTACGAAAAACCCGTTTTTCTTACTTCAGCTTCGGGCAACATTGCCATACGGTGTTATGCCCTCGACAATGTAAACAACCGGAGCGAAACAGATGAATCAAGCACACAGGCCAAAGTGCCTTTCATAGATTTATCGGGGCCATCGCTGAATCATACTTTCAAAGGCCCGTTTTTTAATATCGGCGATTCGGTCTATATCAGCCCAAAAACACAGATAATGCTTAAAGCCAATGACCCCGATGCAGGATTAAGCTACATTGAATATGCCATTGATAATGGTGAAACGATTAATTATACACAACCTTTTATGGTCGATCAAGAAGGATTTCATGCCATTGCATCTACCGCTTATGATAATGTTGAAAACTCAAGCAATCACGCTTTTACATTCATCACCGATAAAACAGGCCCTGAAATTATTGAACGTTTCAGCACTTTACCTGTTTCAAAACAAAATAGCGAAAAAAACCTAAGCATTTACCCGCCTCATGTAGTGTTGTTTATTGCTGCCACTGATCTGCATGCAGGTTTTGACCGGTTTACCTTTTCACTTAATGGCCAGCCCGAAAAACCTTTCCAGGGGTCGATATCTCCACTTTCAAAACCGGGCAATTACACTATTGTTATCAAAGCCTACGATAAACTGGGCAATATGACAGAAAAAACCATTGAATTTGCCGTTGGTTTATAGATCTGCTTTCCGAAATATTGCATATTCATATCCATCCTGTTGATTTTTTTAACTGTTAAAGATTAAAATACGGATAATATTTATTTATTTTGCCTTATTAACATATTCATTAATTAACTTTTATACCCTTTCACCATGAACAGATACATTTTCACGGTTTTAATGCTGGCAGTTTTACTGGTTAAAGTACGTGCCGACGAAGGCATGTGGCTGCCCTTTTTAGTTGAAAAATACAACATTGGCAAAATGACCGAACTTGGGTTAAAACTCACTGCCGAAGAAATTTACAGTGTCAACCAATCGAGCCTGAAAGACGCCATTGTTATGCTCGATTACGGAAGCTGCACGGGCGAAATCATTTCGAACGAAGGGCTCCTGCTTACCAACCACCATTGCGGATACGGAGAAATTCAATACCATTCGAGTGTTGAGCACGATTATCTTACCAATGGTTTCTGGGCAATGCGCAAAGAAGATGAATTGCCAAACGAGGGAAAAACAGCCTCTTTTCTTATCAGGGTTGAAGATGTTACCCAGTATGTCATTTCACAACTACCCGAATCAATGACCGAAGAACAAAGGATGCAAAAAATCCGTGAAATAGGCAAAGAACTGAGCCATAAAGCCATGGATGGAACCCATTATGAAGCTGAGATGGAATCGATGTTCAGAAATAATTTTTTCTACCTTTTTGTATATGAAACTTTCAGAGATGTCCGCCTGGTAGGTGCACCTCCTGAATCGATCGGAAAATTCGGCGCCGATACCGATAACTGGATGTGGCCCCGCCATACTGCCGACTTCTCGATGTTCAGGGTTTATTGTGCAAAAGACGGTAAACCAGCCGATTATTCATTAGAAAATGTTCCCTACACACCAAAACATTTTTTACCTGTTTCGCTTAACGGATATAAAAACGGCGATTATGCCATGATTCTTGGCTATCCGGGTTCAACCCAGCGTTATCTCACTTCGTATGGTGTGAGGGAAGCCCTTGAAGTTACAAACCCCGCACGTATTAAAATCCGCGGCAAAAAACAGGATATCTGGAATGAACAGATGGAAGCCAGCGACAAGGTCAGAATACAGTATTCATCAAAGTTTGCCATGTCATCAAACTATTGGAAATATTCCATCGGCCAGAACAAAGGATTGAAAAGGCTGAAAGTAATTGACAGTAAAAAAGCCATTGAGCAACAATTTGCCGGTTGGGTTGCTGCCGATGCAGAAAGAAATAAAAAATACGGTGAAAGTCTCAAACTGATAGAACAGGCGTATGAATTCCGGAAAAACTATGCCTTTACCCGTACCTGCCTTTATGAAACCCTGATCGGAGGAACCGAACTTTTTGCCTATGCAGCATCGGCCCGTACGCTGAACAATGACCTCAACACAAAAGCTTCGCCCGAAAATATCAGTAAATCAGTAAGCGAAATCAGATCAACGATGAAAGATTTTTATAAGGATTATGATGCTGCAACCGACCAGAAAGTGATGGCAGCCATGCTTGAAATTTTTTATAAAGATGTCGCTGCCGAATTTCATCCTTCATTTCTGGCCGATGTGGTTAAAAAATACAAAGGCAATTTTGTAGCATACGCAGCCGATGTATTTAAAAAATCTGTTTTTGCCGACTCAACAAAACTATCAGCTTTCCTGGCCAAACCCGGTGCAAAAACCTTAGGAAAAGACCCTGCCTATATAGCCATGGAATCGATTTTCAAAAAAATGAAAGAACTTCGTGATGCTACTTACCAGAATGATCTGAACCTGGCACGCGGAGACAGGTTGTTCCAGGCAGGACTGCTCGAGATGAATGCGGACAAGGTATATGCCCCTGATGCCAATTCAACCATGAGACTTACCTACGGAACAGTTTGTGATTATTATCCGATGGATGCTGTTCATTATGATTATTATACAACAACCACCGGCGTACTGGAAAAAGAGGATCCTCAGGTACGGGAATTCAATGTTCCTGAAAAACTGCAAAAACTCATTCTGAATAAAGATTTCGGACCTTATGCTCCCGACGGCATTATGCGCACCTGCTTTATTACCAATAACGATATTACCGGCGGAAATTCGGGAAGCCCTGTTATCAATGCCAGCGGCGAATTAATCGGTGCAGCTTTCGATGGTAACTGGGAAGCCATGGCCGGCGATATTGTTTTTGAACCCTCGCTGCAACGCTGTATTGTTGCCGATATCCGTTACATTTTGTTTATTATTGACAAATACGCAGGAGCTACCAACCTGATCAATGAAATGAAACTGGTTGGCGGTGAAGCCAGATAAAATAAGACATCAGCCCGGTAGATCCGGGCTTTTTTTAATCCTTATATGACCTATAAAATAACCATTTATACTGATGGTGCTTCACGGGGCAATCCCGGGCCGGGCGGGTTCGGATATATTCTCATTTGGGGAAAACATCGTAAAGAGGGTAGTAAAGGGTTCAGGCTTACCACCAACAACCGCATGGAATTGCTTGCCGTTATTGAAGCCCTGGAAGCTATAAAAAAAGAAAATTGCGATATTACGGTTTACAGCGATTCAAAATATGTTGTTGATGCCATTGAAAAAAAATGGCTGCAGGCATGGATACAAAAAGGCTTTAAAAAAACCAAAAACCCTGACCTGTGGATACGATATCTTGAAGCTGCAAAAAACCACCGGGTCAGGTTTGTCTGGATTAAAGGCCACAACCATGACCCTTTCAATGAAAAATGTGATGAAATGGCTGTTCAAGCATCAAACCAGCCAGACCTGGAAATTGATAACGGATATGAAGATGCTGACCAGGAAAATCTTTTCTGATAATCAACGAAAACCAGTACATGAAAAAAATCGCCATTTTTGCTTCAGGATCGGGCAGTAATGCTCAAAATATCATTGAATATTTCCGACAAAAAAATACCGGGAAGATTGTATGCATTTTTTGCAATAAACCTGATGCTTACGTCATTACACGTGCAAAAAACTTCCAAATTCCAGTACATCTGTTCGATCGGCCGACATTTTACAATTCCAACCAGGTTACCCGGCAATTACTCCAGCTGAACATTGATCTGATTGTACTGGCAGGTTTTATGTGGTTGATACCCGAATCATTGATTGCAGCTTTCAACAACAGGATTATCAATATTCACCCTGCACTTTTACCAAAATACGGAGGGAAAGGCATGTATGGCGACAATGTACATAAAGCGGTAGTTGCAAACCATGAAACAGAAACAGGAATTACCATACACCTTGTAAACAATGAATATGATAAAGGCGAAATCCTGTTTCAGGCAAAAACATCCATCCAGAAAGATGCCACTGCTGAAGATGTTGCTGCATCGGTTCACCAGTTAGAATACAGGTTTTACCCCCAGGTGATTGAACAATACCTGTTAAAACTTGTTTAAATAGCAAAACAAGCTTTATGATTGCCATTTTGTCTCCGGCTAAAACGCTCAATTTTGAACCGTTAAATATTAAAATTTATACACAGAGCCGTTTTCTGCACGAAGCAGAGTACCTGGTAAACACTTTAAAAAAATTCAAACCACAGGAACTGTCGGAATTAATGAAAATAAGCTACGAACTGGCTTTGCTCAATTACGAAAGGTTTATAACATGGACACCCTATCACGGGTTACCTATGTCGAAACAATGTATACTGGCTTATAACGGAGATGTTTATGAAGGTTTGAATGCTTCAGCATTTAGTATGGCCGATTTTGATTATGCCCAGAACCATGTCCGTATCATATCAGGATTATATGGCCTGTTGCGACCGCTCGACCTTATTCAGCCCTACCGGCTTGAAATGGGAATTAAGCTCAGGAACCAGAAAGGAAAAGATTTATATTCTTTCTGGGGACAACCCATTACCAGTCAAATGATTGACGATATGGAAACCATGCGCACCAAAGTAATAATCAACCTTGCATCCAATGAGTATTTTAAAATATTTGACCAGAAACAATTGAAACACCTCCGGGTGATCACCCCTGAATTCAGGGAATTTAAAAAGGGAAAATATTCTATTGTAAGTTTTTACGCAAAAAGAGCCCGTGGACTGATGACACGATTTATGACTGAAAAACGCCTGAATGATCCTGAAATGTTAAAAACATTTTCCATGGAAAACTATGAATTTGCCGGGAATGTAAGCACTCCCGACAAATGGGTCTTTGTGAGGTAAATTGATTTGGTAAACGATTATTTTATTCACGAAACGCTTTCACATCCGCCAGGATAAAAATAAGATACTTATAAACCTCTTTGTTGATTTTTTAAATCCTTTTTTCCTGGTTTCCCTATTTAAGAACATCAAATTAACAGATTATTTTAAAATTAATTTTCGTAACTTGTAACTTCTGATTTTTTAAAACTTTCTTAAGTTGACAGGTTATGAAAAAGTTTTTACTTTATTTAGTAATTATATGCATAAATGCCGGTATTACAACCGGTCAGAGCATCACCATCACTTCACCCAACGGAGGTGAAAGCTGGACAGGGTGTACCACGCAAAACATCACATGGAGCGCCTCGGGTACCTCCAATTATTATTCTATTGATTACAGTACAGACGGAGGAAGCTCGTGGACATCAGTAACCAGCTATTACAACACCACCGGAGGAACATATTCATGGACAGTGCCCAATGTAAGTTCATCGAATTGTAAAATAAAAATTATTGATTCGAATAATTCAGGTATCAATGATCAGAGCGATAATATTTTTACCATCAATGCAGCCCTGATTGTAACTGCTCCTAACGGTGGTGAAAGCTGGGAAGCCGGAACCAGTAAAACCATCACCTTTGCATTTTCAGGAACTTCAAATTATTTTAATATTCAGTATTCAACAGATGCTGGTCTGAACTGGAATAACATAGCCAGCAATCAATATATTACCAACGGGCAATATAGCTGGAATGTTGCGAACGACCCCTCCACTACAAGCCTGATAAGAGTTACAGATTATTACAGCTCGTGCAAAAGCGATAAAAGCGATAATTTATTTACCATTGCACCACCTACCCATGTCATCACCGTTACCAGCCCCAATACAGCAACCACAAGATATATCGGAAATGCCTACAATATTACCTGGACAAGTTCATACCTGACTTCCCCCTATGTGATGATAGAACTTTCAACTGACAATGGTACTTCATGGACAACCGTTATTAATGCAACCAACAATACCGGCTCATATTCCTGGACAGTGCCCAACCTGCCTTCGAACCAATGTCTTATAAAAATCAGCGAGGTTGGTAATTCTTCCTGCTTTGATGTAAGTAACGAAAATTTTACCATTGCCCCACCATTCGTGACAGTAACATACCCTAACGGAGGGGAAAATTTTACAGGTTGCTACAGTAATACAATAACATGGACTTATGGAGGAACATCCGGTTCGTACAAACTCGAATATTCTGTCAATAATGGCAGTTCGTGGACATTAATTACCAATTCTGCTACGGGGAGTTCTTATAGCTGGCAAGCCGTGAATATTCCTTCTGTTACATGCAAAATAAAAATAACCAACATTGCCAACCCAGGAGCAACAGACGTCAGCGATGGTGTATTTTCTATTACTGGCAATACCGATATTATTATTACCACTCCAAATGGTGGCGAAAGCTGGGAAGTGGGAACAGTAAACAGGATTCAGTATGCGCTGGCTCCTACCACCAGTTATGTCAATATCGATTATACCACGAACAACGGATCGTCATGGAGCTCAATAGCCACATACAGATCGGCACTTTATTACGACTGGAATGTGCCAAATTATCCTTCATCGACAGCAAAAATAAGGGTTACAGATTATTATAACGCTTGCATCCAGGATGAAAGCGATGCCATATTTACCATTGCTCCCCCAACCCATGTCATTACGGTTACCAGTCCAAATACCGCCATAACACGCTATATCGGGAACACATACAACATCACATGGACAAGTGCTTATCTCACTTCTTCATTTGTGATGATTGAACTTTCGACCGATAATGGTGCTTCGTGGACAACCATTGTGGCAGCCGCCAACAATAACGGAACATACCCATGGACTGTTCCCAGCAGCCCGTCAGACCAGTGCCTGGTTAAGATCAGCGAAGTGGGAAACCCTTCCTGTTTTGATGTCAGTAATGTCAATTTTATCATTGCTCCCCCTTTTATCACGGTGCTGTCGCCCGACGGAGCTGAAAACTGGAAAGGTTGTGAATCAAGAAATATTACCTGGTCATCCGGGGGTACTTCTTCCAGCTTTAAAATCGAATATTCAACCAACAACGGGACAAGCTGGACTACCATCATCAACTCAACCACAGGTTCTTCTTATGCATGGACAGTGCCTAACCTGAGCTCGGACCAGGCAAAAATAAAAATCAGCGATTATAACAACCCGGCTACATCAGACCAAAGCAATGCCGTTTTTACCATTACCCAAAACACCGATATTATTGTTACTGCTCCTGCCTCAGGTGCAAGCTGGGAAGCCGGTACTGCAAAAACCATTACCTGGGCTGCTGCTCCAACTTCTAATTATTTCAAAGTTGATTATTCTACCGATAACGGCAACAACTGGACTTCAATTACCACCTATACAACAAGCCTTTCGTACAACTGGAGTGTTCCTAACTATCCTTCGGAAAACTGCTTTGTTAAGGTTACCGATTATTATAACTCCTGTATCAACGACCGCAACGATGCTGTTTTTACCATAGCACCTCCTACCCATGTCATCACCGTTACCAGTCCAAATACTGCAATTACAAGATATATAGGCAATTCTTACAACATCACCTGGACAAGTGCTTACCTGTCGTCGCCTTATGTAAAAATAGACCTTTCAACCGATAACGGTGCTTCGTGGACCGAAGTGATTGCTGCCACCAATAATTCAAGCAACTATGTATGGACGGTTCCTAACCTGCCTTCAAACCAGTGTCTTATTAAAATCAGCGAGGTTGGCAATCCTTCCTGTTTTGACATCAGCAACGAAAATTTTACCATTGCCCCGCCTTTTATCACGGTTACTTCTCCCAACGGGGGCGAAAGCTGGAAAGGCTGCGAAACCCGAAACATCACATGGACTGCCGGCGGAACTTCTGCCACTTTTAAAATTGAATATTCACCCAATGGCGGTTCTACCTGGATGAATGTTATAAATTCAACCACAGGCAGTGCATACAGCTGGTCGGTTCCCAATGCAGGAACAGTACAGGGCAAAATCAGGGTAAGCGATTACAACAACCAAAACACCAAAGATACCACCGATGGACTTTTTACCATTATCCCCAACACCGATATTATTGTTTCAACCCCTAATGGAGGCGAAAACTGGGAAGTAGGGACAAGCCAATCAGTTACATGGGCAAATGCTCCCGGATCAACCCGCTTTTCCATTGACTATACAACAGATAATGGTGCCAGCTGGACTACAATCCTGTCATCTACTTATAGTAACACTTACAGCTGGTCCATTCCCAATAATCCTTCCTCCAATTGCAGAATCCGTGTCAATGATTATTATAATACCTGTATTAATGACGTGAGCGATAATCTTTTCAGTATAACTCCCCCAACCCATGTCATTACGGTTACCAGTCCAAATACCGCCATAACGCGCTATATCGGGAACACATACAACATCACATGGACAAGTGCTTATCTCACTTCTTCATTTGTGATGATTGAACTTTCGACCGATAATGGTGCTTCGTGGACAACCATTGTGGCAGCCGCCAACAATAACGGAACATACCCATGGACTGTTCCCAGCAGCCCGTCAGACCAGTGCCTGGTTAAGATCAGCGAAGTGGGAAACCCTTCCTGTTTTGATGTCAGTAATGTCAATTTTATCATTGCTCCCCCTTTTATCACGGTGCTGTCGCCCGACGGAGCTGAAAACTGGAAAGGTTGTGAATCAAGAAATATTACCTGGTCATCCGGGGGTACTTCTTCCAGCTTTAAAATCGAATATTCAACCAACAACGGGACAAGCTGGACTACCATCATCAACTCAACCACAGGTTCTTCTTATGCATGGACAGTGCCTAACCTGAGCTCGGACCAGGCAAAAATAAAAATCAGCGATTATAACAACCCGGCTACATCAGACCAAAGCAATGCCGTTTTTACCATTACCCAAAACACCGATATTATTGTTACTGCTCCTGCCTCAGGTGCAAGCTGGGAAGCCGGTACTGCAAAAACCATTACCTGGGCTGCTGCTCCAACTTCTAATTATTTCAAAGTTGATTATTCTACCGATAACGGCAACAACTGGACTTCAATTACCACCTATACAACAAGCCTTTCGTACAACTGGAGTGTTCCTAACTATCCTTCGGAAAACTGCTTTGTTAAGGTTACCGATTATTATAACTCCTGTATCAACGACCGCAACGATGCTGTTTTTACCATAGCACCTCCTACCCATGTCATCACCGTTACCAGTCCAAATACTGCAATTACAAGATATATAGGCAATTCTTACAACATCACCTGGACAAGTGCTTACCTGTCGTCGCCTTATGTAAAAATAGACCTTTCAACCGATAACGGTGCTTCGTGGACCGAAGTGATTGCTGCCACCAATAATTCAAGCAACTATGTATGGACGGTTCCTAACCTGCCTTCAAACCAGTGTCTTATTAAAATCAGCGAGGTTGGCAATCCTTCCTGTTTTGACATCAGCAACGAAAATTTTACCATTGCCCCGCCTTTTATCACGGTTACTTCTCCCAACGGGGGCGAAAGCTGGAAAGGCTGCGAAACCCGAAACATCACATGGACTGCCGGCGGAACTTCTGCCACTTTTAAAATTGAATATTCACCCAATGGCGGTTCTACCTGGATGAATGTTATAAATTCAACCACAGGCAGTGCATACAGCTGGTCGGTTCCCAATGCAGGAACAGTACAGGGCAAAATCAGGGTAAGCGATTACAACAACCAAAACACCAAAGATACCACCGATGGACTTTTTACCATTATCCCCAACACCGATATTATTGTTTCAACCCCCAATGGAGGCGAAAACTGGGAAGTAGGAACACAAAAAAATATAACATGGGCATCAGCTCCAACAACTACATCATTTGCAGTAAGTTATTCCACCGATAATGGAAACAACTGGACCAGCATTACCAGTTATACAACAAGCTATTCCTATAACTGGACTGTACCTAATTATCCTTCAGCAACTAGTTTTATAAAGGTTACAGATTATTATAATACATGCATTAACGATCGCAACGATGCTGTTTTTACCATTGCACCCCCAACGCCTGTAATTATTGTTACCAATCCATCGAACAGCGGATTGATCAGATATGTTGGCTCATCAGCCAACATCACATGGACAAGTGCTTATCTGAGCTCTTCATTTGTTAAAATTGAATATTCAATCAATAATGGAATTTCATGGCTTCCGGTTGTAGCAGCAGCCAATAATAACGGTATATATGCCTGGACGGTTCCGAATACATTGTCAGAGGCATGTCTGGTAAAAATCAGTGATTATGCCAATCCATCAACATTTGATGTCAGTGATAATGTTTTCACCATTGCCCCTGCTATTTTATTAACAAGCCCCAATGGCAGTGGAGGGAATGAACAAATGCGCGGATGCACAGAAACTACCATCACCTGGGTGGCTGGTGGCACTTCGTACTATTACAAACTGGAATATTCTACCAACAACGGAACTTCCTGGACTACAATTCAGGCCTCGTATTATACAACAGCCATTAACTGTTCCTATAATTGGACTATACCTAATAGTCCATCAAATCAATGTCTTGTAAAAATAACCGATAGCAATAATGCAACAAAATATGATCAAAGCGACCATGTGTTTGCCATTACAGCCCCGTTAACCCTCACGTTTCCAAATTACGGCGGAGCATATCAGTCAGGCACGGTCAAAGATATTACATGGATTGCTGATGGCACTTCAAATTATTACAACCTCGAATATACAGTCAATGGCGGATCAACCTGGAATAATATTGCTTTTAATTATTATACTACCGGAACCAGTTATGCATGGACTATCCCATCTAATCCTTCAACCAATTGCAAGGTACGGATTATTGACAACCTCAATACCTGCAAACAGGACGCAAGCGACGAAGTTTTTACCATTACTACGGCTCCTCCTGCCATAACCATTACTGGTCCGAATGGTGGAGAAACATGGGCAGCCTGTACCGAACAAACCATATCATGGAATGCCAGCGGAACATCAGAATATTATAATATTGCTTATTCTACAAACGGAGGAACCAGTTGGAACAGCATTACCACCAATTACTATGCTCCCGGACACTCCTATAACTGGGTAGTTGCAAATACAGGTTCAAACCGCTGCCTGATTAAAATTACCGACTACAATGCCCCGCTTAAAGAAGATAAAAGTGATGCAGCATTTATTATTTCTGCCCCTACGGCCGACGCCGGAAACGATGTTACCATCTGCTCAGGCGAAAGTACACAGTTGCAGGCTACCGGCGGGACCAGTTATTCATGGACTCCTGCAGCATACCTTTCCAGTTCAGGTATTTCCAATCCCATTGCAAACCCGCCAACCACAACTATTTATATGGTTACCATTACGGATGTAAATGGATGTACAGCTACTGATGAAGTAACCATCACTGTCAACCCCCTACCCGCAACACCTTCAGCTCCAAACGGAGTAACTGATCTTTGTAAAAACAGCAACAATTCCACATATTCTTCTGCCGGTTCTTTATACTCTGTATCATATCAATGGGAATTGCTGCCAGTTGAAGCTGGTACTATTTCCGGAACAGGAACTTCAGCAATTGTTGACTGGAATGATGATTATACCGGGATAGCCACTGTAAAAATTAAAGGCTTGAATGCCTGCGGGCAGGGTTCTTTTTCAAATACCTTATCTGTTAATGTGCGCGACTTGCCGGGAACAGCAGCCATACCATCGGGCAATACCACCCTTTGCGAAAACAATGTCTCAGAAACATACATAACTTCAGGTGCTGATTTTTCTACCAGTTACTCCTGGACTATTACCCCATCAAATGCCGCAACAATCACAGGAACCGGAAGTTCAGTTATTGTTGACTGGAACAACACTTTTTCAGGAACAGCCCAGCTGTATGTACAAGGATTAAATGGTTGCGGTAATGGTCCGGTTTCTGATGGTTTATCACTAACTGTCAATCCATTACCTTTAAAGGCAAATGCTCCGGTGGGCGTCATTGCTGTATGTCAGAATGCAGCAAACAGCACCTTTACAACCATTGGAGCTACCTATGCCAATACTTACGAATGGAGCATTAATCCTTCAGATGCAGGTTTAATTTCCGGAAATAGCACCTCGGCCGAAGTTGACTGGAATGATGCATTCTCGGGCCTGACAATGATTAAAGTGCGCGGCATCAACAATTGCGGATACGGGACTTTCTCAGATTCCTTGCAGGTATCTGTCAATCCACTCCCTTCGGCAGCCTCTGTTCCGGAAGGGCTGACCACACTATGCCAGGATGCATCAAACACTATTTATAATACTTCGGGAGCGTCTAATGCTGATTCATATTTATGGAATATTAATCCCCCTGAAGCGGGCGTAATTAATGGCATAACTACTTCATCAACTGTCGATTGGAATGAAACATTCAGTGGAACAGCCAATATCAGGGTGCAAGGGCACAATGCCTGTGGCAGTGGCGTTTTTTCCGGTTCACTGCCTGTCAATGTACAACCCTTACCAGCTCAGGCCGGTAAACCATCAGGATCTGCCATTCTTTGTCAAAACAACATAAATACTATCTATACCACTTCCGGTGCTTCAGGTGCATTGTCGTATGAATGGAGTCTTATTCCTCCGGCAGCAGGCGAAATATTCGGAACCGGTACCAGTGCTACCGTTGACTGGAATGATAATTATACGGGAAATGCTGTGGTCTACGTAAAAGGAGTAAACTCATGCGGACAAGGACTAATATCACAAGGGCTGGAAGTAAATCTGGATCCGCTGCCAGGTGTAGCAGCTAAACCTGCTGGTCCGGTAAATCTGTGTATCAACAGCCCGAATAGTGAATTTTCAACCACAGGAGCTGTAAATGCTACCAGTTACAGCTGGATACTGAATCCACCCCAGGCCGGAAGTATTTCAGGAACAACCACAACAGCTGTTATCAACTGGAATGATGCATATACTGGTTCTGCCACTGTTAATGTTACAGGTGTTAATTCCTGCGGAAATGGTACTACTTCGGAATCACTTACCATTATAATCAATGATATTCCGGCAGCACCTTCACAACCAGATGGTTCTGCTTCGCTTTGTATGAATCAGCATTTCGTTTTATATCATATCAATGCTGTTCCGGGTGCATCGTCCTATGCATGGAGTATTTCGCCGGCACAGGCTGGAACAATCTCAGGAACCGGTTTATACGGAGTAGTCGATTATAATCCGGATTTTTACGGCAATGTTGAAATTCGTGCCAGGGCTGTCAATTCCTGCGGTGAAAGTTCATGGTCGCCTGCTTTTAATGTACTGGTGTATCCCCCTCCGTTTAAACCTGCGACTCCTGTTGGTGAAACTGATTTATGCATCAACAACCCGAATACCACATATACCACTGCAGGTTCGCAATACAGCAACTGGTATAACTGGGTACTTAGTCCTCAGGTTGGAATTGTATCAACCAGTGCAAACCAGGCATCTGTCAACTGGAGTGACACTTTTACAGGAAGTGCCCATTTATCAGTACAGGGTATAAACAGTTGTGCCAATGGTACTTTCTCCGATACTATTACCATTACCCTCCATGCATTACCAGGAATTCCGTCTGTTCCGTCAGGTCCAGTTTCTGTATGTCAGAACAGTATCAATTCAATATTTATTATACCCGAAGTCGCTGGTGCCAATGGATATTCATGGGCCATCAATCCCGATACTGCAGGTATATTAATGCAAAATGGCACTTCTGTCAGTGTAAACTGGAACCCATTATATAGTGGAAATGCTTACATCAAAGTCAAGGCCTTGAATGCCTGTGGACAGAGCGCGTTTTCTAGCACCTTGGCGGTTGCAGTAAATTCAAAACCAGGCCAGACAGCTGCTCCTGGAGGGCCATCTGTATTGTGCAAAAATTCTGACAACACAGTTTATAACACAACGGGAGCCATTGGAGGAGAAACATATCAATGGTTTCTGTCTCCACCTGAAGCCGGTAATATTACTGCCAATGGCCTGAGTGCTAACGTTGACTGGGATAATGCATTTACAGGAACAGCAGCTATTTGGATTAATGCACAAAACCCTTGTGGAACCGGAACTAATTCAACAATTTTTAATATTCAGATCGGGGATATCCCGGGAATACCAGAAACACCCTCAGGCTTAACTACACTTTGCCAGAATCCGGGTAATATTACCTACGCAGTTCAACCCGTACAGGGTGCAACATCATATTCCTGGAATCTGACTCCCGCCAATGCCGGAATTGTTTCAGGAAACGGAACCTCAGCCATCATCAGTTGGTCGGCAGATTTTTATGGCAATGCGTTTATCCGGGCTACTGCACAAAATACCTGTGGTTTAGGATTGACATCCAATCCGTTAGCCATTGTTATTACGCCAATACCAGCTATACCAGGAACCCCGACCGGAGAAACAAACCTTTGCTTCAATTCCTCAAATACGATTTATACAACTTCCGGCTCTTCAGGTGCGGTTTCATACACCTGGCAAATCAATCCTCCTGAAGCAGGAATCATTACCCCTGATGGTTTATCTGCTATCGTAAACTGGGATAATGCTTTCAGCGGAAATGTACAATTAAAAGTAAAAGCAATTCATCCATGCGGTGAAAGCAGTTTTTCTGAACCATTAAATATCAATATTTTACCACTTCCCGGACAACCAACTTTACCTGCCGGATCCAACCAGGTTTGCAACAGCGAAGAAAATACAGCTTATGTGACCTCAGCAATGAATGCACTCAATTACCAATGGTATTTATTACCTCCTGAAGCAGGAATAATTACCGGAAATGCTAACAGCTGTATGATAAACTGGAACAATACATACACAGGTAACGCTTCTGTTACGGTTACCGCTTCTAACACCTGTGGAACCGGAGTAATTTCACCGGCAAAAAATGTTACGGTAATCAGCATTCCTGCTACACCGGAAATACCGGCCGGGCCAGTCAACCTATGCCAGGATGCCCCTAACAGTCAGTATGTTATTAACACTGTACCCATGGCAACATCGTACCTTTGGTCAATCAATCCGGGCACTGCCGGAAACCTGAGTTTTTCAGATACAAACCTTACAGCAGATTGGAATCCTTCATTTTCGGGCAATGTCGAAATAAAAGTCAAAGCATTAAATAGCTGTGGTTTAAGCAATGAATCCATTTTAAGCGGAATCGCAATTCATCCATTTCCGCTTCAGGCAACTGTTCCTGAAGGCCCAACCACTGTATGCCAGGGGGCATCAAAAACCATTTATTCGACTTCAGGATCTGCTTATGCCACAAGCTATCATTGGTATTTATCTCCGTCATCAGCCGGAACCATCTCAGGCACAGGAACATCAGCCGGAGTGGATTGGAGCCCGTCATTCAGTGGAAATGTAATTTTATCCGTAGCTGGTATTAACAGCTGCAGCGAAGGAATACCTTCACCTGCTCTAAACATAACTGTAAATCCCCTTCCGGGTAATTGCATCACACCTTCAGGCCCTGTTTCAGTCTGCCAGTCAGCGGAACAATCGGTTTATAACATTACTTCAACCACCAATGCTGAAACTTATGTTTGGAATCTTATCCCGCCCGGTGCCGGAAATATATCTGCCGAAGGAACAACCGCTACCATATCATGGAATCAAACATTTGCAGGAAATGTCCAGTTACAGGTAAGAGCAGTAAACAGCTGCGGAACGGGAAACCTGTCCGCACCTTTAAATATTTCCGTTCTTTCCTTGCCCGGACAAGCTGTCTGTCCGGGTGGTGATATCCAGATCTGCCAGAACAGCATTAACCGCAGCTATTCAACCACTGGAGCCATTAATGCTACATATTATGAATGGTTTATAGCTCCTGATGAAGCCGGAGTTATTTCCGGAACCGGATTAATTGCAACCGTCGACTGGAACGAAAGCTTTTTCGGAACTGCCTATATCGCTGTTACAGGAAAAAATAACTGTGGCTCCGGATATGCCTCTGATAATTTAAGCATTGCTGTTGACCCGCTGCCCACAACCCCTGTCCAGCCAACGGGCAATCAGGAAGTATGTCAGGAAGATACCAATGTAATGTACGTTTCATCCGCTTCAAATTATGCTTCATCCTATGCATGGAACCTTATTCCGCCGCAAGCCGGAAGCTTGTTCCCCGACGGAACCTCAGTTCATATTGACTGGAAATCCGGATTTTCAGGTGTTGCACAGCTCAGCATGATGGGGATCAATACCTGTGGAGCCGGCAATCCTTCTCCTGCAATCAGCGTGAATGTATTTGAAAAACCTGCAATCCCCGTTATTACCCAAAATCAAAACCAGTTAATATCATCTTCACCGGCAGGTAACCAGTGGTATAACGCTCAAGGACCAATTACCGGGGCTACATCCCAGATTTTCGTTCCCGAAAGCGAGGGAATATACCGGGTAATAGTAACTAATCCGCATGGCTGTTATACCGAATCTGACGGCTTTTACTTCAATTTTGTCAATATTGCAGAAGCGGGTTTACAATCCTTTAAAATTTACCCAAATCCTAATAATGGCATATTCTTTATCGCCTGGAGCGGAAATGTCAGCCTTTTAAGAATTCAGGTAGTTACAACCGCCGGCCAGGTTATCAGTTCGGAAAAACCAAACTGCCAATCTGGCTTGATAAAAATAGATGTATCGGCTTTTTCGCAGGGTTTATATTTAGTTACAATTGAAACAACCAAGGGTATTTTAATACAGAAAATATTTATTGAATAACTATATTAATCATAAAGATAAAGGCAGAGACTAAACGACTATATTTTTTTAATTGATTTTCAGAATACTTGCAAAAAGTAATAAAAAACCAATTTGTTATTTTTGCATAACACAAAATATATTGTATATTTGCACCGCTTTATGCGGGAATAGCTCAGTTGGTAGAGCACAACCTTGCCAAGGTTGGGGTCGCGGGTCCGAGTCCCGTTTCCCGCTCTTCTTTTTTTATAGGGTTGCCCAGGTGGCGGAACAGGTAGACGCGCAGGACTTAAAATCCTGTGGCCCTAAAAGGCCGTGCCGGTTCGATCCCGGCCCCGGGTACAGCAATAACAGCCTTTGTAACCAACCTTACAAAGGTTTTTTTTTGACCATTTAACTTTGAAAAATAATTTTTCGGTTTGCATTCGAAAAACATTTGATTAATTTTGCACCTCAATGGATGCCCAGATGGCGGAACAGGTAGACGCGTTGGTCTCAAACACCAATGAGGTAACACTCATGCCGGTTCGATTCCGGCTCTGGGTACTTACCGAAAGCCCCAATTTTTAGGGGTTTTCGGTTTTTTATATCATGCAAATTGGAAACAGATAACCATAATAAACAGCTTCAGTTTGACAGACGTTACCTCGAAATGGCAATGATCTGGGCACAGAATTCTTACTGCCAGCGCCGTAAAGTGGGAGCACTCATTGTCAAAGGCAGAATGATTATTTCCGACGGGTATAACGGAACGCCCGAAGGTTTCGAAAATGTTTGCGAAGACGAAAATGGCATCACAAAACCTTATGTGCTGCATGCCGAAGCCAATGCCATTACCAAAGTGGCCAAATCGTCGAACAGCAGCGAAGGAGCAACCTTGTATGTTACCACTTCTCCATGTATCGAATGCGCTAAACTCATTATTCAATCCGGGATAAAAAGAGTGGTGTACTGCAATGAATATCGCATTACCGACGGTCTTGACCTGTTGCGGCGGGCAAACATAGAACTGGTTTATCTGCCAATGCCTTAAAATGAAAAACAATTGCTTTTACTAATAGTTTATATATTGCATGATATAATTTTATGAAAGACCGTAATTACTGGAAAATATTCACCCCTTTCATCATTGCTGTTTCTCTGGTGGCAGGCATGATATACGCCCAATGGATCAATTCGGGTTCAGACCGGATTGCCGTTGTTACAGGGTACCAGACAGGAAAAATCAATACCTTGTTAACATACATCGAGCAGGAATATGTTGATACCATTTCAATGAATCAGCTGGTTGAAAACTCCATCCCAAAAATTCTGGAAAATCTCGATCCGCATTCAGTGTATATTCCGGCAAGTGAATTTAAATCAGTAAATGAACCCCTTGAAGGTAATTTTGATGGCATTGGGGTTCAGTTTAACATTCAGAAAGACACTGTTTTTGTAATCAAAGTTGTACCGAATGGACCTTCTGAAAAGGCCGGTATTCTTGATGGTGACAGAATTATTAAAGTGAATGATACACTGATTGCAGGGGTAAAAATAACCAGTGAGCAGATTATGAAAAAACTCAGAGGTTTAAAAGGAACCAGGGTAAAAGTCAGCATATTCCGCCCTGGATTGCAAAACCTTTCCGATTTTATCATTACCCGCGATAAAATTCCGCTTCACAGCGTTGATGTGGCCTATATGGCTGATTATCATACCGGTGTTATTAAGTTGAATAAATTTTCGAGAACCACCTACCAGGAATTTATTGACGCTGTAAAACAACTGCGGCGAACAGGAATGGATGGAATTATCATCGACCTTCGTGGAAATGGTGGCGGATACCTCGATGCAGCAGTAAATATTGTTGATGAATTTATTCCTGCAGGAAAACTGATTGTTTATACACAGGGAAAATCGAGGCCAAAAACCGAACTGTTTTCTACCTCAAAATTTTTATGTGGTGATCTGCCGGTAATCATAATGATTGATGAATGGTCAGCTTCTGCCAGTGAGATTATGGCCGGAGCAATCCAGGATAACGACCGTGGACTGATTATGGGGCGTCGCTCCTTTGGGAAAGGCCTGGTACAGGAAGCCATTAATTTTAATGATGGCAGTGCATTGAGACTTACCACATCGCGTTATTACACCCCTTCGGGACGCTGTATTCAAAAAACCTATTCCGGCGGTTCCGATAATTATAATGCCGATATCCAGAACCGCCTCCTTAATGGAGAATTTACGGAAAAAGACAGCATTCATTTTTCCGATTCGCAGAAATATTTCACGCAAAATGGGCGCATTGTATACGGAGGAGGGGGTATCATGCCCGACATTTTTATCCCGGCCGATACCACTGGTAATTCAACCTGGTTCAGCCAGATATCTCGTACAGGACTTGAATATCAGTTTGCTTTTGAATATACCGATAAAAACCGTAAATATATATCTCAGTATAAAACAGCAGCCGGCATTGATCAATATCTTGAAAATCAAGATATTTTTAAACAATTTATCGGTTTTGCCGAAAAAAATGGTATCAGGGCCACCAAAACCGCTATTCATGAATCTGGTTTCCTGGTTCGTACCAGGGTCAAAGCCCTTATTGCCCGTAATATCCTCGATAATGACGGTTTCTTTCCGATTATTCAGAATATTGATGTAACTTTGCTTAAAGCAATTGAACTGATGAAAGACAAAGAAAAAATAAATGAATTTTTAACTAAAAAAAATAAATCATGATGACCGCTAAAAAAGAAAAAGCTTTACCTTATAAAATAGCCGATATCAGCCTGGCAGCATTCGGCCATAAAGAAATTGAACTGGCTGAAAAAGAAATGCCGGGACTGATGGCCATACGTAAAAAATACAGCAGGCAAAAACCTCTTAAAGGTGCAAGGATTATGGGTTCGCTGCATATGACCATACAAACTGCTGTTTTAATAAAAACCCTGAAAGCACTTGGTGCTGATGTGCGCTGGGCAAGCTGTAATATTTTCTCAACACAGGATCATGCAGCCGCAGCCATTGCCGATTCGGGTGTGCCTGTTTTTGCATGGAAAGGAGAATCGTTAAAAGATTACTGGTGGTGTACCAAAATGGCCCTGACTTTCCCCAACGGGCAAGGCCCAACCCTGATTGTAGATGATGGCGGCGATGCAACCCTCATGATTCATAAGGGCTACGAGGCTGAAAATAATCCTAAAGCCATAAAATATCATGCCGAAGGTGAAGACGAACAGGAATTACTGAAATCACTGGCAGAAACACTCCATGAAGATAACCGGTTCTGGCACCGTATGGTACCTCATATCAAAGGAGTATCTGAAGAAACCACCACAGGGGTTCACCGCCTTTACCAGATGCTTGAGCAAGGCAAGCTTTTATTCCCTGCTTTCAACGTTAACGACTCGGTCACAAAATCAAAATTCGATAACCTTTATGGCTGCCGCGAATCACTGGCCGATGGTATTAAACGAGCTACCGATATTATGATTGCCGGTAAAGTTGTTGTTGTTTGCGGCTACGGCGATGTCGGAAAAGGATGTGCCCGTTCAATGCGTAGTTACGGAGCCAGGGTAATAGTTACCGAAATAGACCCGATTTGTGCGCTGCAGGCATCTATGGAAGGCTTTGAAGTAAATACCGTTGAAAATGCCCTCCCTTATGCAGATATTTTTGTTACGGCTACCGGCAACTGCAATATAATTACCCTCGACCACATGCTGAAAATGAAAGATTGTGCCATTGTATGCAACATCGGACATTTCGATAACGAAATTGAAGTGGCACAACTCGAATCATATAAAGGCATAAAGCGTAAAAATATTAAACCACAGGTCGATCAGTATTATTTCCCCGACGGGCATTCAATCATTCTGCTAGCCGAAGGCCGCCTGGTTAACCTGGGCTGCGCAACCGGCCATCCGTCATTCGTTATGAGCAACTCGTTTACAAACCAGGTACTGGCTCAGCTCGATCTCTGGCAAAACAATTATAAAATTGATGTTTATCGCCTGCCAAAAAAACTGGACGAGGAAGTAGCCCGACTGCATCTTGATAAGCTTGGGGTTAAACTAACACAACTTACGAAAAAACAAGCCGATTATATCGGCGTCGGTAAGGATGGACCTTATAAACCTGAACATTACAGGTATTAGTTGTAAATATGCAGTATATTGGAGGTCAGCGAAGTCTGGTAGGATTTTAAAGGATATTTCGAAGGGCCGTTTACTACTGACCCGTCGTACATCAAAAATTTTGATTTACAGCTGTCGCACCGGGCATAAAGATTATCGTTAGTTATTTTAACTGCAATTTTTTTTTCCGCCTGGTACGGACAGTTGCGATCGAAAGCTACAAAATCGTAATTGCTGGTACGCATGACAATGATTCCTTTTACCCCACCTGTTATATATACCGGATTGCCGGTAGCTGTGAGGTTAAAATACTGCGGGTCTGACAGATCGATATAAATATTGACATAAACATCCTCAACCGGGTGCTTTGTTTTTTCGCAACTGAAAATCAATAATACTATCAGAAATATTTTTAGCCAAACATGTATCTTTGCCATTGAATATTTTCATTTACAATGACAAATTTAAAAATAATAATCATACTCTTCTTACTTTCTTTTACCACTATTCAGGTATTGGCGCAAGGCCGCTACTCGGTTGACCGCCCGTTGAAACAAAGGAACGTTGGCCTGAAATTTATTTATAATCAAACAAAGGAAAATTATCGGGTTTACCGTGAAAATATTAAAATAAAAAGGGCTGAAAATAAGGCAAGCAGAGAAATTATAAGGCACCAGAGGCAAATTCAGGACAAAAAAACTTTAAAACGAATGCGGGAATCGCGAAGAATATCAAAAAGAATTAATAAATTTGGAACCGACCTGCCATGGCATAAAAGGATGTATTATAAGATTAAAAAACGACTTAAATAATATCAGTATGGATCTGGATACCATCATTTATATAGTTATCACCATTGCCCTGATTATTATCAGCTCCATGGGGAAAAAAAAGGCTAAACTACCTGATCAGCCAGATGCAGGTGAAATATTTAATATGCCTTTCGAAACCAGTTTTGCAGAAGTTTCACCTAAGCCTGATATTTCCCAACCAAAAAAAAGCCATAAAACAGAACCATTCCTCACCGGAACACAGGAAAATGTACTTAAAGTAAAAAAAGCCAGCCAGGCGGCCAAACAACCACCTGTAAAAACCAAAGAGCATATTAAAACACCTGTCCGGAAAATCAACCTGAGGGAGGCCATTATTTATTCCGAAATTATGACTCCCAAATATTTTTAATGTTTTAAAACATGTTCAATTTTTCCTGAATAATAAACATTCGTTTGCAATTTATATTGATATTTTTTTATATTTACGACTTTAAAAGTGATGTTATCAAATCAAAAATAAAGGATTATGCTTCGAAAAATACTGATTATGATCATTGTGCTGATGCCTTTTTCAGGGCTGTTTGCACAATCAGGGGCAATTCAGGGTAAAGTACTTGATAAATCAAATAAAGAGCCTATTCCCTTTGCCAATGTGGTAGTTGAACAAAGCGGAACTCAGATAGGCGGAGGAACTACCGACTTTGACGGGAATTATAAAATAAAACCGGTTCCCGCCGGAAAATTAACCGTCAAGGTTTCCTGCGTGGGTTATTCACCCCTTCAGGTCGACGGTGTTGTGGTTATGAATGATAAAGTACGTTTTCTGGACCTTGAAATCGAAACCACTACCCAGGAAATTGAAGAAGTTACCGTAGTGAGTTTTAAAGTTCCTCTCATCGAAAAAGATAATACCACTACCGGGGGAAATATCACCTCCGAAGATATCTCTAAAATGTCAGGCCGTTCGGCTGAAGCCGTAGCTGCCACCGTCGGTGGTATTTACCAGGAAAACGGACAGGTGGTGAGTGTACGCGGAGCACGTACCGAAGCTACCACTTATTATATCGACGGTGTTAAGGTCCGTGGTTCAAAATCGCTCCCAAAAGCAGCCATTGAACAGGTTTCTGTCGTTACCGGCGGGTTGGGAGCAAAATACGGCGATGCCACAGGGGGTATCATCAGCATCACTACCAAAGGAACTTCACGCGAAACTTCCGGTGGAGTTGAATTTTTAACATCCCATTTTCTTGACCCTTATAACGAAAACCTGCTGGCATTGAATGTAAGCGGGCCGCTGTTCTTTAAAAAAGTTCCTGACCCTTACGATTCAACCAAAATTAAAAAAATACCTGTGGTTGGGTATTTCATTTCAGGAGAGCTTTCTTATACCAGCGATGATAATCCATCGGCCATTGGTATGTATAAAGTAAAAGATAATATTTACGACAGCATTGTCCGTAACCCGATTTTATCATCGGCTACAAGTTTTGTTACTACCCAGTCAGCCGAATACCTCCGTAAAAAAGATTTTGACAAAATTGATGCCCGTAAAAATGTAGCAGCTTTAGGGATAAATGTTTCCTCCAAATTTGATTTTTCCCTTGCCAAAAACCTTAGCCTTACCCTGGGGGTCAACCTGAATTATGATAACAGGCATTCTTATCAGTATCAAAGAGGAGAATTTAGTGAAGTTTCAGGCGGGACAGCATTCCCCAACCACTTTTTCAACTGGGATAACTATCCCCAACGCATTGATCGTACCATAAGGGCTTTTGCCAAGATTAACCAACGCTTTACAGCACCTCAGAATACCGATAAAGATGCCCCGGCATCTGTTTTCAACAATATGTATTACAGCATTCAGGCTGATTTTACAAAATTTAACCGCACCCTGGAAGATGATAGCCATAAAGACGATTTTTTCCATTACGGCTATATCGGAAAATTCCATACCTATAAAATACCATCTTTCGGATATGGAAGCACCGAAATTGATGACCGTCTTTATATCGGCTGGATACAGAACGGGTTTGTTGACACCCTCGTTACTTTTGACCGCAGCGAAATCAACCCCGAACTGGCCAATTACACTACGAGGTATTATAGTTTATTCCAAAACAACGCCCCATACCGGAACTTTGTCAATATTGTCAATGGCGGGGGTTTAATCAACGGGCAGACACCACCTTCTATTTATAACCTTTTAAGTATTCCCGGAGCCCAGTTTAACGACTTTCAACAATTTGACAATCAGCAATTCCGTTTTCAGGGTGAATTTGCCATGGATATCAAAGACCATGAAGTTTCGTTCGGGTTTGAATATGAAAAACGTAATGACCGCATGTTCAGGACATTCCCGGTAGGATTATGGACCCTTGCCCGAAGCCTGATGAATTCTCATATACTTGAATTATCAACCGTCGACCCTGTTATCCATTATGTGCGCGATGCAAACGGAAACCTTGTGCTTGACGCTTTTGGCAATCCCATTTTTAACGATACCATTTCTTACGAAAGAGCATACAACAGTCATTCACAGGCTTATTTTGATATTAATTTCCGGAAAAACCACAATATCCCCCTCGATAGTAAAGAATGGATCGATATTGATGATTATGACCCATCAGAACTCAAACTTGAATATTTCTCGGCTGATGAATTACTCAACGGTGGAAACCCTTATATTGCCTATTACGGATATAATCATTACGGTAAAAAACTGACCTCTGACCCTTCGTTTGAAGATTTCTTTACAGCAACCTTTACCGATGAAGTTGGAAATACCCGTTTTAAAAGAGAAGTTCCTCCTTTTAAACCCATCTATTTCGCCGGATATATCCAGGATAAATTTGCCTTTGCCGACCTCGTTTTCAATATCGGATTACGTGTTGACCGTTTTGATGCCAACCAGAAAGTGCTGAAAGACCCGTTTATCATGTTTGAATACTATAAAGTGGGCGACAACCATCCTTTACTCAACCAGACCGATATTCCTGATAATATCCCGCAAGGTGCAGCAGTTTATGTGGACAATATTGCACAACCAGCAAATATACAAGGTTACAGGATGGGTGACACGTGGTATGATGCCCAGGGAGGTATTGTTGACGACCCTACCGATCTTTATACCTCAACTGGTATTGCCCCGTTGCTGATCGATTATCCCCATGCCAAAGTCGGAAATGAAACTTTTCTGAAAGCATTTACCGACTACAATCCGCAGGTAAACCTTAGCCCACGTATTTCATTCTCTTTCCCTATATCTGATGTGGCAGGCTTTTTTGCACATTACGACATTTTAACACGCCGTCCGGGAGGTGAAGTCAGGCTCGACCCGCTGGAATATATTTTTATTGAAACAAAAACCGGCGACCTGATCAATAATCCGAATTTAAAATCGGAAAAAACCATCGACTATGAGTTAGGTTTCCAGCAAAAACTGGGAAATACATCGGCTTTAAAAATATCTGCTTTCTATCGTGAAATGCGCGACATGGTGCAGGTTATTAACCGCCTTGGTGCTTACCCATCAACCTATAAATCATACGGAAATATTGACTTTGGCACCGTCAAAGGTTTTACTGCTGCCTACGACCTGCGCCGTACAGGCAACGTCAGAATGATGGTAAGCTATACCCTGCAGTTTGCCAATGGTACCGGATCTGACGCCACAACAGGTTTTAACCTTATTGCTGCCGGACAGCCTAACCTTAGGGCAACCTTGCCGCTTGATTTTGATCAGCGTCATGCCATATCGGCCAATGTGGACTATCGCTTTGCTGATGGAAAAGATTATAACGGACCTGTCATTGCCGGCAAACAGATCCTGGCCAACACAGGATTGAACCTGGTTATTCAGTCCGGTTCCGGATCACCGTTTACCAAACGTGAAATAGGAACCAATTATGTGATCGGTTCTGTCAATGGTTCGGTAAAACCCTGGAGAACCACTATCAACCTCAGGATGGATAAAGATATCATTTTTGCTTTTGGCAAAGATTATAAGGGAGATAAAAAGGAAGCCATTCTCAATATCTATATCGATATTTCAAATGTGCTTAATACGTTAACTATCCTTGATGTCTATTCAACTACAGGTAATCCGGATGATGACGGATTTTTATCAGCCTCACGCAATCAGCCATTTATTTCTAACCAGAACGATCCAATGTCGTACCGCGATTATTATACTATGATTATTAATAATCCGGGACGTTACGGATTGCCAAGGCAATTCAGGCTTGGTGCATCATTCAGTTTTTAATTAATCAGGTTTTGTAATCAAATTATGATAACAATGAAAAATATAATTACTACTTGCGTAACCTTTTGCATGGTTTTGCTGGTTCTCAACTTCCTTCATGCAGAACCTTACCGTGGGCCACGATATCAGTCAAAATCAGGACTGGGATATACAGCAGGATGTGTACCGGCATCTGCCATGACCGACCTTGATTATAACAATGTCAGGGCTACTATTCTTAATGGTGGTGATATGTGGTGGGACTTGTCCAATGCCCAGTACGAAGTTCCGAAAGGTTCGGGTAAAACAGCCCTCTTTGCCGGGGCAATTTGGGTCGGAGGGGTCGACGTAAACGGACAGCTACGCGTTTGTGCCCAGATGCACCGCAACGATGGCAATGATTTCTGGCCCGGGCCGCTTATTGCTACCGGATCTGGAATTGCCAGTGTTTCTCCCGAAGTTTGCACCCGTTACGACAAACATTATAAAATTCATAAAACCGATGTGCAGAAATTCAGATCATGGTTCAATTCTTCAGCTGAGGAAAGAAACAGGGACTATCCCAATTATTCGATCCCTGAAGTAATTATGAACTGGCCTGCTCACGGGCCAACCGATGCTTCGCCCGATTATGATTATTTCCTTGCCCCTTTTGTGGATGCTAACAGCGATAATTTTTACAACTATCTTGATGGGGATTATCCGAATTACCCGCTCGATGGAATTCCCGATTGTAACACCCGGCCTGAACGACTGGCTGTTAACCTGAATAATGCTACCAACTATCTTCGTGGCGACCAGACATTATGGTGGGTTTACAATGATAAAGGAAATATTCACACCCAAACCACCGGCGCAGCATCCATTGGAATGGAATTCCGGTCACAGGCTTTCTCGTTCTCAACCAACGATGAGTTGAACAACATGACTTTTTATAATTATGAAATCATTAACCGTTCAACATATACCCTTACAGAAACTTATTTCGGGGTATGGACAGATGCTGACCTGGGTGATGCTTTTGATGATTTTGTGGGTTGTGACGTACAGAAAGGTTTAGGATACCTATATAACGGTGATGCCGATGATGGCGACGGAAACGGCCGTACTTACGGATCACAACCACCCGCTGTTGGTATCGACTTTTTTGAAGGCCCCTACCAGGATGCCAACAACCTGGATGACCTTAGCAATTACGACGCCAAAAATAATCTGAACTGCGAGATGGGATACCGTTACGATATTGAAGGAAATCTGTTATATACAGGACCCGGAGACATATTTAACGGAAATATCAATGGACTGAACTTCGGCGACAATATCAAAGATAACGAACGCTGGGGTATGCGCCGCTACCTGTATTTTAACAATGGAGGCGGACAAACAGGCGATCCGCATACTGCCATTGAATATTACAACTACCTGCGAGGAATCTGGAAAGATGGTAAAAACCTGCAGTACGGCGGAACTGGGCATAACCAGGGCAATGCACCCAGAGCCGATTTTATGTTTCCCGACAATACTGATAAATGCGGCTGGGGAACCGCAGGAATACCACAAAGTGCATGGTCGGAATATACCGTTGGTAATACTCCTGACGATCGTCGTTTTGTCCAGTCAGCCGGCCCATTTACCCTTGAACCGGGAGCCGTAAACTATATTACCCTTGGTGCCGTATGGGCACGAGCTATTACCGGCGGACCATGGGCTTCGGTACAGGAAGTGCGCAAAGCCGATGATAAAGCCCAGAAACTTTTCGAAGCCTGTTTCCAACTCATTGACGGTCCTGATGCACCAGAAATTACCGTTGTTGAAATGGATAATAAATTTATCATTCAGATATGGAACCGACCCTCATCCAACAACTACCTTGAATCATACAAGGAAAAAGATCCGTTTATACCTGAAGATGTTCCTGATAAAGACCGTTTCTTTGCTTTCCAGGGATACCAGGTTTTCCAGCTGAAAAACAAAAATGTTACGGTGAATGACATTCACAATCCCGACCTGGCAAAACTGGTTTTCCAATGCGACATTAAGGACAAGGTCACAAAAATTACCAATTACAAGTGGAATGATGAAATAGGTGCCAACGAACCCATACTCGAAGTGGATGGAAAAAACCAGGGAATTACCCACACATTCGTTGTTACCGATGACCTTTTTGCAAGAGAAGCACGCCAGTTGGTCAATTACAGGGAATATTACTATGTTGCCCTTGCCTATGCCCACAACGATTACAAGCATTATGACCAATCGGCCAGTGGTTCTTTAGGATGCCAGACGGCTCCCTATAAAGCAGGCCGAAAGTCAGCCGACGGACCTATTCGCGTCATTACAGCCATTCCGCATCCCAACGACCAGCTTAACAACGGTACACTTGTTAATGCCCAATATGGTGATACACCAGAAATTACACAGATTGAAGGACATGGTAATGGGATGAACTATCTTGACCTTTCACCTGAAACCATCAGCAATATTATGGCAAAAACCTCAAAACCATTCAAAGCCGACGAGGTGAAATATGCAAGAGGATGTGCTCCCGTAAGTGTTAAAGTAATTGACCCGCTGAATGTACCCACCGGCGATTTCTTACTGAAATTATCGCCCGATTCCATTCATAAAGTTGCTAATTACTGGAACCCATCGGCCAATGCCAATTATGTTCCTTCAACAGGTATGATTTACGACAGCAAATGGAAACTTTACCGCCTCGAAAACGGCGTTAAAACAGATTCTGTTTCATCCGATGCATGGATCAGGATCAATGATGAAAAACTCATTGCAAAATGGGGAATATCACTCACCTTTGCCCAGGTGGATTATCCCGATATCAAATACGGAAAATTTGATGAACTTGTACCGGTAAACGGTGGTGTACTCACCTCTCAATATGCTTACCAGAATCCTTCTCCCGCATGGTTGGGTTTCATCCCTGATGATGAAGGTCTAAGCCCGTTTAACTGGATTCGAAGTGGTAATACATCCGATAAAGATAATGCATCAGTCAATGACTGGCCTGGCCGTGATCCGGATCAGAATTTCGAAAAGATCCTGGGAGGCACATGGGCACCTTATTTCCTTACATCGCCTGCAAAATACGGTCCTGCCAACGATAAAGCCGGGCTTGCTTCGCAGGAATTTTCAAAATACAGGCTTGCCAGTGTCGATGTGGTGTTTACCCACGACCGTTCATTGTGGACACGCTGCCCTGTTATTGAAATGTGCGAAAACGACGCCGGTACCAATACCAATACCTTGTCAGAAGGTATGGCATTGCGATTCGATATACGCCGCGCCCCATCCATTGATAAAGACGGAAACTATGCCGCTGCCGGCGCTGAAGACGATACGGTAAATGTTAATGCCCCGAATTATATCGGTGCCACAGGGATGAGCTGGTTCCCGGGCTACGCCATTGATGTGGAAACCGGTGAAAGGCTAAACATCATGTTTGGTGAAGATTCATGGCTTATTGGCGATAATGGCCGCGATATGAAATTCAATCCTACATCGAATATTGCTGATAACCTTTATTGGGCCACAGGAGGTGCTGCCGGTACGATCATCATGGGAGGAAAGCATTTTATCTATATCGTTGGACATCACGTTAATGCCAATAAAGTGTTAATGCCTGCCTATGACGAAGGACGTACCTTGTACCAGGGACTGAAATATGGTACAGCTGCTGTTAAAAAGGAAATCTGGCGCACACCCATCTGGGTAAGCATCCCATATGCTCCATTGCAACAATATGAATTTACCAATTATGCCGACATGCCTCGTAATCCTTTGACTATCAAACTCAGGGTAGCCAATCCTTACCTGGTTTCGATCGTCGATCTGGCTGTTCAGAACCCGCAGAATAATAATTTCCCGTTGTACTCATTCAACCTTGATGACCTTGCTACTGTTAAAAACTCTGCAGGTAATCTGAAAAATGCCATTGATAAAATCAACGTTGTGCCCAATCCATACTACGGCTATTCAACCTACGAGCGGTCGCAGCTCGAAAATATTGTAAAAATTACCAACCTGCCTCAAAAATGTACTATCAGTATATTTAATGTTAACGGTACATTGGTCAGGCGTTTTGAAAAAGACAACGATCTGAGTTCTGTTGACTGGGATTTGAAAAATACATACGGTATATCTATTGCCAGCGGGGTGTATATCATACATGTGAAAGCACCCGGGTATGGTGAAAAGATATTGAAATGGTTTGGCGCATTACGGCCCATCGACCTGAATGCTTTCTAAGATAATTAAGTTTGTAACTGACGAAATACTGACTTTATGAAACAGAAATATTTAATAGCAATCGCAACGGTTTTGACAGTAAACCTGATTGTAAGTACTGCATTTGCCGGCAATAAACAACGTGCCGGGCAAGCAGGTGCAGCGGAATTGCTTATCAATCCATGGGCACGCAGCTCCGGTTTCGGAAATGCCAATGTCGCCTCGGTTACGGGCCTTGAGGGTATTTTTCTCAATGTAGCCGGAACTGCTTTTACCAAACAGCTCGAACTTGCGTTTGTCAATACCAACTGGCTCAAAGGCACCGATATTGCATTGAATGCTTTTGGTTTTTCACAAAAAGTAGGCGAAGCCGGCGTTTTGAGCATGAGTGTTTTAGCGATGAATTTCGGCGACATTGATATTACCACTCCTGATAAACCAGACGGAGGCATTGGAACTTTCAGCCCCCGTTATACCAATATTTCCATTGCATATGCCAAAATGTTTTCAAACAGTATTTATGGAGGTGCAGTAATAAAAATTATCAATGAAGCCACCAGCGATATTCATGCCAGCGGTGTTGCTTTTGATGCAGGCATTCAATATGTTACAGGCGAGCGTGAACAAATCAAGTTTGGAGTTACCATGCAGAACGTTGGTCCAACCATGAGGTTCAAGGGAGATGGCTTATCATTCAGGGGCAACTATGTTGACGGGCCCATTATGACGGTTGAATCACGTTCGGCCGATTTTGAACTGCCCTCGCTGGTGCGGATCGGTTTTTCCTACGACTTTGCTTTCCTGGCCGAGACACAATTTCTAACCCTGGCAGCTAATTTTACTTCCAATTCTTTTACCAAAGATCAGTACCACGCGGGGTTTGAATATTCATACAAAAAACTGCTTTTCCTCAGGGCCGGCTATATTTATGAAGAAGGAATAACTACAAAAACCGACCGTTCGACTTGTTTTACCGGACCAACCTTTGGTATGTCGGTACAGGTACCACTCGATAAGAAAAAAGGTTCGGTGTTTGCTGTTGAATATTCATACAGGGATACCGATCCGTTCCAGGGTGTACATTCTATAGGAGCACGCATTACAATGTAAGAGATCATTTACATAAAAGCATCAAGGATCTCAATGCAAATTGAGATTCTTTTTTTTTCAATGGCGACAGCAAGCCATGAAAACCATGCAATAAAATATATTTATTCTTATTAAAAAATTTATTAATAATTACTTAAAATTTTGACTATGAACCAGGTTTCATACATGACAGAAGAAGGGCTGAAAAAACTGAAAGAAGAAGTTGAATATCTGCGTACGGTTGAACGTCCTGCCATTTCTCGCCAGATTGCTGAAGCACGCGATAAAGGCGATTTATCGGAAAACGCAGAATACGACGCTGCCAAAGAAGCACAGGGTATCCTTGAAATGCGTATTTCAAAACTTGAAGAAGTGATACGCAAAGCCAAAATTGTAAGTGAAAATCAAATTGACACCAGTAAAGTACAGATTTTTTCAAAAGTGAAAATAAAAAACCTGAAAACTTCGCAGATATTAGAATATACCATTGTCAGTGAAACTGAAGCCGATCTGAAAGCCGGCAAAATATCGGTCAATACCCCTATTGCCCAGGGACTGATTGGCAAATCGAAAGGTCAGAAAGCGGAAGTGAAAGCCCCGGCCGGAATCATTGAATTTGAAATCATCGATATATCACGTTAAAAACCCGATTAAAATGGCATCGATATTTTCACGCATCGTTTCTGGCGAAATTCCATGCTACAAGGTAGCTGAAAATGAATTTTGCCTTGCTTTTCTCGATATCAATCCTTTAACCAAAGGCCATACCCTTGTGATTCCTAAAAAAGAGGTGGACTATATTTTCGATCTCGATGATCAAACTTATATGGAATTGCATTTGTTTGCCAGAAAAATAGCAAAAGCATTAAAAATGGCTGTGCCTTGCACCCGTATAGCTACCGTTGTGCTTGGGCTCGAAGTGCCACATGCTCATATCCATCTTGTTCCGATTGTGCGCGAAGGCGATATTGATTTTAAAAAACCTAAACTAAAACTGGCACCGGATGAATTTAAGCAGATAGCTGAGTCCATTGCTGCAAAACTGTGATATCTATTGATTGATTCTTTTGGGGTTTTTTCCAACAAATTCTTTCCAGCTCGTATAGCTTTTCGGCGACGAAGATAACCGGTTCTGATAAAAATGGCATAATGCCACTGCCAGACCATCGGTAGCATCGAAATAAGCCGGACTTTCGCCGTATTTTAATAACACTTGCAGCATACCTGCCACCTGTTCTTTTGAAGCATTACCATTCCCGGTAACAGCCATTTTTATTTTACGCGGAAGATATTCAGCCACAGCCAGTCCATGCGATATGGCTGCCGACAAGGCAACTCCCTGTGCACGTCCGAGCTTAAGCATCGATTGAATGTTTTTCCCGTAAAAAGGGGCTTCAATGGCTAAACTGTCAGGATGATACTGTTCAATAAGTTGATTTGTAAAACGATATATTTCTGTCAGCTTTTCAAACGGATCTTTAATCTTGTCAAGATGAATCACGCCCATGGTAACAAATTCAGGGGTTTTGACACCTTGAATAACACCATAGCCTAAAATAGATGTCCCCGGATCGATTCCAAGTATGACCCTGTTGCTGCTCAATTTAAATCATTTCAAAATGAGTGTAGGGTACCAGCACTTCAGGAATCCTGATTCCATTCTCTGTCTGGTTATTTTCGAGCAAAGCCGCAACAATACGTGGTAAGGCAAGTGCGCTGCCATTAAGGGTATGGGCAAGAACATTTTTCTTGTCTTTTTCGTCGCGATACCTGAGTTTTAAACGGTTGGCCTGAAATGATTCAAAATTTGACACACTGCTTACCTCAAGCCATTTTTTCTGGGCTGCCGAATACACTTCAAAATCGTAAGTAAGGGCAGAAGTGAAACTCATATCACCACCGCATAATTTAACAATACGATAAGGCAGTTCAAGTGAAGAAACAAGCCTTTCAACATGGTTCACCATCTGTTCGAGCATCTGGTACGAATGAGAAGGGTGATCAATCACCACAATTTCTACTTTATCAAATTGATGCAGGCGGTTAAGACCTCTTACATCCTTACCGTATGAACCCGCTTCACGCCTGAAACATGGCGTATAAGCGGTAATTTTTACCGGAAAATCGGATTCACTGAGAATTACATCGCGGAAAATATTGGTAAGCGGAACTTCTGCTGTTGGAACAAGATACAAATTATCAATTCCTACATGATACATCTGCCCTTCTTTATCCGGTAACTGTCCGGTGCCAAAACCCGAATCTTCGTTTACCAGCACGGGTGGCTGGTACTCCGTAAAACCTGCAAGCGATGCCTGATCGAGAAAATAATTGATCAGAGCTCTCTGCAACATAGCCCCTTTGCCTTTATATACCGGGAAACCCGACCCCGTAATTTTTACGCCCAGTTCAAAATCAATAACCTGGTATTGTTTTGCCAGATCCCAATGCGGTAAAGCTTTATCGTGCAAAACAGGTATCTGCCCGCCACTTTTAACTATCACATTATCCTCAGGTAATTTTCCGGCCGGAACACTTGCATGGGGTACATTGGGTATCTGAACTATAAGCTGTTGCAACCGGCTTTCGGCTTCATTTTCGGCAAGATTCAGCTTTTCAATTTCCTGTTTCAGCTTCAAAGTTTCCTCTTTCAACGCATTGGCTTCGGTAGTTTTTCCGGCTTTAAAGAGCTGACCTATTTCTTTCGATATCTGGTTCATCCTGGCCTGTAATTCATCGCGTTTAAGTTGCGAAGATCGCCTTGTATCGTCGCAGGTCAGAATTTCATCAATCAGCCCGGGTTGGTTGAAATGTTTTTTTGCAAGCCTTTCTTCAGCTTCAGGGCGTTGCTCGCGAAGATATTTTATGGTTAACATAAAAGTGATTTTAAAAAAAAACTCCTGCATGAATACCTGTCGATATTCACCAGGAGATAATTCCGTTGTGAATAAAATTTCAGGCTTCGGCTGGTAATACCGAAACGTATGATCTGTTATTGGTTTTACATTCAAAAACAACTTTTCCGTCAATAAGGGCAAATAACGTATGATCTTTACCAATACCAACATTTTGTCCGGGGTGATGAACGGTTCCCCGCTGACGAATAAGAATATTACCGGCTTTTGCCATCTGGCCTCCGTAAATTTTTACCCCTAAGCGCCTGCCGGCTGAATCGCGTCCGTTGCGTGAACTACCGGCTCCTTTTTTGTGTGCCATAATCCTTTAATTTTTAATTATGCTGTAATTTCATTTATCTGAATCTGCGAAAAATACTGGCGGTGACCGTTCATTTTCTGGTAGCCTTTTCTACGCTTCTTTTTAAAAACCAAAACTTTATCGCCTTTAACATGCGATAAAACCGTAGCTGATATTTTTGCACCTGCTATGGTTGGTTTCCCAACTTTAACTTTACCGTCATCATCAATCAACATGACATTGTCAAAATCGATTTTGCTTCCTTCTGCCTCAGCAAGGCGATGCACATAAATTTTTGCATCTTTTTCAACCTTAAACTGCTGTCCGGCTATTTCTACTATTGCGTACATTGAATCAACAATTTACTTATTTAACTTTAGGACGGCAAAGGTATATAACTTTAAGTTATAAACAATACCCTTCACATATTTTTTTTAATTTCATAGGGTTAATCAATGAAAATGAATTTTATAAAAACAACTTTGAATGGGTAATAAACGATTATAGTAATATATTTTTATATTTGTAAAGTAATCGTTTTATTCTTTATGGGGAAAATTCCGCTTACCGTACTTGGGCTATCATATTCGCAATCACAATCGGGTGCTTATGCACTGGTGCTGGCCGAAGAAAATGGCGAGCGACGCATTCCGATTATCATCGGAGGTTTTGAAGCTCAGTCCATTGCCATTGAGCTTGAAGGTTTAAGGCCACCCAGACCACTGACTCATGATTTGTTCGTAAGTTTTGCCACAGCTTTTAATATTGATATTATTGAAGTCAATATTTATAAACTTGAAGAGGGAATATTCTTTTCCGAACTGGTTTGCGACAATGGCAGCCTGCGTATCAAAATTGACGCCCGCACCTCAGATGCTGTCGCACTGGCTATTCGTTTCAAATGCCCTATTTTTACCACCGAACAGATTTTGCAAAAAGCCGGGATAGTGATCAATCTCGAATCAGAACCCGATCAACCGGCCAAAGAACACGAAAAAGATACCGGCCAGAAAAAATCAAAGCCCCAACCACAACAAAGTAAATATGCCGGTATGAACCTGGACGAATTAAAATCAGCCCTTGATGAAGCTGTTTCACGCGAAGATTACGAAGAAGCCTCTAAAATACGCGATGAAATTGCAAAACGAAGTAAGTAAAACTTCCGGAGGTGATTTAAAATCCTTTCTACATCTATATCTGTTGTAAAACTTTTTTCTGATACCATCATCAATATTGCGTTTTCTGTTTCCGATAAACGGATTTTTTATTAGCTTCACAGCCATACTTCATTAAAAGAAAGGAATTGGATTATGGGTATTAAAATTCGACTTGTTATCATGAATTTTTTCCAGTTTTTTGTCTGGGGTTCATGGCTGCTTACCATTGGTGCATACTGGTTTCAAACCAAACAATGGACAGGAACCGAATTCGGAGCAATATTTTCGACCATGGGAATAGCATCTCTTTTTATGCCGGCCATAGCCGGAATCATTGCCGACCGGTGGATTAATGCCGAAAAATTATATGGTATTTTTCACCTGATGGGAGCTATTATTCTATTTATGATCCCCCAAGTCAATAACCCTTCAGACATGTTCTGGATAATGCTGGTGAATATGATTTTTTATATGCCTACCATTGCTTTGTCCATTACAGTTGCATATTCAGTAATGACAAACAAAGGAATGGATGTGATAAAAGAGTATCCGCCTATCAGGGTTTGGGGTACCATTGGATTTATTCTTGCTTTATGGACTATAAGTCTTACAGGACTTGAAAAATCAGCTGCCCAGTTTTATGTTGCCTCTGCTTCATCATTATTCCTGGCTATTTATGCTTTCACATTGCCTTCATGTCCTCCGTTAGGCAAAGGACATAAAAAAACCTTTTTTTCAGCTCTTGGCCTCAACGCTTTTTCTTTGTTTAAAAACCTGAAAATGGCTTTGTTTTTTATTTTTGCCATGTTGCTCGGAGCTTCATTGCAGCTTACCAATGCCTATGGCGATACCTTCCTGCACGACTTTGCCAAAATCGATGCCTTTAAAGATGCAATAGCAGTTAAATTTCCGGCCATTATCATGTCTATTTCTCAAATCAGCGAAACCCTGTTTATACTTACCATTCCGTTTTTCCTGAAAAAATTCGGTATCAAAAAGGTAATGCTCATGAGTATGGTAGCATGGGTATTGCGCTTTGGCCTGTTTGCATACGGCGATCCTCTTTCCGGATTGTGGATGATAATTCTTTCATGTATTATTTATGGCATGGCATTCGATTTTTTCAATATTTCAGGCTCATTATTTGTTGAAACACAGAGCGAACACTCCATAAGGGCCAGCGCCCAGGGTTTGTTCATGATGATGACCAACGGCTTCGGTGCTTTTATTGGCTCACGGCTGAGCGGTATAATCATTGATAAATATTTTATCATGCCCGACGGAAATTTTGAATGGAAAGGGATCTGGCTCACTTTTGCTGCCTATTCGCTGGTGGTTGCTGTTTTATTTGCCGTACTGTTCAAACACAAACACAACCCGCAAGATGTGCAGGTGGTAAAACATTAATCGCTTCATATATGCATATTACCAAAAAAGCCATCCTTCACAGGGTGGCTTTTTGGTAATCAGCAAAATTGTAAAACTCTAATGATGAACATTTAAATGTTCATTGAGCAAAGATAATATATTTTTTTTATATTTTGTATAATTTCCCCGGTTTTTTTCATCTACCGGTTCTACCGGTTTTGATTCCATTTTCAACGGATTGACAGGGCTTCCGTTTTTCCATACCCGGTAGTCAAGATGGGGACCGGTAGATAAACCGGTATTTCCAACGTAACCAATCACCTGGCTTTGTGTAACACTCTGTCCTTTTTTAATACCCCTGGCAAATTGCTGCAGGTGAAGGTAACCAGTCGTGTAAACCGAATTATGCCTTATTTTTACGTAATTACCTTCCCCTACCTTGTGCCCTGTTTCTATAACCACCCCATTTGCTGTGGCATAAACCGGTGTACCTGCATCGGCAGCATAATCAACCCCGTAATGTGGTCGCAACACACGTAAAACAGGATGTTTGCGGCGATGCGAAAATTTTGAACTAATGCGTTTAAAACGTAAGGGTGCCTTTAAAAACTCCCTTCTCAGGCTGTTTCCGTTTTCGTCAAAATATTGCTTTATCCCGTCCTGCTCAAATATAACCGCATAATAAGCCTGTCCCTCCCAATAAAAAACAGCTCCTTTCACTTCAGATATTCCTGCCGATTTATTATCAACAAAAAGTTCATCATAAACAACTTTAAAACTGTCGTTTTTCTGCAAGGCAAAAAAATCAACGGTCCATGCAAAAATTTCGCTCAGTTCAAGGGCTACCGCAGGATTCACTTCATTTTCCTTTACAGCATCCCACAAACTGGTTTTTATCACCCCTGAGCGTATCATTTGCTGGGTGCGAACTTCCTTTTTTATAACATTTACCCGCAGTGAATCACGAAAATCGAAAAGGGTATAGCTTACCGGAGATTGCTCAATAGCGAAACATTGCAGAAATTGGTTGGTGTCGCGGCTTAGAAACACACTGTAAGGTTGTCCCGGTTTAATGGTAATCCATTCCTTGTTTTTATTTCTGACAAGCTGGTTTATCTGGATTGCTCCGGCTTTGTTTTTTCTCAAAATATCCGACAGGGTTTCATTCGGGCGTACCCTGCCCCTGACAACCTGAAACGAATCGGCCGGTAGTCCATACTCAAGAATAATATCGGGTTCAATGGCTGTGGTATCGGGGACTATAGTTTGTTGCTTATGGCCATTGTGGCATGAAAATAAAAATGTGGTAATAAAATTCAACATTAAAAATCTTACAACCATTTTCATTGTTCAGGCTTTAATCTGGTCAAATCCAAGGCCATACACTCCCATTACCGATGCCACCGAAATAAATGCCTCAGGGTCGTTTTGCTTTATTAGCCTGTAAATATCGGTCATTTCATGTTTTCGTACCAAAACCATCAGAATTTGCTGGTTTTCTTTCGAATACCAACCTTTCCCTTCAATAACAGTTACTCCGCGCCTCATTTTACGGGTAATTTCATCGGCTATCACATTGAATTTTTTTGATATGATAAATATTTGCAGAGATTGTTTCGATCCACTGATAATCAAATCAATAGTATATGCTGTGACAGCCATGGTTACATAACCAAAAGCAATGGATTTGAAAGATTCAACCACCAGGTAGGACGATCCGATGATGAACAGGTCGATGTAAAGAATAATTCGTCCGGGGCTTACATTGCGGTATTTATTAATGATCATGGCAATAATATCGGTTCCGCCTGTACTGCCGCCCTGTATAAAGGTGATGCCTATTCCTGCCCCGGCCAGCATTCCACCAATTACGGCCGAGAGAAATCCTTCTCCGGGCAGAAGTGGTTCGGTAAAATATTTCTGCAGAACACCAAAAAGGAATGAAGCCATAATGATGGCATACACTGTTTTAATACCAAAACCGGCTCCCAGGATTTTTAAAGCCAGCAGTAATAGCACTACATTCACGGCAAGATAAGTATAGGCTACAGGAATAAGTTTCCCGGTGGCAAAATAAATAATGGTGCCTATACCACTCACACCTCCTCCCACAATGCCTGATGGTATAAGAAAAGCCGTCCAGCCAAGGACAAACATGAATAATCCTACCGTAATTAAAACATACTCCCGGATATGATGAAACACTGACTTTGCCATAAAAATTCCTGTATTTTCAATTAAACTACAATGTTGATAATCTTTTTCGGGACTACAATAATTCTTTTTGGGGTTTTTCCTTCAAGATATTTCAGAACCAGTGCCGATTGAAGTACTTCTATTTCAATATCCTGTTGCTGCATTTCTGCCGGCAGGGAAATTTTAACCCTGAGTTTTCCGTTCACCGATACAGGATACTCAAAAGTATCTTCTTTTAGAAATTTCGCGTCGAAAGCCGGGAATCCAGCCAGCACAATGCTTTCCTGATGTCCGCATTTTTCCCATAGCTCTTCGGTGATATGGGGTGCAAAAGGAGCCAGAATAAGCAGGAGAGGCTCAAGGACCTGGCGTTTGTTACACTTAAGATCGGTAAGTTCATTGACACAGATCATGAAAGCACTGACAGCTGTATTGAAAGAAAAACGAAGAATATCGTCTTCAACTTTTTGAATGGTTTTATGCAAAATTTTCAGTTCGGCTGGTGCAGGTTCTTCATCAGAAAGGGTAAAACTTCCCTGCTGGTCATAAAACAAACGCCAGAGTTTTTTCAGAAAACGGAAAACGCCGTCAATTCCTTTTGTATCCCATGGCTTACTTTGTTCAAGCGGGCCAAGAAACATTTCGTACAGACGTAAAGTATCTGCACCGTATTTTTCAACAATCTGGTCAGGGTTTACGACATTAAACATTGATTTCGACATTTTTTCAACTGCCCATCCGCAGATATATTCACCATTTTCGAGGACAAATTCGGCCGATTCAAATTCTGGCCTCCATTTACGAAAAGCATCTATGTCAAGACGATCGTTGTCAACAATATTTACATCGACATGAATTTCTGTTACTTCATATTTTTCTTTCAGGTTAAATGAAACAAATGTATTGGTGTTTTTTACCCGGTATACAAAGTTACTGCGTCCCTGAATCATCCCCTGGTTGATAAGTTTTTTAAATGGCTCATCTTTACAGACATAACCCAGATCGTACAGAAATTTATTCCAGAAGCGCGAATAAATCAGGTGACCCGTAGCATGTTCTGTTCCACCAATATACAGGTCAACGTCCTGCCAGTATTGGTTGGCTTCGGTTGAAACAAGTGCTTTGTCATTACCGGGGTCCATATACCGAAGGTAATAAGCCGACGAGCCGGCAAAACCCGGCATGGTTGAAAGTTCAAACGGGTATCCTTCAGGTGTTTTCCAGTTTTTCGCCCTTCCAAGTGGTGGTTGTCCGTCTTCGGTAGGCAGGTATTTATCGACTTCAGGCAGCCGGAGCGGAAGATATTTTTCGTCGAGCAGGTAAGGCAAACCATCGCGGTAATATATCGGGAATGGCTCACCCCAGTATCTCTGACGGCTGAAAATAGCATCGCGCAGGCGGTAATTTGTTTTTGGTTTGCCAATTCCACGTTTCAAAATTTCTTCGTTGGTTTTTTTTATGGCGTCTTTCACTTCAAGGCCATTGAGTATTCCTGAATTCATCATGATGCCTTCTTTGGCATCAAACGATTCGTTAGTGATGTCGGCCCCTTCAATCAACGGGATAACGGGAAGATTAAAATGACGGGCAAAAGCATAATCGCGGCTGTCGTGCCCCGGGACAGCCATGATAGCTCCGGTACCGTAACCTGCCAGTACATAATCACTCACCCATATCGGTATAGGTTCACCGGTAAACGGATGAATGGCATAGCCACCGGTAAATACGCCTGACACCTTCCTTGTTTCAGCCATGCGCTCCCGTTCAGTGCGCTTTTTAGCGGCTTCAATGTAGGAATTTACTTCGATCTGATGGACATCATCGACAACTTTGTCAACCCATTCACTTTCAGGAGCGAGCACCATAAAAGTAACTCCAAAAATTGTGTCAGGCCGGGTAGTGAATATCAACAGTTTTTCTGATAACCCTTTGATTTCAAAAAATATTTCTGCTCCCTCCGAACGTCCAATCCAGTTACGTTGCATCTCCTTGAGCGAATCGGTCCATTCGAGCGTTTCCAGGCTATTGAGCAAACGTGGAGCATAAGCCGAAATGCGAAGCAACCATTGTTTCATTTTTCTTTGTTCGACAGGATGACCGCCACGCACCGAAAATCCATCTTTCACCTCATCGTTGGCCAGCACAGTACCAAGTGCAGGGCACCAGTTGACCATAGCATCGGCTAAATAGGCAATGCGATATTTCAGTAAAATTTCCTGTTGTTCTTTCGGGGTCATGGAATTCCATTCCAAGGCTGTAAAAACGGCTTCCTGGTCGGTTGCTGCATCCACATCCTTATTTCCGTTTGCAGAAAAAACCTGGATAAGAGTGGTTATTGGTTCGGCTTTTTGGGTTTTTTGATTAAACCAGTGCCCGAACATTTGCCCGAAAGCCCACTGGGTCCAATGATAATATTCCGGGTCGCAGGTTCTCACTTCACGGCTCCAGTCGTACGAAAAGCCCAGTAAATCGAGCTGCTCGCGGTAACGTTTAATATTGTTGGCCGTTGTTACGGCAGGATGCTGGCCGGTTTGAATGGCATATTGCTCGGCAGGAAGCCCAAAAGCATCATACCCCATGGGGTGAAGCACGTTATAACCTTTCATGCGTTTGTACCGGCTGAAAATATCGGAAGCAATATATCCCAGCGGATGCCCTACATGAAGTCCTGCCCCTGAGGGATAAGGAAACATATCGAGCACATAATATTTTGGTTTTGTAATATTTATATCAACTTTATAAATATTTGTCTCTTTCCATTTCTGCTGCCATTTTTTCTCTATAACGGCGAAATTGTATTCCATAAATGCAATGTGATTTAAAAATGGCAAAAATAAAGAAAAAAGATCGACCTGCCATAAGTTGAAGTTATTTTAAAGGAAAAGGCTGTCAGCAAATGCTAACACCATATTATGCAATAGCTTATGCAGAAAATCAATATAAGGTACTGGTAATTTCCTGAAATCTGAATGACAACGAGGTGAAGTGATACAATGAATACCTTATTTTTTATTCACAATGGTCTTGTAATCAACATCATAAATTCCTTTACTGATATCGGCGAGTTTGCGTTTAAGCAATTTTTTGCGTAACTGGCTCAGGTGGTCGGTAAAAAGCACTCCTTCAAGGTGGTCATATTCGTGCAGGATAACACGGGCATTGACCCCGGTATAAATTTTATCAAAAGGTTGAAAATTTTCATCTACAAACCTGATGCGGACTTCTGCCTTTCTTTTTATATCCTCGCGGATACCGGGAATGCTTAAACAACCTTCGTTAAAAGCCCATTCGTCGCCATTGAGGTCAATAATTTCGGGATTGATAAAGGTTTGTTTCATGATATCGGGATTGGGGTCATCCTCTTTAAAAAGCTCTTTGCTGTCGATGACAAAAATACGCAGCGAAATTCCCACCTGGGGGGCAGCTAAGCCAACACCATCGGCATGGTACATCGTTTCCCATATATCGGCAAGAATTTTATCCAGGTTTGGGTAATCAGGGGTCACTATCTGTGTTTTTTTCCTGAGCACCGGGTTTCCGTATACATGAATTGGTAAAATCATAAAGCATTGTTTTTAAATCGTTTTGCTTCAAGATAGGATTGTAAAATCAGTGTGGCTGCCACCGCATCGACCATCGCTTTATTTTGCCTGCCTTGCTTTTTTACACCGCCATCGATCATACTCTGGAATGCTATTTTTGAAGTAAACCGTTCGTCGGTAAAGGAAACAGTTACCAGTGGAAATTTGTTTCTGAGCTTTGCAGCGAGTTTTTCCACTTCAGGAGCAGTATCAGAAGGCTGGTTGTTCATCTTTCGGGGGTAACCAAGCACAATTGTTTCAACCTGCTGGTTTTGCAGGTACTTTTCGAGAAAAAAAATCAATTCTGTGGTAGCTACCGTAGCAAGGCTGTTGGCTATCATCTGTAACGGATCGGTGACTGCAATGCCACATCGTTTTAAACCATAATCAACTGCAAGAATGCGCGCCATTGTTTTTATTTCTCACGTATAAAAATTTCGACAGGTACCCCTGTGAAATGGTATAATTTACGAAGCTGATTTTCGAGAAACCGTTTATACGGTTCACGGACATATTGCGGAAGGTTGGCAAAAAACACAAATGCCGGGTAATGCATTGGTAACTGGGTAATATATTTTATTTTAACATATTTCCCTTTTACCGACGGTGGTGGTGTTTGAGCAATAATGGCGAGCATCTTATCATTTAACTCGGAAGTTGCAATTTTAAGCGATCTGCTGTTGTAAACTTCCATAGCCGTTTCAATGGTTTTAAAAATCCTTTGTTTTTCAATAGCAGAGATAAACAGGATTGGAACATCGGTAAATGGTTCAATACGCTGGCTGATGTTTTTCTTGAAAATATCCAGGGTTTTTTCTGTTTTTTCAACAAGGTCCCATTTGTTTACGAGTATCACTAATCCTTTATGGTTGCGCTGTATTAACCTGATAATGTTTAAATCCTGGGCTTCAATTCCTGTGGTAGCGTCGATCATCAGCAGGCAGACATCGGCATGTTCAATGGAGCGTACAGAACGCATGACCGAATAAAACTCAATATCGTTGGTAACTTTACCTTTTTTACGTAGTCCGGCAGTATCGATCAGGAAAAAATCGTGACCGAATTTCTGGTACCTTATATGTATAGAATCGCGGGTGGTTCCGGCTATCGGTGTAACAATATTGCGTTCTTCGTCAAGGAGCGAATTCAGCAGTGACGATTTGCCCACATTAGGCCTTCCGACAATGGCAAATTTTGGTATATTTTCTTCAAGGGTATCTTTTTCAGGTTTAAAGTTGGTAACAACGGCATCGAGCAAATCACCTGTTCCGAAACCTGAGATGGCCGAAATATTGTACAAAGTATCGCCCAAGGCATAAAATTCGTTGGCTTCAAGTATACGGTTCTGATTATCAACTTTATTGGTAACAAGCAGCACTTTCTTTTTTATCTTTCGCAGCATCCTGGCAATTGCCAGATCAAGATCGGTAATACCTCCGGTAACATCGACCATAAACAGGATAACATCGGCTTCGTGAATGGCAAGGTCGACCTGTTTGCGGATTTCTTCCTCAAAAATATCGTCTGAATTGACCACATATCCTCCTGTGTCGATTACCGAAAATTCTATGCCATTCCAGTCGGCTTTTCCGTAATGGCGGTCGCGGGTTACCCCTGCTGTTTCGTCTACAATGGCCTGCCGGCTTTCGGTAAGACGATTAAACAAGGTTGATTTGCCCACATTGGGCCGGCCAACTATGGCAACAATATTTCCCATCCTTTTTAATTATAAATATCCAAATTGTCGTAATCTTTCCGGTTTGTCGCGCCAGTCATCACTGACTTTTACAAATATCTCCAGAAAAGCCTTTTTACCTGTAAAAGCTTCAATATCTTTCCTTGCCTGGGTACCCACCTTTTTAATGGATTTACCCTGGTGCCCGATAATAATTCCTTTTTGCGAATCGCGCAGCACATGGATTACTGCCCTGATATGGTCAATATTTTCCAATTCTTTATATTCTTCAATTTCAACCTCTGTCGAATAAGGAATCTCTTTCTGATAATTCATAAAAATTTTTTCGCGGATAATTTCCGAAACAAAAAAACGCATGGTACGGTCAGTAAGTTCATCCTTTGGGAAAAAAGGCGGATTTTCAGGTAAACGTTCTCTGATCTGATCAACCAGCTTGTCGAGGTTAAAACCTTTGAGAGCAGAAACAGGAATTATTTCAGCCGAAGGAAGCAATTGCCTTATTTTTTCCATCAGTTTGAATACTTCTTCCTGGGTAGAAAGATCAATTTTATTAATCAATGCTATTATCGGAGTGGACGATTGGCTTAGCATAGCCATGATTTCGGGATTTTTATCCACAGTTTCAACCACATCGGTAACATAAATCAATAAATCGGCATCAGACAAAGCAGTCATTACAAATTCCATCATCGATTGCTGCAATTTGTAATTGGGTTTTAAAATCCCCGGTGTGTCGCTGTAAACAACCTGGAAATCTTCACCATTTACAATACCCATAATTCGGTGCCTTGTGGTTTGGGCTTTGGCTGTAACAATCGACAATTTTTCGCCTACCAGGTTATTCATTAATGTAGATTTGCCCACATTAGGATTACCGATGATATTTACAAAACCTGCTTTATGGCCCATGGAGATAATTTTGCTGCAAAGATAATGGATGTTTCATGGCAAACAAAAAAGCAAGACAAAATACAAATCTGCCAGGGCAAAGCCATTTGGTTTTATGAAAAAGTTAAGCTGCCCCCTTATCTTATTTTATTTGATGTGGAAAGTCAGAAAGCAATTCTAACAACTTATTCCCAGTTTAAAATTACTTTTCCGCAATTACCCTCATCCATGATTTTAAAACCTTTCTCAAAATCATCAATATGGAAACGATGGGTAATCATCGGGCTAAGGTCGAGGCCGGTATGAAGCATCTGTTCCATCTGGTACCATGTTTCGAACATCTCGCGTCCATAAATTCCTTTAAGCGTCAAGCCTTTGAAAATGACATAATTCCAGTTTATCTGGGTTGAAGAGGGTAAAATTCCGAGTAATGAAATTTTGCCGGAATTGTACATATATTTCAGCATATCGTTAAAAGCTAAGGGTGACCCTGAGCACTCAAGCCCTATGTCGAATCCTATCATCCCAAGTTTTTTAACAGCATCGCCAATGCTTTCTTTCAAAGGGTTGACAACAATATCGGCTCCCATTTTTTTTGCCAGGCTAATGCGGTATTCGTTGGTTTCGGTAGCTACAATATATCTTGCTCCGGCAAAACGGGCGATAGCAACACACATACTGCCAATAAGTCCGGAACCGGTAACCAGGACGTCTTCGCCGATAATAGGCCACGAAAGGGTTGTATGGGTTGCATTTCCAAACGGATCCATAATGGCCAGCATCTCATCGGGTATGGCAGCATTCATTTTCATGACATTTTCTGATGGCACAACCACGTATTCGGCAAATGAACCATTACGGTTAACCCCAATGCCAATCGTATTTTCGCAGATATGTTTACGTCCCCGGCGGCAGTTACGGCAGCGTCCGCAGGCAATATGTCCTTCACCGGTAACCCTGTCGCCAACTTTAAAATCACTGACAGCGCTTCCGGTGGCTGCTACCACACCCACATATTCATGACCGATGGTCATAGGTGTTATTATAGTATTCTGCGACCATTCATCCCAGCGGTAAATATGCAGGTCGGTGCCACAAATAGCCGATTTTGTAACTTTTATTAATACATCATTTACGCCATATTCCGGAACAGGAATTTCTTCCATCCATAAACCTCTTTCCGGTTTTGATTTTACCAGCGCTTTCATTGTTTTTTTCATTGGACAATTTTTTTAAATACAACATTCAGATTTTTTCGGTTATAATTTGAAAGAATGATCTGCGGCTTTAGAAAAGGCCATGAATCTGTGCATCTATTTTATTGATCACTTCGCTCAGGTCTTCAGGCCGTTCAATGAAATTAGTACTGTCGACATCCACAATCAGTAATTTGCCAAGGGTATAAGAAGTTATCCAGGCTTCGTAGCGTTCATTAAGCCTTCGCAGGTAATCAAGACGTATTGAATCTTCATATTTACGTCCTCTTTTCTGAATCTGGTTTACCAGCACCGGCACCGATGCACGCAGGTAAATAAGCAGGTCAGGGGCCTGAATAAACGAATTCATAAGCTGAAACAGCGACTGGTAAGTCTGAAAATCGCGGGTCGACATTAAACCCATGGCATGCAGGTTGGGTGCAAAAATAAAAGCATCCTCATAAACCGTACGGTCCTGGATGACTTTTTTGCCTGATTTCCTGATTTTAAGAATCTGGTTAAAGCGGCTATGTAAAAAATAAATCTGAAGATTGAACGACCAACGTTGCATATCATCATAAAAATCATGAAGATACGGGTTTTCGTCATTGTCTTCGTAATGGGCTTCCCATCGGTAATGTTTCGCAAGAAGCGTTGTCAGGGTCGTTTTCCCCGAGCCGATATTTCCGGCAACTGCAATGTGCATAATCAAATATGAATTTATAACAGAATACTAAAATACAACCATTTTTCAATTTATCAAACCCTATATCTGTTATTGTTTTATAACAGGTGCCATGGTTTATGAATAATTTCTTCCAGGTTGGCAATTAACAGGGCATTTTTAACCTGAAGCCTTTTTTCTGACTGGTGTCCGCCTGTAAATAAAATACAGCGGCAACCCATTTGTTCAGCCACTTCAAAATCATGCAGGGTATCGCCTATCAGCATGGTTTTTCGCGCCTCAATGCCATTGCGACTGAGCAATTGGCTGGCTATTTGCGATTTGCTATGTGCATAATGATCAGAAATACCGGCTGTATCTTTAAAAAAATGATCAATTCTTTGATGCCTGACTGAATCGTTTAAAGCTTTCTGCTCCATGGCCGACAGGATAAACTGTTTTACTTTTTTTGATTCCAGGAATTGTAAAACTTCAGGTACATTTTTTTGAAGCGGGCATTTTACATTTTCACGTAAATAAATATTAATAAATTCATTGGCTACCACTTCAAAGGTCTCGGCAGAAAAATCAAAACCGGCGATTGTATAATAATCCTGTACCGGAAAGGTAAAAATATCACGGTATTTTTCAAGGGTTAAAACCGGCAAATGGCGTTTCGACAGCAGTACATTGATAGTGTCGACACATAGCGAAGTATCATCGAGCAAAGTGCCATTCCAGTCCCAGACAATAAATTCCACAGGGGTCATTCTGGAATAATTTTATATTTTTCAATCATCCCTTTTTTCGATAAGAATAATTTGTTTTTTTCGATCCGGGCATCAATGGCATCTTTTGCCTGTGGAACCACCATTGTAAAACTATCTGCCTGTGAAACAAAAACGATCATTGAATTTGAAAAAGCCCAGACCTGGTCGCCCGAAGCCTGGAAAGACAATGAATACGGCAGAAGTATTTTTTTTATAAAATTGGCAAACAGGTCAAAAACCCAAACCTCCTGATTGCACCCCACAAACAACTGTTCGTTTTTTTCTATCATGATCACCGGCTTATTTATGTTTGAAAAAAAACCAGATGCAACCTGGTTTTCAATTTTCAATCCCAGGTTTTTGTCAAAATAGCTCAATTTCCTTGAAGTACCGGAGAGTATCCAGAATCCACCTTTCGACGAACTGCAAACTGCCAGGGGTGTATTAATATCCATTTGGATCAGGTCAACAGGGCTTAATATGGGTGAAAGTGTGTTGTCGAGCCAGATTATCTGGTTGAGTTCGCGATAAAAAACAAGTATTCTGAAAGGGTCTGTCGCATCGATATATGCCGGGAAACCACTCCCTGGTTTGCTGTAAGAGCCTGATATTTTGAATTGATCGTTGTATTTCTGAATTTCTTTCCCTTTCACAACATATACATTGCCAAGCATGTCAGTCGTAAAACTTTGATGGTCAATTTGCAATGAAGCTTCAAGTTCAAAGGCCGGTTGCGCATTTACCGTAATTGCAACCATTATGAACAAAAAAATAAACATCATTTTACCTCCTTTTCAATGACCAGCAATTCTTCAATATACCGGCGGTCGTTTGCCAGTTGCGGTACTTTATGCTGTCCGCCGAGTTTTCCTTTCGATTTCATCCATAGGTAAAAAGTCCCTTTTTTTAATTTCCTGACAAGGGGCATTTCAAGTACAGTGCTTTTAAACCTCTTGGCTTCGTAATCACTGTTCAGACTTTTCAGTGCATTATCAAGTAATTCAATAAAATGATCTAAGTTTTCCGGTTCTTTTTCAAACTCAATCAGCCATTCATGCGCTCCTTTTGCATTGCCCTCCATATAAACAGGGCCGGCTGTGAAAGAGCTGATTTCTGCACCGGTCCTTTCGCAGGCTGCTTTTAAAGCGCTTATAGCATTATCGGCAATTAATTCCTCACCAAAAGCATTGATAAAATGTTTTGTTCGTCCGGAGATTTTTATTTTGAATGGATATTTTTTTGTAAAAACCACTGTATCGCCGATAAGGTAACGCCAAAGTCCTGAATTGGTGGATATTACCATAGCATACTGTTTGCCGGTTTCTACCTCATCAAGGGTAAGGGTATGGGGATTTTTATTACCGATCTCCTCATAAGGAATAAACTCATAAAATATACCCAGGTCGAGCATCAGCAACATATCGTCTGATGAAGGATCGTTCTGAATAGCAAAAAAACCTTCCGAAGCGTTATAGGTTTCCATATAATGCATATCGGTAAACGGAATAAGCTGACTGAATTGATCACGGTATGGCGTAAAGCTGATGCCCCCATGAATAAAAAGCTCAAGCCCCGGCCATACTTCGCGCAGATGCTTTTTACCGGTATATTCAAGTATTTTCCTTAGCAGAACAAGGTTCCATGAGGGTACTCCGGCAATACTGGTAACATTTTCAGTAACCACTTCCCGGACCATCTTATTGACTTTTTTTTCAAAATCTTCAATCAATGCTGTTTCAGCTTTTGGTGTACGGATAAAATTTGCCCAGAAAGGAATATTTTCAATAAGAATAGCCGATAAATCACCATAATAAGAATCATTGCTGAAATTATTCACCTGGTGGCTACCACCCAGTGTAAGGCTTTTGCCTTTAAAAATGGCACTTTCGGGATAATTATTAATGTATATGGCCAGTACATCACGTCCGCCACGAAAATGACAATCTTCCAGTGATTCGTTACTTACAGGAATAAATTTGCTTTTATCACTTGTGGTTCCCGACGATTTGGCAAACCACCGGATGTTCCCGGGCCATAACAGGTTTTTTTCGCCCTGCCGCAAACGAATAATATAGGATTTAAGCGATTCGTAATCCTGCAAAGGAACCCGATGCCTGTAATCATTTACAGATTTGACCGATTTATATTTATGCTTTATTCCCCATTCGGTATGAGCGGCATTTTCAATGAGTTTTTCCAATGTTTCATTCTGAATTTCAACCGGATAATCTTTGTAAAGCTCAATCTGGTTCATCCTTTTAACATTCATCCAGCTTACCAGAGAATTGATAAATGACATATAAATAATTTTTCTTTAGAAAAAAGTTAAATAAACCATTGACTTATTGATTTTCTTAAACGATATTTATAAGCAATTTTAATTATCTTTCACGGCAAAAATAATATTAATCGGTTAAAAATTAATACAATTATGAACTACCTCGACATTATTATCGGAATATTACTGATTGCAGGCCTTATAGGCGGTTTTTTTAAAGGGCTGGTGGCATCGGTAGCCTCCCTGGCCGGACTGGTAGTGGGTATCTGGGCATCCATTGAATACACCCCACAAGCCGGGCAGTGGCTTTCGGGATTTATCCATATAAAAGAATTGTATGTCAATATCATTGCTTTTTTCCTGATTTATGGTATTGTGCAGGTTGCTTTTTTCTTTGCCGGCAAATTACTTGAAAATATTATCGAAGGACTTGCCCTGGGTTTTTTCAACAAACTGCTGGGTGCCATTTTCGGTATTTTTAAAACTGCACTTATCCTGAGTTTCCTTCTGATTATTCTTAATACTTTCTGGAAAAACAATAACCTGATCCCCGAAAACACACAAAATAATTCAAAACTCTATAAGCCTGTTGCAACCCTTATCCCAAAAATCTACCCGGGTTATAATGTATTTGCCGATAAAATTAAAAACCTGACAACCGCAAAAGAATAATTTATTTTATTTTTCAAGCAAACCAAACGGGTATATATTCATTTTCTGATCGCGGAAGGGGCTGTGGTTATAAAACCAATTAAGCATTTCCCACTGATTACCTTTATAACGTGGATTGTTTTTAATGTTTTTTTCAAATTGAGATGCCAAAGCAGTATCGCCGGCAAGCATCTGCCGGGCAAGTTTTTCCATTACATAGGTTTCTCCATATTCTTTCTGTTCAAAAACCGCATTTAAAAATCCCCATGCCAGGAACGAATCAGGTGCTTTGGGTTCAAAAAGATGAATAACTATCCTGCTTCTGCGTTGTGCAACCGGTATATATAGACTGCCTTCGGTATAAATTCTCTTTTCGGTAACCGTATCCATATCGAAGGCTACTATTTTCTGTCTGCCTTCGACCGGTTGCATCGAGAACCTGACATTGGAAAACCGGTAGCTTTTCACCTTTATTTCTGTAGTTTTGTCCAGAATTTTGTATTCAACACCATGAATCCTGAGTTTTGCCTCCACAAGGCTTGCATATTCTACCGGGACAAGGTAGGCCAAAGGTAATTTTGCAGAATAATCAGGCGACATCTTGTTAAAATACCAGGTTGTAAAATCCTGGTTGGTATCGCTATACTGAAACCAATCACCGCCGGTAAGATCGCTTTTTACAATCAGGTATTTTTTTCCTTTAAACTGAATTGCAATACTATCATTTTCAAGTTTATAAGTTAAAGTAAAGGGGTTCTTTAAAAAATTATCCGATGCAGCGGCTATATCCGCATTCATGGTGAGTGAATCAAGTGTTGCATCATCTTTTGCGGCAATCTGTACAACGCTTTCAATAGCGTGCAGTGTGGCTTCAACACGGGTTTTATAGTCTTTAAGCATGTGTGTTTCAATAAGTAGGCCAATACGGTTCTGGACAGTGGTGTAGCCGGTTGAATAAGCCGGAGAGGTTACCCATGTTATAAGACCTGATCGCGGGTCGTGCCAGTTGCGGAAGATGGTGTACGGAATAACAGGCATATGATGCTGATTCATATTATTTTCAAGACCAGGGAGTAAGATATTTTTACACCATTGTGTTAAACCAGCATCGAGATTGCCGTGTAATTCAAGGCTATATGTAAGCGGATATTGGTAATCGGCACCATCGGTGGTATGGCAGTCGATCAAAATATGCGGTAACCATTGATTGTAAAGTTTCAGCCAGCTTTGCATTTCAGGTGTTTCGGCCTTCAGGAAGTCGCGGTTCAGGTTAAAGTTGGCAGCAGTGGTTCGCCAACCCATTTCTTCAGGTCCGTTCTGATTGATGCGGTTAAACGCGCCAAAACGTTCATGCCCATCGACATTAAATATGGGAATAAACAGGATGGTTACCTTTTCAAGCCATTGCTGCAGTGAATCATTTTCGGCCAGGTTGCGCAAAAAGATCAATCCGGCATCTTTTCCCTCAGGCTCACCGGGATGTATACATGCCTGTATCAAAATAACTATCTTCCGGCTACGATGCACCTGTGCAGGGGTGAAATTCCGGTCAATATCGGCAATAATAAGCGGTAAATCAAGATGTTGCGGGCTTTGTCCGAAAGTAGTATATTTAAGCCACGAAACAGCGCTGCAAAGTTTCTTACATTCGGCTATAGTCTGATTGTAGCGGGGAGTTTCCCGGAAATGGCTTTTTTCACAGGTCAGTTCTATTGTTTCAGTCAATCTGGTTTTATTGCACGAAACAAAAAAGAAAAGGAAAATGGTTAATAAAATACAATTTTTCATGGTCCTTAGGGTAAAAATTGGAAAATATAAAAATAAAAAAATTGTGATGATTTTCAGTTTATGAATATAAATATTACTTTTGCCTCGCTTTTTAAAAATCTAAATTTTAAACAATGTCAGTAAAAATCAGATTATCAAGACACGGAAAGAAAAAGTATGCTTACTACCACATAGTGGTAGCAGATAGCAGGGCGCCACGGGATGGCAGGTTCATTGAACGCATCGGATCATACGACCCGAATGCCAATCCTGCTATGGTTAATTTGGATTTCGACAAGGCTTTGGCCTGGTTGTTAAAAGGCGCCCAACCTACCGACACTACCCGCTCGATTTTATCGCGCGAAGGAGTAATGATGAAAAAACACCTTATTGAAGGTGTAAATAAAGGAGCATTCGATATGGAAACGGCAGAAAAACGTTTCGAAGCATGGAAAGCTGAAAAAATCCTGCAGGTTGAAAAACGCAGACAGGAAATGGCTGAAGCCAGGGAAAACGAGGTAAAAAAACGCCTGTCGTCGGAACGGAAAGCCAATGAAGCTAAAGCACAAAAAATAGCTTCGAAACTTGCCGAGCGTGCTGCAAAAGAAAAAGAAGCTTCCGAAGCAGCCAGTGAAGCACCGGCCACAGAACAGGAAAACGCATAATCGAACCTGTGTATTGAAGCTCACACAATCATCTGTTTTTCTCGGAACAATAGCCAAATCGCTTGGTAAAAATGGCGATGCGCTTATCCGGGTCAATCGGGATGCATCATTGAAAAAAACAACGGAATCAGTATTTGTCGAAATTGACGGGTTGCTGGTTCCGTTTTTTATTCTGGCCATGCAACAGGTTCAGGATGGATATATCATTCAATTTGATGGTATTACAACGCCAGAAGAAGTCAGGCAATATTATGGCTGTAAGGTTTATGCCGATATTTCAGCCATGAAAAAACCAACCCGCAAACAAAGCATTACTCATGAAATTATCGGGTATTCGATTGTAGATGAAATACATGGTAGTGCCGGAAAAGTCAAAACCATTTTGGATGACCTGTACAATCCATTAATTGAAGCTGAATTTGAAAAGCGCACCTACCTGATCCCGGTTTTAGGCAATTACATCATTCATGCCGATAATAAGGCAAAAATTCTCTATACAAAGATTCCCGATGATATTTTTCACCTCAACCGGTAATTTTACCTTATTCTTTTAGTTTTGCTCTGATATCCTGTTGTTTCCGTGACTTTGAAACGGACAGTTCTTCATCTATTTTTTCGTATACCGAATTCTGGCTTATAAATTCCGCAACAAGAAGTTTCATTTGCCTTGCTATGGCAAAATTATCCTGTTTAACCATCAAATCAATGAGTTTGCAGATGTGCTCCGATATGGTTTCAAAATCATATTCCACCACTTTTGCTATCATAATCTGGTTGTGATGGGTAGGGATGGTATTTTCTTTATCGTTGAGCAATTCTTCGTAAAGTTTTTCACCCGGACGCAGACCGGTATAGACAATTTTGATATCGCGATCAAGGGTAAGTCCCGATAGCTGAATCATTTTTTTAGCCAGGTCGGCAATCTTTACCGGAGCACCCATATCGAAAACAAAAATTTCACCGCCTTTGCCAATAACACTGGCTTCGAGTACAAGCTGGCATGCTTCGGGGATGGTCATGAAATAACGTGTAATATCGGGATGAGTGACGGTGATAGGCCCGCCGCCTTCGATTTGTTTTTTAAACCTTGGAATCACAGAGCCGTTTGAGCCTAAAACATTCCCGAAACGGGTGGTAATAAAATGAGTATCGGAATGGCGGTTGAGTGATTGAATATAGATTTCGGCAATGCGTTTCGAGGCTCCCATGATATTGGTAGGATTTACCGCTTTATCTGTCGAAATCATGACAAATGTTTTAACCTGATATTTCACGGCAAAATCGGCTATGGTTTTTGTTCCCAACACGTTAGCTCTAATGGCTTCGCTGGGATTGTTTTCCATCATGGGAACATGCTTATAAGCTGCAGCATGATAAACAACAGCCGGCTTAAAGGTGCGAAACACATTTTCAATACGTTCTGCATTGGTAATATCGCCAATCACAACTTCCGAATCAATTTCATTGCGTCGTTCAAGCAGTTCCATCTCAATATCATACAAAGGCGATTCGGCCTGATCGAACAAAATAATTTTTTGGGGCTTAAACGGAATTAACTGCCTTACCAGCTCGCTGCCGATTGACCCGGCTGCACCGGTAACCAGTACCATTTGCCCGGTAATATTGTGGCTGATTGACTGGAAATCGAGCTGGATAGGATCGCGGCCCAGCAAATCTTCAATTCGTATTTTTCTGATCTGGTTAAAACTCAATTCACCATTGATCCAGAAATTTACATGAGGAACTGTTAATACTTTAATATCATTGGCAAGGCAGGCCTCAATCATCTGATTTTTTAACGCAGCCGACTGGATTTCACGGGTAAAAATAAGATAAGAAATTTTAAACTTTTGAATAAGCGCATCAAAATCATCAAACGAATAAATATTTACCCCTTCCAGCTTTTTGTTGGACGATGTTTTTGAATGATCGAGAAAAGCCACCGTTTTTAAAATCTCGCTCGACTCGCGTTCAAGGGTATGTTTTGTAATAAGCGAATACTGATCGACCCCATAAATGACAACGTTTTTAACAATCTTCCCCTGAGAGGTGATTTCGAGATATGCGGCTTTTACAAACAACCTCAATGCCGTAAGCATAAAAACCGTTGTAAAAAAGTCAATCATCAGTATTGAAATCGGAACCAGAAAAGCTTTTGTGATATAGAAATAACTGATTATATTGCAAAGCATTACAAATAACGATCCGGCAAAAACAACAAGAATAATGCGCTCTGCATCTTTTGTTCCTGTGTAACGGATGATACCGGCATACGTTTTACTGATAATGAAACTCACAACCCTCACCAAACCAACAAAAGTGACCATAAAATAAAGTGATGCGACATTGGTTTGCGGAATGGAAAAATTAAATCTCAGGTTGTAGGCCAGTGTTATACTGCCAAGACATATAAATACGTCGATGATAAAAATGATCCAGCGTGGCGTATGTTTCTGCAGTAATCCCATTGATGGCAATTTGTTAATGGCAAAAATACAGCTTTTTCGTTACATTATGGTAAAAAATTGTGATTATCATATTACAAGCCCTTGTGATGCCATCCAAACTTACATAAATATTTCCTCTCAAATCTTCAGAATTTTTTATAAAATTAATTGTATTTCAGTATTTTATAAAACAAACCGGACAATAACAGCCTCTTACCATCAAATGAATAATTAAAACCGGATTTTAAACCAATCAAGCAGGAAAAGATTAATGATCATTTATTGAGTTTATGAGGGTTGTTGGGTTTTTACACGTTTATCAAACCTGGAACTTATTGTTTTTCAAATCTTTTTTAAAATTCTTCATCATTTTCCCAAAGGCTTTGTCCTTTTTTCTTTTTTCTTCAATGGTTGATTCAAAGTGAGCTTTCTCTCTCGCCATTTTGATGTAATTTTCATACGAATACCGGTCTATTGTTCCGTTCTTAACTGCTTCAATAACTGAACAGCCTGTTTCATTGGTATGCGTGCAGTCTTTATATTTACAGCTCTGTGAAAAGCTATAAATCAGATCAAAAGTGATTTCTATTCCGCCTGGTGAACCGGCAATACCCACTTCTCTCATACCGGGGTTGTCAATGAATATTCCGCCATTGTCTAAAACAATTAATTCCCTGTGGCTTGTAATATGTTTTCCCCTGTTTGTCTGGTGACTTATTTCATCAGTCCTCATGACAGTTGTTCCACACAGATTATTTAATAAAGTTGATTTACCTACACCAGAAGAACCAAGCAAACAATACGTTTTTTCTTTCTCAATCATTGCTTTGATAGCCCTGTAACCATCATTGGTTTTGTTACTTATGGCAAATACCGGTACGTTCCTGATCCGGGTTTTTATATTTTTCATTAATTGTGCTACCTGAAACTCACTGACTAAATCAATTTTTGTCAGCACAATAACAGGGCTCACCTTTGAAGAATTACAGATAGTCAGGTATCTTTCAAGCCGGTTGATATTAAAATCCCTGTCGACAGCCTGCACAATAAATGCAACATCGATGTTTGCAGCTATTACCTGAATTTCGCCATGTGTGCCAACCGCCTGTCTTTTAATGATTGAAAACCGTGGCAGGATTTTGTGAATGATTGCCTGGTCAGCATCATATACTTTTAGTGCAACCCAATCGCCGACTGCCGGAAAATCTTCGGGGCATGTGGCGGTATAACGCATATTTCCGGTTATTTCTGCATCAAATTCGCCTTGTGCTGTCCTGACAATGCACCTTTCTTTATGTACCGAAATTACTCTTCCTATCTCAAGGCCAATAAGATTATTATCTATTCTGAATTTTTCAAGTTCGTTATTATATCCAAAGTTTTCCATCCCCATAACATAAAAATTTAAACAGGGTGATTTTCTGCATTTACGATAAAGACTTCCCGTTAATGCGGGCAATCAGAATGATGACATTATTTCGCACCAGGGCAGGTCAGGTAGGTTACATTCCTGAATAAAATGACAATTAAAGCAGGTTAATGGTTATAAATCGCTTTTTTAAACCAAAAGAATTATCTTTTCTATAACCTGATTTTTTTCCATTCTTCCTTCATCCGGGCAATATCATTGATCCAGTCTTCGATATCGTTTTCATGTTCAAGCTCTTCGTTGAGAATCTGAACAGCCATCTGATGGGTTGCATGGTCTTTTCCTGCTGTAAAATCGGCAATCTCCTGGTATCTTTCAATAGCACATCTTTCGCCTTTCAGGTTCTGTTCCAGAATTACTTCGATATAAGGGTCAGATGGCTCATCGTATGAGCAGCGGGCTAACTTGGTCCAGTCAGCCGGATTAATTACCGGTGTGCCACCTAATTGAATAATCCTGTTTACCACCAGTACTGCGTGTCCTAATTCCTGGTCGGCATGCAATAAAAGTTCTGGTTCAACTTCACTCCTCATAGGGCCTTCCATCAATCTTGCCCCAATCCAGTACTGATAATAGGCAAGCCATTCTTCAGACAGTGCTGCATTTAACATTTTCAGCAGTTTTTCCAAATCTACAGATGAGATTTTAATTCCTTGTTTTCCCATAATGTTATATTTTTATGTTAAAGATACAACTTTTTTCTTTTTCCGGCAATTTTTATCATTGAAACGGATGATTCATTCTCATTTTGATAAGCATTCAACCTAATCTGAATTATGGTTAATTTTTCAGATTTCTTCCGGTTTTTGATGACAAAAAACTCTGATATGTGAAAATTATTAAAAAATCATGGAAAATAATTGTTTTTTATGCCTTTTTTACAACGATGCTAACCAAAAACTTCAGGCAATTCCCGCAGGTTTATCCATAAAACTTTCAACCGGAAAATTTTTTTGAGAAAATTCTCAAATCAGTTTAACAAAGACTCATGATGCATTTACAGGCAATCAGATGCAGTTAATGCATTCTTTTTCAAAAGAATACAAAAGCATCTACAACTTAGTATTACGCTTCTTTCATACTAAGTTCTATTGATAGGCCAACTGGTAATAAATATTTTTGCTGATACAAACTTAAACCAACACTTTTATGAACAGATTATTAAACATATACCCGGCGTTAATATTATTTTCGATCATATCCTTTAATGCCTTTCCCCAGAACCAAAAACCTGTTGAATTCGGTGCAGACATTATGAGCCGTTACATTTGGAGGGGGGTAAATCTCGGAGGGAGTAGTCCCAGCATACAACCCTGGATAAAATATAACATATCAAGTAAGGATTCATTACACGTACTGACTGCAGGAACATGGGGTGCTTATACCTATTCACCGACATCAAATCAGGAAGTTGATCTTTACCTGACATATACTTATAAAAATTTCATCAGTCTGACGGTAACCGACTATTTTTTTCCTGAATATTTCAATACCAAAGAGCGTAGCAGATATTTCAACTACGATAAAGATAGCACCTGTCATGTCTTTGAGGGGATTATAAGTTTCAACGGTACGGATAAAATACCATTCACTTTTCTTTTTGGAATGAACTTTTATGGCAATGATGCCCGTAGAATTAATAATGATGGCAGTACTGGCAAAATTTTCATGACCAAGTATATTGAAACAGGATATAAACATAATATTGAAGGGGTAGATTTCAATGCATTTGTGGGAGTAGCCTTAGATAAACCCAACAAGGACAGAGGTGAATTGGGATTTTATGGAAATACAACCTCAGGGATCATCAATCTTGGTATAAAAGTTTCAAAATCTATTCAGGTTTCAAATCAATATGCTTTACCAATTCAGGCCTCAATTATAACCAATCCTGAGGCAGAAAATATTTTTATGGTTTTTGGAATTTCATTTTAATAATTCACCTATAAATTAATTTTCTATGCTAAACTCTATTTTACTTCAATCAACCGCAGTAATGGATACAGGTTCAACAGGTTTTATGCTTCTTGCAACCAGTCTTATTATGCTTATGACTCCAGCGCTTGCAATGTTTTATGGTGGTTTGGCTACCAAGCGGAATATTCTTGCAATAATGATTCAGAGTTTCGTTTCTCTTGGCTGGACAACCGTTCTTTGGGTCATTTTTGGTTACTCACTCTGCTTTAGCGGTGGCGATGGTGGTATAATCGGTAATTTTGACAAAGCATTTCTTTCAGGAATAGGCTTTGATACCCTTTGGTCAGGGAACGGGAAAATTCCGGAGTTTGTTTTTATTGCCTACCAGATGATGTTTGCAATTATAACACCGGCATTGATAACCGGTGCTTTTGTAAACAGGGTTTCTTTTAAATCGTATTTTATTTTCCTGACGGTCTGGCAGATTTTTGTTTACTATCCGTTTGTTCATATGATCTGGGGTGGTGGTTTACTTGCCCACTGGGGTGTACTGGATTTTGCCGGAGGCATTGTTGTTCATGCAACTGCAGGTTTTGCTGCATTGGCATCAGTATTTTATGTAGGGGCACGGGTAGATAAAAACTCAACACCAAACAGCATTCCTCTTGTTGCCATCGGGAGCGGACTACTCTGGTTTGGCTGGTATGGTTTTAATGCCGGCAGCGAGGTTCAGGTCGATTTTATAACTTCGTTGGCATTTATCAATACTGATATTGCAGCATCATTTGCTACCATTGCATGGCTGGTGGTTGAATGGGCAAGGGAGCGAAAACCCAAATTTGTGGGACTTTTGACCGGTTCAATTGCAGGTCTGGCAACCATAACTCCTTGTGCTGGTTTTGTTCCTATATGGGCATCTCCGCTCATAGGGATAGCTGCAGGTCTTGTATGCTATTTAGCTGTTCAGTTTAAAAACAGGATGAAATGGGACGATGCACTTGATGTTTGGGGTGTACATGGTGTTGGTGGTGTACTTGGGACGATTCTTCTCGGCGTTTTTGCCTCCAAAGCAGTAAATGCTGCAGGTGCCGATGGTTTATTTTTTGGTTCCGGCTCTTTCCTTGTAAAGCAAATCATTGCAGTGGTAAGTGCATCGGTTTATGCCTTCGGATTTACTTACCTGATGCTGATTATCATCAACTTAATAACACCTGTGCGTGTTTCTGAAGAAGCAGAGCGTGCCGGACTTGACGATGCTTTACATGGTGAGAAAGCCTATGATGAGGGTGCATTATAATTGAAGTTTTTTTTATCGATAAAGGCTCTGAAACAAGAGCCTTTATTATTTTCTTAATAATTATTTTCTTTTCTTTGATCCAAAATCATTTTCTGATAGATGTTCAGTAAATCGATAACACGGAGACTAATGATATTATTCTTCATTGTTGGGGTTTCATCGCTTTCAAGCATAGGCATATACTCCTACCTGAACGCAAAAAAGGCTTTGCTGAAAAGAACACTCGATCAGTTGACATCGATACGTGTAATTAAAAAGGGACAGGTTGAAATTTACTTCAAAGAGCGATTTAACAATCTCGAACTCCTTGCTGGTAACAACTATATTAATAAGGTGGCCAATGAAATTGCTTCAGATCATCTGGATTCTGAATTAAAAATTTTTGATAAAAACATAAATTACAGCCTTTTTGGGTTCAACAACATGTTCATGATTTTTGGCAATGAAACCAATGATTTAAAAATTTATGAGTTCGAAGGTTTGAAACCTGTTCCCTTTAATAAAAATTCTGTGATTATTAAACAGTTAACCGGATTATGGCAAAAAAGCAGTCATCATTTCAATCCGGCGATTGTTGATTTCATGAAAGGCTCAAAAACCGATTCAGAAACGCAGTGTTTTATTGGCAAACAAATTCATATTATCCATAAAAATAAAGTTTGTGTCCTTGCCCTCCAGATTTCGATTAAAGATATTAATAATATTATGCTTGAGAATAATCCTGAAAATGGTTTGGGAAAATCGGGCGAGGTTTACCTGGTGGGTAATGATTACCTGATGAGAAGTAACTCAAGGTTTATCCCTAATTCTGTGCTGAATACAGTTGTAAAAACGAAAAGTGCAGACAATGCTTTTAAAAATAAATCGGGTTCTTCCCTTATTGATGATTACAGAACTGTTGCATGTCTCAGTTCCTTCGAAAGGTTGAACATACCTGGTTTAAACTGGGCAATTATTGCCGAGATAGATTATAGCGAAGCTATGATTCCCATTGTATCTATTCGTAATGATGTCTTTTTTATTTCTCTTGTCATCTGCATATTTCTCTTCTCCATCGCTCATATGATCTCCAGAACGATAACAAAACCTATTATCAAACTTAAAAATGTTGCTTTAAAGATTGGGGAAGGAAATCTGGACGTTACCCTAAAACCCAGGATGAAGGATGAAATCGGGCTTCTGTACAATGCATTCAATACCATGACCGAACAGCTGAAATATGAACGCTCAAAGAGAATGACCGCTCTTTATGACGGCCAGGAACTCGAAAGGCAGCGTATTTCAAGAGAATTACATGATGGTCTTGGACAAAAACTTGTTTCCATAAAACTACAACTTGAAAGTGCAAGCAAACAAAATAACGATGAAGTCAGGACCACCATCGGACAGGTTAAGTCTGATTGTCTGAAAACCATTGAGGAAGTCAGGCAGATTTCCAATAATCTTGCACCCAACATTCTGAAAGAATCGGGAATCGATTTTGCAGTTAAAAATCTTTGCGATTCCCTCAAACGGACATCGGACATGAATATCGAACTATCTGTTCATGGCGATATTTCAATCAATGATCCAAAAGTCAAATTTTATATTTACCGGATAGCGCAAGAAGCGCTGAATAACGCAATAAAACACTCGGGTGCTACCAAAATCCAACTTCAACTTATCGGAAGTAAAAAAAGTATTATATTGATCATTGAGGATAACGGAAAAGGTTTTACTTACGACACTAACCTGTGTAGTCCCTGCAACGGAATATTCAATATGAAAGAACGGGCACGACTGCTTAATGGCACTCTTGATATTGAGTCTGAGCCGCAATCAGGAACAACATTGCGTTTGAAAATTCCCAAATGACCTGTTGTATGAAAATGTTATAATCTGATTTATGAATAAAATTAAAGTCCTGATTGTTGACGACCATCAAATTGTCCGTGATGGGATTAAACGCATTATTAAAGACGAAGATACCATTGAGTTGATCGGTTCAGTTGGCAGTGGTAAAGAGGCTCTTGATTTTATCAATAATAACAAACCCGATATTGTAATTACTGACCTTTCGATGCCAAATATGTCGGGAATCATGTTGACAGAAAAATTAAACAAAAGCTTCCCGGATATTAAAGTACTGATTCTATCCATGTACAATAATGAAGAATACGTCGTATCTGCAATCCATGCAGGCGCCAAAGGCTATTTACCAAAACAGGATTCAACCACTGACATTTTACTCGAGGCAATCAGTAAAATTGCGGAAGGCGATGAATTTTACAGTCCATCTATTTCAAAAAAAGTTATTAAAAGTTATATCAATAATGCAAAAAACTCAGGTATTGGAGATATTGCAAAAAAATACCAACTTACATCCCGTGAAAAAGAGATTTTAAAACTGTATGTGGAAGGCTTTACGAATAATGAGATTGCTGAAAAACTTAATTTAAGCGTGTTTACGATAAAGACCCACAAAAACAATATCATGCAGAAATATAACTTTAAAAGCAATGTACAGATGATTAAATTTGCACTTCGGAATAATATTGTGGAATGGTAAATAAACAACAAATTTCAAAAGAGATACAGATACCCGCATTCGTTTTTCTACGTGGCAGGGCAATTCTTCTTGAATGTTTTTCTTTAAATTAATGAATTAAATTACAAATCGTTACAATAAAAACCGATAATTCCTGAATGTAGTCACTCCCTTCATCACCTTACATACCTTTTGAATGATGCATGGTTCATCTTTTTTTGAGTCATCAGCTTGCTTGTCCATTTTTTTTTACTTTTGCGGTTAAGACTTCAACAAGAAACCATGAAAAACTATTTTACCGGGAAAGTTATCTGGATAACAGGGGCATCGAGCGGCATTGGTGAGGCCATCGCTATGAGGCTGTCAAAACAGGAAGCCAGGCTTATACTATCGTCGAATGAAAAAGAAGAGCTGGAAAAAGTTGCCCTTAATTGCCAGACTTTCGGAGCAACATGCCATACCATTATTTTTGACCTTTCTGTTCCTGAACAGGTAAATGATGCTGCCCAAAAAGCCCTTAGTGTTTACGGAAAAATTGATATGCTTTTTAATATTGCCGGACTTAGTCAACGATCAAAGGTGACTGAAACACCGGTTGAAATTGACCGTAAAATAATGGAAGTCAATTTTTTCTCGGCTGTAATTCTTACAAAAGCTGTTTTACCTTCCATGCTCCAACAGGGTGGCGGGCAAATAGTAGCTGTGAGCAGTATTGCCGGAAAATTTGGTTTCCCGCTGCGCTCAGCATATTCGGCAGCCAAACATGCCATATACGGTTTTTTTGAAACCCTGAATGCAGAGCTGAAACAAAAAAATATTCACGCCACCATTGCATGTCCGGGCAGGGTTCAAACATCCATATCATTCAGGGCACTCACCTCCGACGGACAGCCTCACGGCCGGTTAGACAAGGGTCAGGCTTCGGGCATCACTGCCGATAAGTGCGCCTGCAAATTGCTGAAAGCGGTTGAAAAGAAAAAACGTGAAGTCCTTATCGGTGGCAATGAATTAATAATGGTTCACCTTAAAAAATGGCTGCCGTTTATTTTCTACCGTATTGTTTCAAAAATTAAACCAACCTGAAAATCATTTATTTAAATTTTAATATGAAAATCATCAGCGGAATTCAACAGATAGGTATTGGGGTGGAAGATGTTACCAAGGCTTTTGCATGGTATCGCCGGAATTTTGGCATGGATATCAGGGTTTTTGAAGAAGCTGCCACAGCAGCCCTCATGCTGCCTTATACCGGAGGTGAACCCCGCAGCAGGCATGCTGTGCTTGCCATTAACCTGCAGGGTGGCGGAGGATTTGAAATTTGGCAATATACCAGCCGCCAGCCACAGAAACCCACATTTCAGCTTCAATTGGGCGACCTGGGAATTTTTATTACCAAAATGAAATGCCGCAATGCCGATAAAGCATTGGTTTACCTTAAAAACAAAGGCGTTGATATTCTGAGTGAAGTGATGACCGATAGTTCGGGACAAAACTTTTTTTATGTAAAAGACCCGTTTGGAAACTTTTTTCAATATGTCGAAACAGATGAATGGTTCACCAATACCGGTATTCCTGTTGGAGGAGTTTTGGGTTGCATCATCGGGGTAAGCCAGATTGACCTCTCCTACCCTTTTTACCACCATATTCTGGGTCACGATAAAATTGTATACGACGAAACCCGCACATTTGCCGATTTTCAGATTTTCAGAGGCGGCCATCTTCCTTTCCGGCGTATGCTTTTAACGCATTCACAACCGCACCGTGGGGCTTTCTCTCCGGTGCTGGGCAGCAGCCAGATTGAGCTGGTACAGGTCATGGGCAGGACACCTGAAAAAATTTACAAAAACCGTTTCTGGGGCGACCCGGGCTTTATCCACCTGTGCTGGGATGTAAAAAATATGGATTTTATCAAAGAAGAATGCGATGCCATAGGCCAGCCATTTACAGTAGATACAGGCAACAGCTTTGATATGGGCGAAGCAGCAGGACGATTTTCGTATGCCGAAGATGTGGATGGTACACTTATCGAATTTGTTGAAACCCATAAAGTTCCGGTGGCAAAAAAATGGGGCTGGTATCTCAGCCTTAAAAAACGTAACCCGGCCAGACCATTGCCCCGTCTTATTTTAAAAGCCATGGCATTTAACAGGGTAAAAGATTAAAAACCGATTGTACAGCCAACAACTTTATTTTTTCACTTTCAACCTGCTGGTATCCGTTTTATTTTCAAACGATTTTATTACCTCGTTGAGGTCTTTTCCAAGCATATCAATCGAAACACGGGCATCATCCGTTAATGGATGGTCGGGATACCTGGCAATAAACTGCTCATAATATTCGCGGGCTTTTGCCAGGTCATTAACCTGTGTTTCGTAAATAAAAGCCTGTAGAAAAATGCTGTATGGCACTTGTGGATGCCGTGGATAATTTTGCTGAAGTTTCTGCAGATAAAATAAAGCCTGTTTGGGAGCTTTAACAGCCATTGCCAGTTCACCGGCTTTGAACAGGTAAGTTCCTGCACTGGTATCCTGCGGATAATGATTCACATACGATTCATATTTATCTAAAAGTTCAAAGGCACTTTTGGTTTCAAGCGTCATGGCATTGGCCGAAAGGGTTTCCTCCATTTTGCGGATCTCTTCTCTTAAAACAGCATTTTGCCCGGTTTTTTGTTTACAGGATGATACCGGCAAAAGCATTACCGCACATAAAATCAACTGAAATCTTTTCATGGTTATCATTTTTGCTGCAAACTTAACTAAAATTTTCGGGTAAAAAATTGCCGCCCTAAAAACGAATATTGATAATTTAACTAATTATTAAACAAATACTTAGTCGATACCATCCTGTTTTTAAAATTTTGATTTCAGCCTCAAAAAATACGATTCAAAATACCGGTAGCTGAAATATGACATGATGATGGTAAAAGTGATGGAAAATACCGGCATCAGCAACAAATCGCGAAGCCATGGATTGATGGGTAAAACCGATTTCATGGCAAGGGTCAGGGCAACGCCGTGGAAACAATACAAACCGTACGAAATTTTACCCATATTGCCGGCCAATTTGAGGCTGCGTAATTTGAACCATGAATGAGGGCTGAATGATTGCTCAAAAAGAATAAATCCAAACAACAAACCTATCAGTGGTTTTTCAATCCATAAGGTCAACGGGTCAGAAAAAATACGATGATAAAAAAGTAAAATGGCAGTAAATGCCAGATAAATCATTACAATCATCCATGTTGGGCAGGAAATTAACCTATTGAAAATCTGTTTCTTATTAATGGAAATATAGGCAAACACGCTGCCGGCTGCAAAAAGCGGCAGGTATCTGATGGTGTCGAAATAGAGGTTGTGTCTTTGGTCAATGTCAATTTTGTAAGTGTAAATAACCGATATGAGTGCAAGCAGCAATATGACCGGAAGCATAATTTTCTTTCCGGCTTTAAGCATAACCGACCAGAAAATATAAAACTGCTCTTCTACAGAAATAGACCACAAAAACACGATGAAAAACAAAAAATGCGTACCGTAAAAAGCAAAATAATAATTGACGGTAAAGGTTGCCATCCATTGAAACGGGGGTAGATTGAGTTGTATTGAAAACACATTGAGCAATAGCGCGGCACCTGAAAAGCCTGCCAGAACGACCAGAAAATACAGCGGCCAGATACGGAGTGTACGCCGGATAAGAAAATTGCGCAAACTGAAACGGGATGTATATTGATATTCTTCAAGAATTTTGTAGGTAATCAGAAATGACGACAGCACAAAGAACATATCAATGCCAAGATGGCCGTTACTTTTTATGGTGGCAAAAACCTGGTAATAATGATTGTTGACAATACCTGTATCAAAACTAACAAATCCGTGCTGGAAAAAAACAAGTAAAAAAGCTATCCAGCGGAAAGCATCAAAATCTGGAAAATGATATGAACTGAAATCTTTCCGTAAGGTCATCGCATAATATAAAGTTTACCAAAACCTTCTTTAAAGTATTTGTCAAGTTTATGCAGGTTTTTCTCCGGTTCTTTCCCGTTGATGGTACAGATAACGCGGTAAAAATACACACCGTTGGCCAGTTTGTCGCCAAAATCATCAGTACCGTTCCAGGGGGCAGTAGCAATGTTCCGTCCTATGCGGATGGTACCAAGCTCTTCCCGGGTAATGGTTTTTACCAGTTTCCCGGAAATAGTCATAATCTGTATTTTCAGGTCATCGGGTATTTCTGAGCCGGTAAGGGTAAACACAAAACGGGTTGATGTTGAAAATGGGTTGGGATAATTCAATACTTCAGAAATAGTGGCTTTTGTAACAATATTAAAACTCACCCTGTAGTCCTTTTTTCCCGATTCGTTATTCGAGATATCGCGTGCCTGGATGCGCAACTGGTAGCTGCCATCAGCATCAAAAACCGGCCGGTAAATAATTTTACAGCTGTTTTTTGGCAAGGTTGCCGGAATCCATTCGGCTTGTTCAATGGCGATACGCCTTTCAGGCTGCCCGGGATAAGTAAGGTAAATGGCAAAAACAGATGTGTCATTCAGCGGAAGGTATTTGTTTTCATCGGTCAGCTGAACGACAATTTCAGGCCTTGCCGAAACTATTTCACCATTGGTAATATGAAGCCCGTCGAAGGTAACATCGAGCAGCGGATTGGTTTTATCGGGGATCACATAAAAAGGTTTGCTCAAAAAATTGTTGAAATGATTCAATTCTGGCTGGTCATAACGTCCGGTGGCAGGATCCGGTGCATTTACTTCAGCCCTGAAAATCTGGTCACCCTTTTTACCCAGGGTTGAAAATGATACCGAGTCAATGATCCACGAACCTGGCAAAGGTGCTTTTATTTTATGTATCTTTAAAACAGTGATATTATTGGTATAATCGGTCAGCCAGTAGGTCATTCTTAAACTATCAGCCAAAGCACCGGAGATATTTTCTGTTGCAATGAGGCACCTCACCTGCTCTCCTTCATTTACGGTATCAAAATCAAACCGGTATCCTCTGCGGGGGTTAAAAGCAAATTCGGGGGCATCATCATACATCACTTTCCAGTAATTAAGATTGGCTGGTGTCTGGAATTCATCATCGCGGCTGAAAACGGACAGTGTAATATAAGGATAATCAGTATGAGGAATAAAACCTAAACTGACAGAATCTTCATCAACACGGATAGAATCTGCCAATGTTTGTGAAGTACCATTTTTTGATATTCCAGCAACGCTAAGAAGGATCGTTTCGGCAGTATTTTCCTCCTGGGTGGCAGCTGACCATTTCAGGTATTTCCATCCGAGTGAGGGGCCTATCGGTATGGTACCAACGCTACCATAAGTAAAACGTGTACGCAGGGTAACAGAAAGGTCAATCACATCGGTGGGCGACTGACCAATAACCATGGAAGAATTGGATGGGTATCCTTTTCGTGTATAAAAGATAAACGGATGGTTATCAGGCACTGACCTGATACCGGCGGCTCCAAGGTTTTCAAAAGTCTGCAGCACATTTTCGGGCCAGCTTGTAATATTGGCATTTATGATTGACCAGGTTAAAATATAAAATCCATCAGGAACAGTATCGTTGATAAAATTGGCCATAGCCTGCAATGCATCAGGGTTGCCGGTTAAAAACATATAATATTTGTCGGGGACAGGCCTGTTACACTTCGGGTAGTTATAATGCCCGTAATTGCCCCTGTTTGATTCCCATGGCTGTAAAGTAGCCGAATCAATCACCGTAACCAGGACAGAGTGGTTATAACCACACACGCCATAATCGCCCGAACCATTGATAAGAAACCCTACCGAATATAAATCGTAAATGGTGGGTGATCCAATATTGTGACAGCTTAGTTCTTTGGGCGTGATGATAAAATCATATTGACGCGAATGCGGGTTCAGATTAATAAAAGTTAAAGGATTAGTGGCAAACTGGTAAAAATGCATTTGTGCCCATCCGCTTTCACCCGGTGAATATACCAGCGAGGATGTTTTCCAGTTATAAGGAACTACATTTCGTGAAACCCTCCAGTAATAGGTTCTGTTTTCAACAAGATTAAAAGGTGGCTGCCATGTAACCACGCCTCCGCGATGGTTGATCACTGAAGTCACCGGACTTGTAAACAACATGGAAGTATCAATTTCAAAACGCGATTGCATGGCCGGAGCAAGTACATCGCCCGTAGAAGCTTTTAATATGACTTCAGAGGAGGAAACCAATGCCTGATCGGGTGGATAAACCGGATTGATATCTGATGAACGTATATAAAGCGATACCTGTATCATATTGTTGGTTTCTGAAAATTCATTCACCAGTCCGTTAACATCGGCAATAACAGAAATCTGATTCAGGCCGGTGCCTTTGATATGGTCAACCGGAAAACGCACCGTGAGTGTGTCTCTGAACAATGCCTTTGGTATGGTACGGGTATAAGTCTGAAAAGTACCATCGCTATAGGTTCTTATCACATCTACCTGAAAAGGCTGGGTTACACTTTTTCCATAATTTTCTACTACAATTTTCACATCAAATGAATCGGAAAGGGTGGTAACTTCCCTGGGTTCAAACCAGACTGAACGATTTGTCAAAGCCAGGTCGGGTTGCTGAAACTGGTTCAATATCACTGCCGGATCGCCGTGAAGGGTAAATTCCTGGATGGTCGATTTTAATCCCTGGCTGTAAGGGTATTGCTGAAAAATTTTCAATGCAGTATTGCGAAAAACCATACCAATGCCCAAACCATAACTTTCGTAAGCAAGTTGCTGGTAAAAATTTGTACTGAAGGTATTTAAAAGTGCTGGTTGCCCTTCGTTGACCGAGGCCAGGAAACCAATGGCTCCTTTGTTGGCAATTAATATCCATTTTTCCGAAATAGTACTGTTGGTTGTCAGGTGGATATTTCCGGCATAGCATGAATTGGCCATGATAAACGGATAACGCCCGACATTGGTATAAGACGATGGTTCGTCAATATTCTGGTCAAAACCAACGGTAGCGGCAGCATGTCCGAAAAAAGTCATAAAGGTTACTCCGCCATTGATCAGACTTTTAACCGAATCGGTCTGGGTAATCTGGATGGGCGATGAACTGTTTTTCCTGAAAGTAGAAACATAACCACCGAACAAAGTATCTTCAATAATGGTCTCATATGCCTTCAGATACCTGGCAAAATTCCCCTGTTCTATTGCATCTATTCCCCCTGAAAAATGGATGATGTGTTTCATCCATGCATCGGGAGTATTGGCCTGCATTGCTATCACCTTGTCAAGGTAAATCATTAATTCACTGTTGGTTTGAGCGGCAATACGTCCGGTGGCGAGGGCAGGGCTTAGCATTGGCTCCCTGATGCGCGAACTTAAAAGGTTGTCCGATGCCGGATAACCCATGGGTGGAACCAGGCATTGATCCCATGCACTGGCCGATTTTCGGGTAACTGCAGCCCCAACGCCTTTTCCGGCTATAAGCAGGTATTCCGGTTTACGTGTCCATTGAGATAATGCAAACGAAATATAATTCCTTATAGCAACAGGATGTTTATCAATGCCATAGGCAAACTGGTCGTATAGCTGGTCAATGTCGGCAAGCACCGCATTTCTGTAGTTTTTGTATACCGTTGCTGATTCCCATATTCGCTGATGCGAAACTATAATATATTCCGACTGGACCGATAAAGGATTGATAAACTGGCATGCTTTTATCCTGTTGGGTTTTAAGGTGGCTTCAGGAGCCGATATAATTATTTTCACAGGAGTAGTGGAAGCTGGTACCAGGAATTTAAGGGTCTGGCTGTTTAAAACACATTTTATTACTTTATTCCGTGTAAGGTCATAAACCGATGGTATGGCCGATGATCCATACTGGGAAATCTCAACCAACGTTTTCTGATTGCCGGAGGGTAATTCAAACATCATCAGGTTGCCTCCGCCGGCGTTGGGTTGCATGCGATAAGAAACCTGAATATAGGCTACGGCTGATAAATCGGTGGCATTATTCTGGTCATTAATGCTGGAAAATACGACCACATTCTGTTCATTTAACTGCGCGGAAGGCACTGTGTAATCTCCCCTGAAACCGATGAGTCCGTAATAAGTAGTATCGGCAAGCAAGGTTGAATTGAGCATGATGGAAAGATGGTGCGAATACTTTGATACACCTGCCAAAGCAACCCTAACCTGCGCATTTCCGCCGGCAGTATAGGGTTTTGGTGTCTGCACGGTTTTGGTAACCGATCCGCCAAGGCTCAGATAAGGATCATCGAACCATCCTTCTCCAAAAGTATATTCACAATCGTCGCCTTTTTCGAGAAATTTTGCCGGATACTGAGATACAGTGGTTGCATTAACATAAGATATTGGCGTGTATCCGGTAAAATTAATATCATTTTCAGGTTGGTATCGTTTATTGGAAAAAGCATTGTTCCATGTAAGAAAATAGGCCGATGTATCGTTTATCAGGCTGTAATAGGGATTTAAAACCGATCCGGGAGAATCAAACATGGTGGTGTCGAGCCAGCTGTCGTTGGGTTGAACAAAAAACTCAAGGTATTCAAGCAAACCCTGCTCCTCTCCTTTAATATAAACAGGAATTTCTTTCCCCCGGTAAAAAATCTGCAGATTCTGCGGATTAAAAGCTCCGACAGGTATTCCGGCCGCAGTAAGGTCAGATGACGTAAGGCGGCAAATACCTTTTTGGGTATGGTACAATTTGAAATAATGCTGCGAATAATTGATCCAATCATTGGCAAAAGGCTGGCCTTCGGCCATTATAAATAAAAACAAGGCTATAGAAAAACAAAAGGTTCTGATCATTGTATTACATATATGTACCAAAGATAAGTAATATCGTAAAAAGAGCAGCAATACTTTGTAATATTTTGATAATGTATAGGTTTCTGTGGGTTAATATGACTAAAAACCAAATTACTGTCAGCTATGAAGTATTATTTTCTTCGAAAATCTTTTACCTCCATGCTGTAAATGAATGATATAAATTTTTTCGGGAACGGCAGGTAGTTCAAAATGATTTTCGCCCTTGGATAGATTTTTTAATTGATGAAAAATCATTTTCCCGCTCATATCAGAAATGGTAATTTTGGCATTGTTCAAAGCCTGCGGGGCAAAAATAATCACCTTATTTCCGTAGCCAGCATAAATTTTAACATCCATCGTATTTGCCCGGGAAATACTGTTGCCTGAATTCATCAGCAATGAATCAACCGAAATGCTCATCATCGACCGTGCATGTGTTCCTGCTATTATCCGGTTATTATGCTGGTCGTAAGCAATATCGTAAACCGGCACTGCCGGCATCGCTGAACCTGTCCGAACCCAGCTTTGTCCGCCATTAAGGGTATGATATACCCCTCCGTCGGTAGCGACAAATAAAACAGAATCGCTATGTCCGGGTAAAATTTCTATATGATTGATGGCCAGTTGTGGCAGGTCAGATGAAATATCCACCCAGTTGTTCCCGTAGTCATCGCTTCGGTGAATATGCGGTATAAACTCATTGTCTTTATAACCACTATGGCTGATAAAAACCCGTGAAACCATATCAGCCGATGCTTTGATACAGGTAATATACCTGACAGGCAAACCTTCCCTGATGGATGTCCAGTTTGAACCGCCATTGTTGGTAAAACTGGCATAACCATCTGATGCACCGGCATAAATCACGTTTGCATCAAGCGGAGAAGGTTCAACCACAGTAATTACATGGTAACGGTTATTGGTGCCTTCGGTCAGGTCGCCGCTGATTGGAGACCAGTTTCCATACGGAGCATTGATAATTTTATAAACCCTGTAAGTGCCTGTATACAATACAGTATGATTGAGCGGACTCATCGTCAGAGGCATATCCCACGAACGACGGTCGTTTTCGTCTATCATCGAAGTAAAATCGTCAAACCAGTAATTTTGTGAAAGAAAATCGGTAGTATAAACCAGTCCTCCGTTCTGGGTTTCGGTATACATTATTCCCGGATCAACCGGATCAAATACAGGTTGAAATCCATCACCTCCATATATTTTTTCCCAGTTTCCGGCTGTTTCAAAATTACCATAGCTGGTGCCGTTGTCCTGTGCGCCTCCTGCATATTTTCCTGGTCTGACAGGATCGACAGCAATGCGGTAAAACTGGGTATTTGGAATATTTTCAATATCGGTAAAGGTATCACCGGCATCTTCGCTTTTATACAGGCCGCCATCTGTTGACACGATAATCGTATTCTGGTCAAGAAAAATCAGGTCGTGTTTGTCGGCATGAAATTCGTAAGTGTACCACGGAGGGCCTACCATCTGCCATGTCTGGCCGGCATTGTCGGTTCGGTGTAAATCAACGCCAAGCAGGAAAAACTGGTTATGGTTGTACGGATTAATCCTGATCTGACCAAAATACCATCCAAATCCTCCAAGCGCACTGCCATCGAGTGTTGAGATAGGTATTTCTGTCCATGTATTTCCTCCATCAACCGTTTGAAAAATTCCTTCAGTTTCAAAAACAGTGCTGATATACAATGCAAGCAATTGATCAGGATTACTTTGATTCATCGACAGGCCAATTCTTGAATGTACATCTTGCGGGAGTCCGTTGGTAAGTAAGGTCCAGTCTGTTCCGCCGTTGTAAGTTCTGTAAATCCTGGCATCCTCCCCGTAAACGATGCTTTCGTGATTGTTCCTGATACGATTCCATGCCGCAGCAAACAGCGTATCGGGATGTTGCGGGTTCATGGCTAAATCAATTATTCCGGCATTATCTGCAATATATAGTATTTTTGTCCAGGTCTGGCCACCATCGGTTGTTTTGTATAATCCCCGATGTATGCTTCGTTCAAAAGGTATTCCCATGGCTGAAACATATATTACCTGATTGTTTTTTGGATGAATGGCAATTCGTGAGATGATACCCACTTCTTCCAGCCCGCAATGTTCCCATGTTTCGCCGCCATCAACAGAACGGTACAAACCATTTCCGATAAACGGATAACCGCCGATATTGGGATCGCCGGTACCGGCATATAGAATTTCAGGATTTACCGGATCAAAAACCAAAGCACCGATTGAAAGATATGGATGCTGATCAAATACCGGATACCAATGGGTTCCTCCATCAATGGTTTTATAAATACCTCCCGTTACATTTCCCACCAGCATAATATTATGATTTTGCGGATGTACCACAACCACATTTATCCGGCCACCAATATTTTCAGGACCTTCGAGTCTCCATGCCGGAATTTCATAATCGGTTTTCATTAAAGTCTGGGTTGCTTCAACCTGCATGACTTTTAAATAAGCTTTGTAATCAAACGATTTATCGGGGTATGACCGTTGCATGAAAAAAAAGTCGGCCGGACCATGCTTCTTTTCATAAAGCACCAAAGCATCTTTGTTATCATGCTGAAAAAAATAACAGGTATAACCTGCCACAGCCAATATCACCGCACTTGCTAATACAATTGCCGGGAGAAAAATCTTTTTCATACATTATCAGTTTTATGGTTTATATCTTGCAAGGTTCAGGATTGACATTTCATTATTCTCACTCATAAGTTGTTGTAAGGTAATTTCGGGATGATTTCTCATATACGATGTTACAATACGCCAACCAATAAAAATCCCTGTTTTTGGCGGGCTTTCATTTCCAAAACTGGTCGTAAACGGAGCCGGCCCGATATACCGGTTTATTTCAAGACGGTTATTTTCGAACAATAATTTTTTATCAATCATATATTTCCACATATCCTGTTCAAATTTTTCACACCACAGCAATTGTTTTTTGCTGTAACCAAGTTTGAGGGTATCAGGTTCTGAAGGCATCATGGCATCGATAAAATATTGCACTTTGCCTTCATATATCATATTGGCAATCAAATTATTTATTGAATCATTGAACGGAAATTCCATATTAACCCAGGCACGCATCGCATCAACCGGAATGCGGATGGGATTCATCTCTTTGCGCAGGTATTTCGAAATCTGAAGTCGCTCATAGTAAGGCGATTTTTCACCCAGATATTTGTCAAGCCCAATACCAAGAAGCGTATCTGATGTTACCACCGATTGATTAAATCCCGAGATATATGTAACAATTACTGGTACAGGCTTTTCCGGAAAATAATACCGGTAATGCCTGAATGCATTTTCAAGCCTTGCCTGAAGCGGGCCAATATCCGGAAAGGTTTTTTGCACGTCTTTCACCACCGTTGTTATGATAAAATCGGTAAGAAAAAGCTTAAAATAACTGTAATAGCTTGCCGATGCCGGGTTTCCGATATTGATAATCCGGTTGGTGTAGATGTCCAGAAATTCGCCGTACTGCTTTTCAATCTGCGGCAAATAAAATTCAAGGCTGTCGGCCGGAAAACTGAACAGGTCGCGGTCGAGTCTTTGTATTTTCAAACCTGCATTAACATCCGATATATCTACATCAAGCCTGCTCCTGTTACATCCTGCCATGACAAATAAAAGGCTGACAAAAACCAAAATGCGCATGAAAAGGGTATTTTTCATGATTAACGATAATTTACTATTTTTGCATGTGTGAATTTCATCCGTGATGCCAAAAGTAGTTTTTATCTTTTAAAAAACAGAATCCATGAAAAAAACGTTTGCAGTACTCTGGATATCCCTTTTATTTTCAGCCCTTCATGCACAAGACCTGAAACTGGGGCTCGTTGCCATGCCTCATATTTCATTTTTAACCAGCGATGATCGTATATCTGAACAAAACGGCATATTGCCGGGGTTTGGATTCGGACTGGCAGGAAATTATTATTTTGCCGATCATTATGGCTTTTCGTTCGGACTGAATATCAATACATTTACCGGCGGCAAGCTAAAATACAACGAAACAGTCAGCTTTAAAACAGCCGATGGCCTGGTCAGCCTGCCACAGGGCACTACCGTAACCTATAAACTGCAATACCTCGAAATTCCGCTCGGGTTAAAACTCAACACCAACCGGATAGGATATATGTCGTATTACGGGCAGTTTGGTTTTCAACCTGCCGTAAAACTCAACGCCAAAGGAAAATCGGAAGCTTTTCCCAATTCAAAAATTGATGATGAAGTGCGTTGGTTCAACCTGATGTATTATATCGGTGCCGGCTTGGAATATTATCTCGGGGGATCGGAAAAATCTTCAGCCCTCACCTTTGGCGTGATTTATAAAAAAGGCATCAACGATATTACCAAAGAAAACGGTGGCCGCCGCACCGATAAGGTGCTGATGAGCCACCTTGTGCTGCAGGCCGGTATTATTTTCTGATAAATTCCGGATATGATCAGGATAGCCCTTTCACAGCTTAACTTTCATATCGGTAATTTTGAGTCGAATTACCAGAAAATGGTTCGGGCTATTGAAACAGCTAAAAGCCAGCAAGTTGATTTAATTGTTTTCTCTGAATTATCGGTCTGTGGCTATCCTCCCCACGATTTGCTCGAAATGCCCGATTTTATTGATTTATGCAATCATTATACTGACCGTATTGCTCAGCATTGCCACGGAATAGCTGCCCTGGTGGGTGTACCTATCCTCAACCCTGAGCCTATAGGGAAAAAACTATTCAATAGTGCATGTTTCATCGAAGACGGAAAAACAAAACAGGTATTTTCCAAATCGCTGTTGCCTACTTATGATATTTTTGATGAATACCGCTACTTTGAGCCAAATTCCGAATTCAAACTCCTTTATTTTAAAGACTTTCGTATTGCCGTAACCATCTGCGAAGACATCTGGGACAAGCAACCGGTCGAAAGTCCTTTTGCCCGTGACCGGCTTTATCAGAAAGCCCCGATGGAAGAGCTTATCCATCTTAATCCCCAACTGGTTATCAACCTGTCGGCTTCACCGTTTTCATATACACACGATGAGGCAAGGCTGAAAATTGTTACCGATAATGCCATACGTTACCAACTGCCATTTGTATATGTAAACCAGGTGGGTGGAAATACCGACCTGATTTTTGATGGAGGAAGTATGGCCACCAACAGCAATGGTGCTGTAGTTTTACAGATGAAGAAATTTGACGAAGATTTTGAAACCGTCATTTTCGACGGAACAAAAATCGTTGCCGGAAATAAACAGCCGGCAATTGAAATGAGCCAGACCGAAAAAATTTATCATGCACTCATTCTTGGGCTGAAAGACTATTTTTCAAAAACCGGTTTTAAAAAAGCCACCCTTGGCCTTTCGGGCGGAATTGATTCGGCTGTAGTTCTGGCACTCGCTTCTGAAGCACTCGGTGCTGAAAATCTCCACGTACTGCTAATGCCTTCACAGTATTCGTCGCAGCACAGCATCGACGATGCCGTAAAACTTGCCGGGAATCTGGGAGTGAAATACCATATTGTACCAATTGCAGATATTATCTGTGAGTTTCTGTCAGCACTTTCCGATATTTTTAAAGATACAAAGCCCGATATTACTGAAGAAAACCTTCAGGCACGAACCAGAGGCACTTTGCTGATGGCGTTGTCAAATAAATTTGGTTGTATGTTGCTTAATACCTCTAACAAAAGCGAAGCAGCAACCGGTTACGGTACCCTATACGGAGATATGAACGGCGGCCTTTCGGTGCTGGGAGATGTGTATAAAACCCAGGTTTACCAGCTGGCTCATTTTATCAACCGCGAAAAAGAAATTATTCCTGTCAGTTCCATAACAAAACCGCCTTCGGCCGAGCTGAAACCCGAACAGAAAGACTCTGACACCCTTCCTGAATACCATCTTCTTGACCCGATATTGTTTCAATATATCGAAATGCGCCGTCCGGCCAGCGAAATCATTAAACTGGGTTTTGATGCAGCTACTGTAAACCGTGTGATAAAAATGGTAAATTTCAACGAATATAAGCGTTTCCAGGCACCACCATCGTTGCGTATCTCGTCAAAAGCTTTTGGTTGGGGACGGCGAATGCCACTGGTTGCTTTGTTTCCATAGCTCCTTTTAAAAAACTATTTCTCTGGTGATTTGTTTATAATAACAGACAATCCGGTTATTTAATGATTTGCCTGATTATACACAAATTACAAAACACTATGAATAATGCCATATTTAATTTTCAGGAACCAAAAAACGAACCAGTCCTGGAATACCTCAAAAAAAGCCCTGAGCGGTCAGTGCTGGAAAAAGAACTTGAACATCAATATCATAAACAGGTTGAAATACCACTTATTATCGGCGGCCATGAAATCCGGACCGGAAATACCGCAAAGGTGGTCATGCCCACCGAACATGGACATGTACTGGCCATTTATCACCAGGCTGGCGAAAATGAAGCCCGCATGGCCATTGATGCTGCACTGAAAGCGAGGGAGCAATGGGCTGCCTTGTCGTGGATTGAACGGGGCAGCATATTTCTGCGGGCTGCCGAGCTGATTTCGGGGAAATACCGGGCGGTTATCAATGCAGCTACCATGCTGGGGCAGGGAAAAAATATTTTCCAGAGTGAGATAGATGCTGCATGCGAAGTAATTGATTATTTTAGATTTAATGTTTATTTCGCATCACAGATATACAACGGACAACCATTGAGTTCACAATCGGTAATCAACCGCCTTGAATATCGCCCGCTTGAAGGTTTTATCTATGCTGTATCGCCGTTCAATTTTACGGCCATTGCTGCCAATCTGAATGTTTCTGTAGCGCTGATGGGCAATGTAACCGTTTGGAAGCCTGCCAGCACAGCAGTTTTATCGAATTATTACCTGATGAAAATTTTGCACGAAGCCGGCCTTCCGGGCGGTGTTATCAATTTTATCCCGGGACAGGGGCAAACCATCAGTAAAGTCGTGCTGAATCACCGCGAACTGGCTGGTATTCACTTTACTGGCTCAAACCCGACTTTTATGTCAATGTGGAAAACCGTTGCCGGTAATCTTTCATTATACCGCTCATATCCAAAACTGATTGGCGAAACCGGCGGAAAGGATTTTATTTTTGCCCATCCTTCAGCATCGCTGCCTGAGCTGGCAACAGCCATTATCCGCGGAGCTTTTGAGTACCAGGGGCAGAAATGTTCGGCTGCTTCAAGGGCATATATTCCGCATTCGTTATGGCCTGTATTGAAAAACATGCTGATGGATGAGCTGGAAACAATAAAAACAGGATGTGTGCGCAATTTTTCCAATTTTGTCAATGCCGTTATTGATGAAAAATCATTTGACAATATTATTTCGTATATCGAAAAAGCCCGTGCGTCAAATGATGCCGAAATCATAGCCGGCGGGAAAGGCGATAAATCAGTGGGATATTTTATCGAACCAACCCTTATTGTTGCAAAAAATCCGCATTTCATTACCATGGAGGAAGAAATTTTTGGCCCGGTAATGACCATTTACATTTACCCTGATAACGAATTTGAAGCCACACTGGAATTATGCGATCAAACATCGCCTTATGCGCTTACAGGTTCCATATTTGCCAATGACAGATATGCCATTGTACAGGCTTGTAAAAAATTGCGCTATGCTGCCGGAAATTTTTATTATAACGATAAACCAACCGGTGCCATGGTAGGGCAACAACCCTTTGGCGGGGCACGTGGATCGGGTACCAACGATAAGGCCGGCAGTGCTTTGAATTTACTGAGATGGACAAGCCCGAGAACGATTAAAGAAACACTTGTTCCACCCGTTGATTATAGGTACGGCTATATGAAGGAATGATCCGGAATTTGTGCACGGGGATTAAGTTTCGTCGTGGCGAAACACCGATTTTATTTTCCATTATTTTGCCATCTTCATATTCTTGTGTTATGCACCTTGAAGCTATTCGCAGAGCAGTATAACATCGGGACGATAAATAAATCCGTAAGAAGAAAATACGGCACATCAGCGAAATATGAATCGCTTCCCCTCCGTGAATCGCTTTTTGGTTTTCGCTCTACTGTGGCGGATCGCTTTTCACCCCACCATATTTTTAATTTTTCAAAAATTATTTTACCTTTATAATTCCAAACCCTAAACCATTTAAACAGAAAGGAGGTGAATATGGCTTGAAAAAACAGGGGTTTTGGAATACTTGATTTTATTAACTTAAAACTATTTTGGAATGAAAACAAAACACTTTTTAATTCTTATTTTACTACTACCCCTGCTTGGGAAGGCCCAGCCTTACCAGAGCATTTTTGGGCAGGAAAGCACGGAGTGGCACATTGCCAGCCGTGACCTTGGCAGCGAAAAACTTTTGGGGACAGATACGGCACGTGTTATAAAAGTTTTTCAATATGAAGGATATACCTGGCACAAAGTTCATTTTCCCAGACATTTCAATATACTTGATTTAAGGGAAGTGACTGATTCCGGTAGGGTATACGGTAGATTAGCTAATTTTGACACAGTTAATCTTGACGAAAACGAATATTTGTTATTTGACATGTCCTTAAATCAAGGAGAAACATTTCATTTTTTACTTGATTATGAATATATTGACATACCAGTTGATACAGTATATTATGAAACCGGTCGTAAAATAATTGATTTTGGGTTTCTAATTGGGTTTGACAGTGTTCAAACAGTTTTAAAATTTATTGAAGGTATTGGGCCAACCAATAGTTTGGATGAAATAATTACACATGATGGTTATCCATCCAATACAACCCTCTGCTCCTATAAAGATGGACAGATGGTTTATAACAGTGGACTTTTAGGTGGGCGTTGCACATTAGAATGGGTTGGTATTGAAGAATTGCCTGATCAGGAATTTAATATATGGCCTAACCCTGTGGGCGATATTTTGAACTTCGGATTACACGGCAATAAATTTGTAAACGCTCAGATATTTGACCTGACAGGAAAAGCAGTTTATCAAATACCGGATATTAATATGGAAGCAGATGTTTCAAAACTTAGGCCCGGTATGTATTTTATTAAAACCAATCAGCAATTATATTCCCGATTTATTAAACTTTAATTAAAACTTCATGAAATCAATATTTTTAACCGTACTACTTTTATTTGTTGGCTTGCCGCTTTTTTCACAGGAATTTCCCGGAGAATGCGGAACCACTGACGAAGAAATTCAAAAGCATCAAATTGTACTTAATCCTTTATTTTCAGACCTACACGATTTTATTCCCTGGAATACCGGGGGGGGGTAATCCTCTTAATAATCAACCACTTAAAGTAATTGAGCTAAACTTCCATGTTTTGCAACGCCCCGATGGAACAGGCAATTTCACCCAGGCCGATACCACTCGCTTCAAAAATATAATCAACCTCATCAACCAACGCTTCAGCAGCGGATTACCATCCGATCCGATTCCGGGTTTTCCTCAACTGCCAAATTATGATACCCGCATCCGGTTTTCTTTAGACAATGTTTCAGCTAATTCTTATTTTTATACCGATTCAAATTTGTTTTATTATCTTAAAACTACAAACCTTTTAGATAAATATTTAATTGACTATTATCCTGAAAGAAGAACTCGTTTCAACGTATTCTTTAGTCCTTATTACGAAGGGGCGCGCATTACTTCGGTTATAGTAACCAATCCGGGTAGTGGATATACCAGTGTACCAACGATAAGTTTTACAGCTCCATTTCAAAATACAACTGCCCAGGCTTATGTAAGTAATGGTAAAGTTGATTCGATTCTGATTATTTCAAGTCCTTATGTAAATTCCGGGGGAACAGCCAATGAACCTGCTGTTATTATTCAGGGAGGTGGAGGTACAGATGCTGCCGCAACGTTAACTTATAAACAAACCAGCGGGTATTATGATCCAAAGGGGATAATGATAAACAGGCGTTATCAGGCATGGGACGGCAGTATTGCTAATGTAGTTGCTCATGAGTTGGGGCATTTATTAAGTTTAGGCCATGTATTTAGCGATTCGGAATGTTCAAAATCAGCCAATGAATACCTTGCCGATGTTTTCGGGATACCACAACCGGGCAATTGTCCTCATCAAAACAACTGGGATCCGGGATGTAACCCTTATGAAAGCAATTCTGACAATTGTACGAATAATTTAATGACCTACGGGCCAAGCCTTGTATATATTTCACCTATGCAAACCGGGGCAGCTCACAGGGCAACTGTCACCTTGCCTGTATCGAGTTATGTTAAAGATACCATTAGTTGTTTTCCTTATCATTTCACAACCGATGCAACCATTAACCACAAGCTGGTTCTATATTCCGATGTTTATATAGACCAGGGAAAATCAATAATTTTCAATTTAGATATTATTAATCCTTATAATTCAGGCAGGCCAGTATTTTGTCTGCCAAAACAATCCCGTTTTGAAATAGAAGGAACTCTTGAGATAGCTAAAAACTCAAGATTTGATGCAATACACGGTGGTGGATGGACAGGAACCATTTATGTTAAAAGTGGAGGCACTTTAAAAATAAGGGATGGCGGTAAATTAAATTTAGGAAAAAATGGTTCTGTAATTTTAGAGCCGGGTAGTAAACTTATTCTATCAGGAGGAACAATAAATCTGGCTGATAATTCAGTAATCATTGTTCAAAAATCAGGTTCATTACAGGCTATGATAGAAATCAACGGAAATTCGGTGATTCAGGCTTCCGGTAGTAATTCTATGATCGATATCACCGGCAATTTATCATTAAATACCAATGCATGGCTGATAATAAACGGAAACGGCTTTACAAAATTCAACGGAACAGCCACTTATGGTGCAAATTCTAAAATAACTTTTGAAGGAAATGATCAAAATCAAATCATGCTCAAAGTTTCCTGTGACATTTTCCCCGTTAATGCCTCCCAATTCACCCTCCGCAACGGCCAAGTGTATTTTGAAACCATCAATGGCCAGATAAAGATTGACCAGCCCGGAACTGCCATCACTGCCG
>CAZLJX010000005.1:0-187758 GCA_964559985.1 uncultured Bacteroidales bacterium
AGGTTTACAATCTGGTTGGCAGCGAGTTGCGCAGTGTTGAGATGAATGGTACATTCCTGGAAATTGAAATCGAAAACCCCGGCACATATATAGTGAAGGTAATTGCGTCCAACAATTCACTGGTGCAGAAAATATTTTTAAAATAATCGTTAAAATCAAATAAAGTTTTAAAACCAGTATTTTGAAATTCAGAATATTGGTTTTTTTGTAGTAATTATATTTTAATATTTTAAACTTATGATGAAGTTCGTAGTCTAAAGGGTCTGACTTATTATCAGCAATATTATACATTAAATATGAAAAAACCTATATATGAATAATTTACGAAACAATATTGCCATCAGTGATACCGGGTTTATTTTTGACCCTGCCACGGGTGAATCTTTTACCATGAATAATACTGGTATTGAGGTTACCAAAATGCTTCGCAACAATTTATCTGTGGATGAAATTATCCGTCAGCTGGCCGAACGGTATGATGCTGAAACTATTGTGATAGAAAAAGCAATACATGATTTTGTTGCTATGTTAAAAGATTTTGGACTTTCGGAAGATGAATAGGAAAATGAAAATCACAGTCGCAATTTCAGGGCTTAATAATACCGACAATCCGGGCCCGGGCGTACCTGTCATTCGCGGCATCAGGGAATCGGATGTTTTTGATGCCCGCATCATTGGCCTGGCATACGAAAACCTTGAACCGGGTATATACATGAAGAACCTGGCCGATAAAACCTACATTCTTCCATATCCTTCGGTAGGTGCAGATGCCTATTTTGAAAGATTAGCCTATATTCAATCGGTTGAACATATTGATGTGATTATTCCCAACTTCGATGCTGAATTATATTCCATGATCAGGCTTGTGCCAAAGCTTGAGCAATTAGGCATAAAGACTTTCCTGCCCACCCTGAAGCAATTTGAGGAAAGGCAAAAATCAAATTTGCCGGAATTTGGTAAAAAATATGGAATAAATGTTCCGGAAAGCAAACCGCTAACCAGTGAAAATGAATTATATAACCTGCAGGGTTTTTCTTTTCCATTGGTAGTTAAGGGTAAATTTTATGATGCTTATATTGCAGCAAATATGGCGCAGGCTGTACAGTATTTTCATAAAATAGCGTCTAAATGGGGTGTGCCTGTTGTTGTTCAGGAGTTTATAAAAGGAACCGAGGTCAATGTTATTGCACTTGGTGATGGCAAAGGGAATACCATAGCTGCCGTCCCAATGAAAAAACAATTTATCACCGACAAGGGAAAAGCATGGGCAGGCATTACTGTCAGCGACACGAAAATGCTTGATCTTACCTATAAAATTATAAGTCAAACTCAATGGCGCGGTGGAATGGAACTGGAACTGATAAGGGACGACAAAGGTGAACTTCAGCTGATAGAAATCAATCCGAGAATCCCTGCATGGGTGTACCTGGCGGTAGGTGCCGGCCAGAATATTCCTGAAGCACTTGTCAGACTTGCATTAGGAGAAAATCCTGAACCCTTTAAATCTTATGAGTCAGGGAAGATGTTCATACGCTATTCATGGGATATGATCTGCGATCTAAGTGATTTTGAAAAATTAGTTATTAATTCTGAATTATAATATTTAAAATGAGTAAATTACCTTTTGAGCCTCCGTTAATCAGGCGTTTAAAAACCGGTATGCCAGGAAAGGCCGGAATGATTGCCGATAGCCGTCCTGTAAATCAGATTGATGGTATTAAAGTTGACCATTTGGCCGATAGCTATGGTTCACCCCTTTTTGTTATTTCCGAAAGGATGATCAGGAACACCTTTTACGATGCCCGCAGTTCGTTCGAAGCCCGGTATCCTAAAGTACAGTTTGCCTGGTCATACAAAACCAATTACCTTGATGCAGTTTGCCGTATTTTCCATCAACAGGGCTCCTGGGCCGAAGTGGTCAGTCGTTTTGAATACGATAAAGCGCTTACGAATGGTGTTGCCGGAGAAAACATTATCATAAACGGTCCGGATAAAACAGCGGATGATTTAAAATTCTATGTCGGGAAAAACTCATTTATTCATATCGACAATTTTGATGAATTATATGATTTACTCGAAGTTACATCCCAGATGGAAAAAATTGCCCATGTTGCAATCAGGGTGAATATGGATACCGGAATCTATCCTGCATGGCAACGTTTTGGATTTAATTATGAAAATGGCGAAGCCTGGCAGGCTATCAACCGGATTATGCAAAGTAAGTGGCTTAAAATGGAAGGTTTACATTGTCATATTGGCACCTACATCACCTCGCCCGATGCCTATGCAATGGCTGCAACAAAACTTACCGATCTTGCATTGCAGATCCGTACTAAATTTAACCATTATATAACATACATTGATATGGGTGGAGGTTTTGCTTCGAGAAACACACTTAAAGGAGCTTATCTGCCCGGTACAGATACTTGTCCGTCGTTTGACGAATATGCCGATGCCATTACCCCGGTTTTGCTAAAAGCAGATTTTGATCCGGATCATTTACCTTTACTGATTCTCGAAACCGGACGTGCTTTGATTGACGAGGCTGGCTATCTGATTTCAACGGTCAGGTCGGTCAAACGACTTCCCGACGGACGCCGTGCAACCATTATCGATGCTGGTGTCAACCTGCTTTTTACTTCATTCTGGTACGACCACAAAATAGCACCGGTTCATGATACGGGTTCTGCACATGAAAACATGATTATTTATGGTCCTTTGTGTATGAATATTGATGTTATTCGCGATAATATTAATCTTCCATTGATGAAAAAAGGTGATAAGGTGGTAATTACCCGCACCGGAGCATATAACATGACGCAGTGGATGCAGTTTATTACTTATCGGCCAAATATTGTTCTTATTGATGACAAAGGCAATACGCATATTATCAGAAAAGCTGAAAACGCCCAAACCCATGCTGCTTTTGAAATTATTCCTGATTATTTGAAATAGCCAATAATATGGGCCCTGAAAAACCGCAGCATTATATCCAGTTGACCAGGTTACTTGTTTCATCAATACCATCATCGTATGGACTGGTATTTTTCACATCCCATAAATGGTTCACAGCCATCATAATGGCCATCACTTTTATCGATTATCATGCAGGATTTCTTGGATTGCTTTCAGTGCTGACAGCCAACATAATTTCATACAGCCTTGGATTTGACCGCCAGAAAATTTCAGCCGGATTTTATGGTTTCAATGCATTGCTTACCGGATTGGGAATGGGTTATTATTTCGAAATTTCTTATGTTCTGATCGGTCTGGTAATGCTGGCTGCCATATCAACCGTGCTGTTATCCATTGCATTGGAAGGAATTCTTTTCAAATATCGGCTGCCGTTTTTAAGTCTTCCGTTTTTAATTGTTTACTGGATGTTCTGGATTGCAGCATTTGATTTTACAATGCTTGGGCTGAACAGCAGGGGTATTTTTATGCCCAATGAATTATTTGGATTAGGAGGAAGACAACTGGTTGATTTTTATAACTGGGCAAGTATTTATCCCGTTGCAAACTGGCTTAAAACATATTTTATTGCCATGGGGGCTGTCTTTTTTCAGTACAATATTTTTGCAGGTATATTGCTTTCTGCCGGATTGCTGCTATGGTCACGCATAGCATGGATGCTTTCGCTGATAGGTTTTCTGGGAGCTGATTTATTTTACCATCTGACAGGTGCCCCCATGACAGACCAGGTGTATGCATATATAGGGTTTAATTTCATTCTTTCTGCCATCGCATTGGGCGGATATTTTATGGTGCCTTCGCCCCGTTCATTTGGTTGGACGATACTCATTATTCCATTGGTTGCGGTTTTTACTTTGTTTTTCTCAAAAATATTATCCTTATTCCATCTGCCTGTTTATTCGCTGCCTTTCAATACTATCGTGATTTTATTTGTTTTTGTCATCAAACTCCGGCCGGTAAATACCCATTCACTGACTGAAGTGATTGTTCATCACGGAACCCCTGAAATTAACCTGTACCTTTATCATAATCATCTGAAACGATTTTCAACCTGGAATCATTTTCCCGTTTATCTTCCATTTTCGGGGATATGGCAGGTTGCACAAGGGCACGATGGCAAACATACCCATAAAGGATCGTGGAAACATGCGTGGGATTTTGTCATGCAGGGACCGGATGGAAAGAATTACCGAAGTCACGGACAAACTCCTGGTGATTTTTATTGCTACGACAAACCGGTTCTGTCTCCTGCCGATGGTATTGTTGAGGAAATTGCCGATGGCATAGATGATAATCCGTCGGGGCAGGTTAACCTTGCCCAAAACTGGGGAAATACCATAATCATTAAACATGCCGAGGGACTATACACGAAATTGTCGCATCTGAAAAAGAATTCTTTTTCGGTGAAAAAAGGTGACTGGGTCAGGCGTGGTCAGATGCTTGCACGATGCGGAAACAGCGGCCGTTCGCCCGAACCACATCTGCATTTTCAGCTCCAGCAAACGCCCTATATTGGTTCAGAAACATTGGATTATCCAATTGCAGGTTATATCAGCTCCCTCAACCAACAGTCTTTCCATTGTTTCGACAAGCCTGGAACGGGCGACAACGTATGTAATGTCGAGAGAAATACACTCCTGGTAAATGCTTTTCATTTTATTCCCGGACAGGTAATCACTTTTAAAATGCAGATATCCGGGAAGGAGGAAAGTTTTGAAATTGAAATTAAAACAAATGAATGGAATCAACCTTATATGCTTTGCCGTAAAAGCGGTGCAAAAGCCTTTTTCAATAGCAATCATTCCGAATTTTATTTTACACACTATTCAGGGAAACCAGGTACCATGCTGTATTATTTCTACCTTTCGTGCTACAGGATTTTACTGGGTTCCTACCCGGAAATAATTATCCGCGATGTTTTACCACCACACCAGTTTTTCTCAGGATTTCTGCTTTTGTTGCACGATTTTACCGCACCTTTTTTCAGATGGCTGACTCCGGAATATGAATCACGCATTTCGCATTATCAAAAAGCCGGGCAAGAAAATAATATTGTTATTAAATCGACCATTATACCAAAGGTGCCGTTTTATAAAATGGAAAGCATCCGGTCAGAAATAAGGATCGGAGAGAATGGAATCAAAGAAATTGAAATTTTCCATAAAAACCAAATAATCAAGGCTTTATGCGAATTTTAATAGCATTATTCCTGTTTTTTCTTCCTGCATTGTTATTGGCTCAGGATAAATTAACAGCATCGCAGGCAGATAAAATAACCTTTGAACGCTTCATGCAGCAAGATTGGGATAACCTTATTAAAACAGCGAATTCGGCTTTAGACCAAGGCATTGATTTTTACCTGTTGCGTTACAGGCTTGCCATTGCATATTATAATCAGGGTAAATATCAGGAGGCTTACCGGTATTTTTTATCGGTTTACCAATCAGACAACCAGTCAGATTCTGTGCTGAATGAGTACCTTTATTTTACAAGCCTTTTTACCCGTCGTTTTGAGGTGGCCAAATTATTCAGCACGAAAATCCCGGCAGTTTCAAAAAAGAAATATCATATTAAATCTGAAACTTTGCTCAATGATATTCAGATTACGGGTATTTATACTTTTAACCCGGAGAAAGAGGTTAATATGAGAAATATTCTCACAGAAAACAATGCTTTTTATAGTGCAGTGATCTGGCCATTATATTTCTATGAATATGATTTCAGGGTTGGTTTAAATGTATCCGGCAAAGTGAATACTACCGTGCACTTCAGCGATTTTACCCAGATAAACCAACAATTTATTGATAATTCGAAATATTCCTCATCAACATCCATGCAGTTGAAGCAAAAGTCGGCCGATGTTATTTCAACCTGTAGATTGACAGCAAGAGATAAAATTGAATCTGGAATTAATTATTTTTCAGGTAATTACCCTACAGCTACCTTATTAACCGATAGTCATTTCCTGCCTTTTACAAAATCCAGGCAAATAAAATACAAAGGGGGTGCTGCTCATCTTTCTTACCATCATCATTTTACTTATGGTGAAATTGGAATTGCTGCAGGTTTCAATTCCCTTTCAGAGAACCGTTTTTCGACAGTTGGTTTAAGCAGCGCTGTTTTTCTTACACAAAGGAGAAATGTCGCCATCCATTGCAATATATACCGGCAGTCTGCATTCGATACTAACACGCAAACCGACTCAGCATTGGTCCGGATTCTTATCAGCCCGGGAGTAATGCTTTATATAAAAAATTTTCAACTCAATGTGTCAGGGTATATCGGAAAATTAAACCAGTTTTACGACCCTTTTAATCATTTGGTTTTCAACAGCAACGATCCTTATTACGACTATATATCAATCAGTTTGCTGGCCAGTTTAAAAAATATTGTTCTCACAGCAGGTTATGCAACCGGCAATAAGGAAACAAATCAATATATTTACAGCCTCGATAATCCGGGGGGTAGTTTAATTAAAAAATATTCATTCAATAGTTTATGGGGAGGTATACAATGGATTTTTTAAACAGAACAGCACTTGTTTTCATCATTATTCTGGTTGCCGGAAATTATGTTAATGCTCAGGAGCAGCAAAAACTGACAGAAGCATTTTCGAAAAGTTATACATTTGAAAAACAACAAGATTACAAAATGGCATGTGGGGCGTTGCTGGAATATTATGATGAAAACAGCTATGAAATTAACCTCAGGCTGGGATGGCTTTTTTACCAGTCCGGACAGATGGAAAATTCGTTAAAATATTACAATCGTGCAGCCCAGCTAATGCCAATGTCGGAAGAAGCAAAATTTGGTCTGGTTTATCCGTTGTCAATGCTTAACAGGTGGGACGATGTAGCTGCCCAATATCTGAAAATTCTGGCCAATAACCCGCAAAATACACATGCCAACTATAATCTCGGGCTTATCAGTTATAACAAAACTGATTATGAAGCGGCTTACCGGTATTTCGAAAAAGTGGTCAACCTCTATCCGTTTGATTATGATGGTTTGTTGATGTTTGCCTGGACCAATCTGAAAATGGGAAAAAACAAAGAAGCGAAGGTTTTGTTTCAGAAGGTATTGTTGTATTCACCGGGTGATACGGCTGCACAACGAATATTAAAATCAATTCATTGATTATAAGCATAATTGTAACCAGTTTTCAAGCATTTTTTTTCCAAATGGCGTCATAATGGATTCGGGATGAAACTGAATTCCCCTGATGTTCAGCTGATGGTGCCTGACCGACATAATAGTCTCATCTTTTAATCTGGATGTAACCTTCAGGTCAGACGGAATCTGCATTTCATCGGCTATCCAAGAATGGTAACGTCCTGCTTTAAAGGGAGATGGTATCTCGTGAAACACCCGTTCACTTTCGTCACAAATAATACATGCGGAGCATATGCCATGGGCTACCTGCTTTGATTTTTTCAGTTTTCCACCCCATATTTCAATAATTGCCTGATGCCCGAGACAAATTCCTAATACAGGTTTGCGATACATCCATTGCCTGGTAATGTCTGTCAGTCTGCCGGCATTTTCAGGCAAATCTGGCCCGGGAGAAAGCACCATGCCATCAAAATCATCGCGATAATCAATAGGGAACGTATCGTTTTTATAGACTTCAACCCTGCAAAGTTTTGTTTGTCTGAAAGTTTCAACCAGGTTGTATGTAAACGAATCGTAATTGTCAATAATCAGAATTTTTTTCATCCGGTTTGCATGGTTCAGCTTTGCGAATTAAAAACAAATTTCCGGTATTTCTCTGCCATGAAACAAAAAAATAAATCATTGTTAATAGAAAAATGGCTGTTTCTGAAAAATGCTGTAAATCTTTTATTTTAAAATATTACATTTCGAAACTAAATCAGGATTTAAGTTTAATCTGAGTGTTGGGTTGTTACATTATTAAAGTCATCGGAATATGATATTAAATTACATCGACTGGATAGTCATTGCATTGTTTTTTACCGGATTACTGACGGTAGGTTTGCTGGCTGCCCGCGGAGCCGGTAAAAATTTCACACAGTTCTTTCTTTCGGGGCGCAATATGCCATGGTGGTTACTGGGTGTTTCAATGGTTGCTACCACGTTTTCATGCGATACACCTAACCTGGTTACCGATATGGTACGCACAGGTGGAGTGGCTGCCAACTGGCTTTGGTGGGCTTTTTTACTTACAGGTATGCTAACGGTGTTTTTGTATGCCAAATTGTGGAACCGGTCAAAAGCCCTGACCGATCTTGAGTTTTACGAAATCCGCTACAGTGGAAAAACAGCTGCTTTCCTGCGTGGTTTCAGGGCTGTTTACCTGGGATTTTTTTTCAATGTGATGGTCATTGCAAGTGTTTCGCTGGCTTTTATTAAAATTGCTGCTGTTATGCTGGGGCTATCGACAACCCTTGCATTGATTATTGCCTCGGTGATTGTAGTATTTTATAGCGGCCTGGGTGGATTAAAATCAATTTTATACACCGATTTTTACCAGTTTTCCATTGCCATGGCCGGTGCTATTATTGCCGCTGTTTATGTCATTTTAAATCCGCAGATAGGAGGTCTTTCTGCTTTGTTTTCGCATCCTGCTGTATCTGATAAGCTCAGCCTCATTCCGTCATTGACCCCGACCGATATTTTCCTTACCATGTTTATTGTGCCGCTGGCGGTGCAATGGTGGGCTGCGTGGTATCCGGGTGCTGAGCCGGGTGGGGGAGGTTATGTGGTTCAGCGCTTACTGTCGGCCAGGAATGAGAAACATGCCATGGGTGCAACCCTGCTTTTCAATTTTTTCCATTATGCCATCAGGCCATGGCCATGGATCCTGGTTGGGCTCGCTTCACTGATTGTTTTTCCCGATATCGCCTCTATGTTGCGTGCCTATCCTGAAGTGAGTGCACAATACGTTCAGAACGATTTTGCCTATCCTGCTATGCTGGCACATTTTTTACCTGCCGGCGTACTTGGGATGGTCGTAGCATCGCTTATTGCTGCTTTTTTATCAACCGTTGCTTCACAACTCAACTGGGGTTCGTCATACCTTGCCAACGATTTTTATGTCAGGTTTATTAACCCCAAGGCAAGCGAAAAACAAAAGGTTACTGCCGGCCGACTGGCAACTGTTGCTTTGATGTTTTTTTCTGTTTTGCTTGCCCTGGTATTGAAAAATGCACTTCAGGCCTTTCAGTATATGCTTATGATTGGTGCAGGAACAGGATTGATTTACATTCTTAGATGGTTCTGGTGGCGCATCAATGCTTTCAGCGAACTGGCTGCCATGCTCGGAGCAGCTTTCTTTTCCCTGGTCTTTCTTATGCTTGAAAATTATTTGGTGATGCCTGCTGCCAGCCAGGGAACGATTTCCATACTGGGTATTCAAACAACCATGGCATACTGGAATGTGTTTAAGTTTACAGGAATTGTTGTTCTGACAACCATCAGCTGGCTTGTTACAACATTTTTAACCCGGCCTGTGGATGATCACACCCTTGAAAATTTTTACAGCCTCATCAGGCCTGGCGGGCCAGGTTGGAAGGCAGTGGTTAATAAAGCCGGAAAAAAAGGGAGTCCGTTGTTAAAAAATGCCAGTCTCGACTGGGACGTACCCACCGGAATTTTATGTATGCTTTTAGGTGCAATGGCGATTTATGGCCTGCTGTTTTCAATCGGAAGTTTCCTGTATGGTTTTTACGGCCGCACATTGATTCTTGTGGTTATTACCATCGTTGCAACATTATTGCTGTTCAGGTATAGCAAAAAGTTAAGAACAGACTAAAAATAACTTATATAAAGTACCCGGATATCAATATTTTGAGATAGGTATTAAAATATTATCGAGAATTCATTTTTTTAACTGCCCGTTTCTTCTGTTTTGAAAAAGTTTATCATTTCAATCAGATGGGCTGCCTGTTGTGTCAGCTGGTCAGCACTTGTAGTGAGCTGTTCTGAAACAGCAGCATTGTTGTGTGTCACCTCATTGAGTTTTATAACAGCCTGGTTAATGTCGTTGGCATTTTCTATCTGGTGTACCGATGCCTGTGCAATTTCTGAGACAAGCCGTGTGGTATGGTCAATCTGCGGGCCGGCTTCAATCAGTTTGTTGATGGCATGCTGAACAACCACGGTTCCGTTGTTCGAAACATCAATAATTTCGTCGGCAGCCATATTGCTTCGTTCGGCAAGGCGTTTGACTTCGGCAGCCACTACCGCAAATCCTTTGCCGTAGGTTCCTGCTCTTGCAGCCTCAACAGCAGCATTCAAAGCCAGGATATTGGTCTGAAACGAGATGTCGTTGATAATTTTAATTTTTTCAGAAATCTCACCCATTTTTTCCAGGGCGCTTTGTGCCGAGATATTTCCTTCTTTGATATTGGTATTTGAAGCCATGGCCTGTTCGCGGGTATGGCTCGCCTGGTTTGAATTTTCCTTCAGTTTGCTCAACATTTCGTTCAGGTTGTGTGATATCTGATCTAATGCCTCAGCTTGTTCAACAGCACTTTGAGATAAATAGGATGAGGAGGAATTCAGTTCTTTGCTGGCCGAATTTAGCGTAGCAGCATTTGTTTTGATATTTTCTATTGTATTTCTCAGATTTTCTGAAAGTTTAACGATAGCAGTATTTAATATTCCCAGTTCATCATTCCTGGTGATATATTCCTGTCCGATCTGAATATTCAGATTGCCTTCCGAAATGCTTTTAATAGATTCAATCGAGGTATGAAGCGGTTTTTTAATGATACGCACCGTAAGGATAAAAAGTACAATTGATACTGCAATTCCTATGGGCAGGGTAACAAACAAAGGTACCTGCTCGGGCAAAAAGCAGTTTATTTTCGATAACGCTTCTACTGCTCCCACATTGATGATCCACAAAATCATAATTTTTGATAAAATAGATTTTTTAAACAGGTATCTGATCAATATTATTCCTAAAGTATATCCGGTTGCCAGGATAAATAAAAGCTCTAAAAGGTTATTTGTTCCCATAGTATTTGAAATTAAAAATATTCTGAATCAATGGTTTAAAGTAATATTTTATAATGTAATTCTTTTTGTTATCAAATTATTTTTATTGCACTTTAAATGTAACAATTTTGTTATTTTAATAACACATTGATTTGTTTAAAATGTCATGTTTTAAAATGTAAAATATCATATAAATTGATTTATCTCCGGTTGTTTTATAGGCTGATAAAATCTATTCTGGTTCATAATTGAATGTTATGAAGTCAATCATCAGCCGGAATGAATTTTTTCCAGGGCATCTTCAATGATTTGTTGATGATCAAAGGCAAGGTCGGGCAAACTATCTGCAAAGAACCATTGTGCCTGTTCAGCATCATCGCCGGCAACCGGTGTAAAATCGGAATGACTCATATATGCATAGTAAGCAATGGTGATGGTCCTTCCACGGGGGTCGCGTCCGGGTTTGCCATATACTCCTGACTGATGTAAAGGAATATTTTTCATTCCTGTTTCTTCAGCTAATTCTCTTGAAGCAGCTTCTTCAAGTTCTTCGTCCATTTCGATATAACCTCCGGGCAGTGCCCATTTCCCGGCATACGGATCGTTTCTGCGTTTGATCAGCAATACCGAATGTTGCTGGCCTGACTGCTTCATTACCACTATATCAACCGTAACCATTGGCCTGGGGTAAGCATAAGTATAAGCACCGGTTTGATTCATATTATCAGTTTTACAGAATGTTATGAAAGGTTTTCATCATTGGTCGTGATAATACGGCGTATTAGTCTCATTTTATGTGTGTAACGACCAGACTGCGTGTTGTAAATTCCCTGGTTGTCAATCACATCGGTTCTGACCCATCCCGAACTGTGAATAATGGTGTTATTCCCGGTCAGAATACCGGTATGCACAATCTGTCCCAGATCGTTTTCGAAAAAAGCCAGATCGCCTGGTTCAGATTCTTCGATAAACGAAACTACATCGCCCGTGTTGGCCTGCTGCGAGGCATCGCGTGGCAGGTTAATTCCGTTGATTCTGTAAACAAGCTGGGTGAGTCCGGAGCAGTCAATTCCCATAAAAGTACGGCCACCCCACAGGTATGGCGACCCGATAAGCATCCTGGCAAAAGTAACTACCTCCTCGCCCATAGTTGGTATGTTTTTTTCTGTGAAATGATAATCGGTTTTATATTCTTCTCCCATGATCCTGAAACGTTTTTTTTCTGCATCGGTAAACCAGATGACAGATGCTGCAGGAAGTACCAGTGAGTGTCCCGACTGGCTGGTTCCCTGAATAAATTTTTGCCTTACCATCCCATGAAGTTCATGGTGCGGGTATGCAATGGCAGCTTTTTTGTCTGTCCAGCCTGTATAACTGTCATGGTGGCACTGAATGTGCAACCAATGGTGATGTTCTTCAATAACATCGAAACTCTCGCCGGGGAGCAATTGAGAAACCATTTCGGAACTGTGCGATGGTTCGCGCCTTATTGCCGACAGGCATCCTGCTATAAATGTGTCCATATTTGAAGCTTAAAAATTAATCTAAATTACAAAAAATAATGACCTGCCGAAATATGAGATACAATTGATTTATTACATTTGAAAAAAAAATGAACTATGACGGCAAAAGATTTTTTCCGGTCGCTAAAAGCATTTTACGATAAAATATACCGGTTTTTATTATTTTTTTTCAGTATCGGTATTATTGTTTATTTATTCCCTACCCATGGAAAATTTGAATATGATTTTCAGAAAGGAAGGCCATGGAAGCACGAAACATTAATTTCGCCCTATGATTTTCCGGTTTATAAATCGGGTCAGGAACTTGCCCATGAGCGAGACAGTCTTTTAAAAGACAATAAACCTTATTTCAGGCTTGATGAAACAGTAGCTTCAAAACAATACAGGTTACTTGAAGCAGCTATTGAAAGTGAATTAAAACACCTTAACGGATATCAACCTTTAAATAATCAGCAACTGGCAGCAAAAAAGTATTACTCCTTTTTAAAACAATTGATAGAGCCCTATTTTTCAAGCGGAATTGTTGAATTTACCGAAGTGCTGGAACAGGCTCAAACTGGTTTTTCGCTGATTATAATCAGGGGTACCATTGCCGAGACAAAAGATATTTCCAGGGTTTTTACTCCTCTTTCGGCGTATAGTGATTTTAAAAAACAGTTGCAGAAAGAAATAAGTAAATATCCCGATCTGGATATCCAATTTATTAATGCACTGCATATTGATGAATTATTTGTACCGAACCTGTATTTCGACAAGATTACCAGCGACCGGGTAAAAAATGAGATTATCAGCAATATTCTTCCACATAAAGGGATGATACAATCGGGCGAGAGAATTATTATCAAAGGCGATGTGGTAGATGAAAGTAAATACCAGATACTTAACAGTTTGAAAACTGAACATGAATTATTGCTGGGCACTGGTTCCAATTATCTGTGGTTGCTTACCGGAGAACTGATACTGGTAATTTCAGCCATTCTTGTTTTGTTTTTGTTTTTATACCATTTCAGGCGCGAAATATTATACAGCAGTCTCAAAACCACATTTATTCTCATTATGGTAGTGCTGATGGTTGCAATTGGAAGTCTTACGGTGCGTTACAACAGCGTCAGCCTTTATCTTGTACCATTTGCCATATTGCCGGTTATTATCCGTACTTTTTACGATAGCCGCCTTGCACTGTTTATTCATATTATCACCATTATGCTCATTGGATTTCAGGTTCCCAATGCTTTTGAATTTGTATTTATGCAATTTGTGGCTGGTATTGTTGCCATTATGAGCTTATCGGCCATGCACCGGCGCAGAAATCTGTTCTTTACGGTGATAATGGTCTTCATTTCGTATGCTTTTGTGCATCTGGGGCTCGAATTGCTCAAGCACGGGCATATCGACCGTATTGATTACGGTGCTTTAATCTGGTTTGCAGGTAACTGTTTTTTAATTACCCTGTGTTATCCTTTTATTTTTGTTTTTGAAAAGATTTTTGGTTTTTTAAGCGATATCACCCTGATGGAACTTTCCGATACCAATCACCCGCTATTGCGTGAACTGGCTGAGAAAGCCCCCGGGACTTTCCAGCATTCCATTACCGTGGCCGGTATGGCTCAGGAAGCAACTATCAAGGTTGGAGGAAACCCGTTGCTGGTTCATACCGGGGCTTTGTATCATGATATCGGGAAAATGTTTATGCCACAATTTTTTATCGAAAATCAAAAACCGGGAGAAAATCCGCACGATAAGCTTGAACCCGAAGAAAGTGCAAAAATTATTATCAGCCATATTGCAAGAGGTGTTGAAATTGCACGGAAACATAAGCTGCCGCAACAATTGGTTGATTTTATCCGCTCGCATCATGGCACCAATAAAGTAGAATATTTCTACCGTACTTTCAGAATGAAATACCCCAATAAACATGTTGATACAGAAACTTTTACATATCCCGGTCCGGTACCTTTCTCACGCGAAACAGCTGTCCTGATGATGGCCGATGCGGTTGAAGCTGCATCGCGAAGCCTTAAATCTATCAGCGAAGAATCGCTTACCAAACTGGTAGATGACATCATTTCCCAAAAAATCAACGACGACCAGTTTATGTTTACCAATATCACCTTTAAAGATATTACCACTGTGAAAGATGTTTTTAAAAAGAAACTTATCAATATTTTTCACAGCCGTATTGAGTATCCCAAAGAAATTGCAGGTAATGGCTGATTAAAAATGATACATGACCTCTTATCAATCAGGTAAATTGCAGTATATTCTGAGTGACAAACCAGTGAATGAATATCTAAAAAGATGCAATGAAATAGCCATTTGCGGTTTCCGGGAAATTATCAGGCTGGTAGTATTTAGATAAATCATTCATTTTATTAATTTTGCAGCTTTCTTACCATTTAATTACAAGTGTATGTGTGGCATCGTAGCAGTATTCGAATTAAAAGTCAATGCAAAGGATTTGCGGCAGCAGATTCTTGAAATGTCAAGAAAAATACGTCACAGGGGGCCCGACTGGTCAGGCATATATTGTGGTGAAAAAGCCATCCTTGCCCATGAGCGTTTATCGATTGTTGACCCGCAATCGGGAGGACAACCATTATTCAGCAAAGACAAAAACCTTGTATTGACGGTTAATGGTGAAATATATAACCACCAGGAAATCAGAAAGCAGCTTGAAGGAAAATACGAGTTTCAGACCAATTCCGATTGTGAAGTAATCCTGGCATTATACCAGGAAAAAGGGATTGATTTTGTGGAAGAGTTAAGCGGTATTTTTGCTTTTGCTTTATACGATGTTAAAAACGATTGTTATTTCATTGCCCGCGATCACATGGGGATTAATCCTTTGTATATGGGTTGGGACAAAATGGGTAATTTTTACGTTGCTTCTGAGCTGAAAGCACTTGAAGGTGTCTGTAACAAAATTGAAGTGTTTTTGCCGGGCCATTATCTCTACAGCCGTGAAGGTTCTCTGAAGCAATGGTACAAAAGGGACTGGATGGAATATGATGCCGTAAAAAACAATACCACGGATATTAAAATGCTGCATGATGCCCTTGAAGCTGCTGTTCACCGCCAGCTGATGTCTGATGTTCCATACGGAGTGCTTCTTTCAGGCGGACTTGACTCATCGGTTGTTTCGGCCATTGCCAAAAAATTTGCTGCCCGCAGGGTAGAATCAAAAGACCTGAAAGACGCCTGGTGGCCGCAACTGCATTCATTTGCTGTAGGTTTAAAAGGTTCGCCCGATCTGGAAGCTGCCGGAAAAGTTGCCGCACATATTCATTCTGTGCATCACGAAATATATTTTACTGTTGAGCAAGGCCTGGATGCTCTGAGAGATGTGATTTATCACCTCGAAACCTATGATGTTACAACCGTAAGGGCTTCAACGCCTATGTTTCTGCTGGCAAGAGTAATAAAATCGATGGGGATAAAAATGGTATTATCGGGTGAAGGTGCCGATGAAATTTTTGGCGGATACCTGTATTTTCATAAAGCACCCGATGCCAAAGCCTTTCATGAGGAAAATATCAGGAAACTCAATAAACTTCATTTATACGATTGTTTAAGGGCTAATAAAGCACTCAGTGCCTGGGGGGTTGAGGGCAGGGTGCCTTTTCTTGACAAGGAATTTATGGATGTAGCCATGCGTATAAATCCGGAAGATAAAATGATTAAAAACGGCAGAATGGAGAAATGGCTTATCAGGAAAGCTTTTGAAGATTACCTGCCCGAAAGTGCGGTATGGAGGCAAAAGGAACAGTTTTCGGATGGTGTTGGCTACAACTGGATTGATTCGTTGAAAGCGTATGTATCGGCCAATGTCTCTGATCATCAGCTTACAAATGCCCGGTTTCGCTTTCCTATAAACACGCCTACGAATAAAGAAGAGTATTTTTACCGTTCTGTATTCTGCGAACATTTTCCTTCCGATTCTGCAGCCCTTTGTGTCCCGTCGGTTCCATCGGTGGCATGCAGCACACCCGAAGCACTTGCATGGGATGAATCGTTTAAAAATATGAATGAACCATCGGGCAGGGCTGTGAAAAGTGTTCATAAAGAAGGTTATTGATAGCATGTTGTCAGGCTGAAGTGATTGGGTTTGATTTTAAACTTTAGTTTTCCTGATAAAATCAAAAAAGGTTTTATATTTGTTAAGGCAATATCAAATAATATGTTTTGAAAACAACATCAGATGAAAAATTCAGTAAAAAATGTAATGCTTCTTGTTTTATTCTTTTTTGTGCTGACATCGTGCAGGAAAGAAGAGACCCTTCGTGGCGTCTGGACACGGATTGACGATCCGTTTACAGGGATGAAAATTGAAGTGGTAAATGTTGGCGATATCCTTCATGGTAAAATCATAGAAGTCAACGGCACTTCACGCATTTATGGCTTTGCAGTGGGTGATATTAAATGGAAAGAAATCAGGCATATAGGCGATAATAAATATGAATACTACGACCTGATGAAAAGCGTGGATATGCTGGGAAATATTAAAAGAACCTCTTATGATCCTGCTTTACTTACCAAAGTCAATGATACTTTAATCGAAATCAGGATGTATGCCAAAGGACTTGAACTGCTGGGAACCGAACAACGATGGGTTAAAGTAAAAGAAAAACAACAGGATTCAGTAACAGTCAATAAAAACTGACAGCGTTTCAGTATTTGTTAATCCGGAATAAAATAACAGGCATTTTAAATCAATATTAAGTTGCCTGATCATTGAAAAAAAAGGCATATATAAAAAATTGCCGTTCAATCATTTTTACTACCCGATTTTTTTTAATTTTGATTGTTGTTTTATTACATAACTTAAATCCTGTTCGTATGAAAAAGCTTACTCTTCTGGCAGTATTGGTTATTGCCATAGCATTCAACTCTTTTTCCCAGTTTAAATTCGGTGTGAAAGCAGGCTTGAATAACACCCAGTTAAAACTCAAGGATGTTATTACTGTCCAGGGTGTTAATGACACGATTGATTGGGAAATGAAAGCCAAAACCGGCAAATATGGGTTTCATTTTGGTGTTTTTGCCCAGGTAAAGTTTGCCATGATTTATGTTCAACCCGAACTTTTATTTACCCATGGCGGTAGCGATATCAGTATTACCAACCGAACTACAATGGTCGAATCAATTAAAAAACAAACTTTTAACCGGTTTGATCTTCCGGTAATGGTAGGTTACAAACTCGGACCGGCAAGATTTGGGCTTGGACCGGTGGCCAGCTACATGATTACCAATAAATCAGTCATTGCTGATGTGGTTGCCAGCGGAGCTGCCAGTGCTGAAGAAGAATACAATAAAGTTACATGGGGCATCCAGATCAATGCAGGGGTTAATTTCTGGAAACTGGTGGTTGATGCCAAATATGAATTCGGAATCGGGAAACTGGGCAAGGGTGTTAACATCGACGGACGCGCCTATAATTTTGATACAAGGCCCAGTATGGTTACGTTAGGCGTAGGGTATAATTTTTTATAACATTATGTATAGCCCCCGGGCAAAAAGGGCTAAAGCCCTGCCCGGCAATACATTATTGCTCCAATTGCCCTGCCCTGAAGGACAGGGCAATTTAGCCGGGTTTTAATTGGCTGACATAATCTATCAACACTGCCAAAGGTAAGGACATGATATAATTAAAGATAACTTATTTAAACAGCTCTTTATAATTTATTCTTTTGCAACAAGCAAATAGAAATATTTTAATTTCACTTATTTATTTTTTTAATTAAAACTAAAACAGAAATGCCTTATATCCGAATCTGGGTTCATGCAGTTTGGTCAACTCATTGCCGCAAACCTGTTTTAACCAAAGAAATACGAGAAAAAGTATTTAAGCACATCAGAGAAAATGCCATTTTAAAAAATATCCACATAAAGGAAATAAATGGTTTTTCTGACCATTTACATTGTCTTATAAGCCTTTCATCTGATCAAAACATAGCGACTTTGATGAACCTGATAAAAGGAGAATCATCATATTGGATCAATAAAAATAAATTGTGTAAAGAGCATTTTTCATGGCAAGATGAGTATTTTGCTGTTTCGGTAAGCCAATCAGGTATTGATTCGCTTTGTCAATACATTATGAACCAGGAAAATCATCATCAGAAAAAGACATTTCAACAGGAATATGATGAATTTATGGAGAAGTATGGTTTTGACCCAGATAATATATAAATGATTGATTGATAGAAAATAAAATTGATTTATAAAATGCCGCGCCCTTCAGGGCGTGGCAATGATATGGAAAAATGATGTTTGGAGGGCTTCAGCCCTTTAAAAGTGATTATTTAAAGACCCCGGGCAAAAAGGGCTAAAGCCCTGCCCGGCAATGCATTATAGCTCCAATTGCCCTGCCCTGAAGGACAGGGCAATTGGTTCGCTTCTCAATGCAATAGAATGTTCTGAACCAGACTTTGAAGCGAAGGACGAAAAACAATTCCAAATCATTTGGTTGTTATAGCTGCTTCCGAACTGTCAACTTCGGCGGGGCTGCTCCGGTTTTAAGTCGTTTCCCAACCCCGAAGGGGTTGAATTATGATAACCACCTGCGAAGCAGGTGGTTAAGTACCACAATAACCCAGCAACCCCGAAGGGGTTGAATATCTGTCCCTGCAAACAAACCCCGGGCTATCGCCGCCATGCTGCCAGCGATTACTCCAACCATTCCCCCGGCATTTTTTTTAGAAGCACAGGACGAATGCACCACTGCACCGCTACCCGTTTATTTTGTTTTTTTTCCTATCTTTTTTTGTTTTTCATAATTTCTATTACTTTTATTCAGTTAAAATGCAACAAACATGAAAGGCACTTTTGTATTTATTATATTTATTTTCAGCACTTTATTTTTATTTTCGCAGAACATTGCCGTACAATCGTTCCGCCCGCTCGAGAACGACCTCGAGGCACTGGTGAGGAACCCCGTTATAGACATGAGCAACGGCGAAAAAGCAGCTTTAATCAAAGTAGTTACCACTGAAACCGGTTTTGATTTTGGCGGCGGCCAGCTGGGCATTGTAAAAGTAGTTTACAAAACAGCCGAGATATGGGTTTATGTGCCTGCCAAACTGAAAGCCATTACCATTGCTCACCCAAAGTATGGGCAGTTGCCCGGCCGTTATTATGTTTTCCCGGTGCCTATCGAGTCAGCCAAGGTGTACGAGATGATACTGGTAACCGGCAGGATTGAAACCACCGTAAAACCCATTGAGGTGGAAACCCAGTGGCTTATTATCAATACCGACCCTGCAGGAGCTGATGTTTACATCAACGACCAGCCGGCAGGCCAAACACCTTACCAGAACGAATTGCCACTGGGGAAATATACATTTCATATTAAAAAAGAACTTTACCAGGACGATTACGGTTTTGCCGATCTGGTGGCAGGGCAGGACAAAAAGAAAATTGATGTAAAACTCAAGCCCAACTATGGCACCCTGAATATAAGTTCCACTCCCGAAAACAACGCTGCGGTTTCACTCAATGGACTGCCAACAGGCAAAACCACTCCCTGTACCATTGAAATGGTGCCGGCCGGTGATCACAAAATTACCCTCCGGCTCGATATGTACGAAACCACTACCACCGCAATAACCCTTGCTGCAGGCCAGACCCTTCCGGTAAAAGTGAGTATGAACCCAACCTTTGCCGAGATAACCATCAACACCGAACCCATGGCCGATGTGTATATCAACGGCCAGTTTAAAGCCAATGGCCAGTGGAAAGGGCGGCTTGTACCCGCTATTTATACTTTTGAAGCCAGATTGGATAAATACTACCCTGCCACCGAAAAGCAAACCGTAAAAGTGGGAGAGCCCTTGACCCTTACCCTGAAACCCCAGCCCAAAAACGGCAGCCTTAAAATTGTTACCACTCCTTTTGAAGCTGCCATAACCCTCAATGGCAAGGATTACGGCACCAGCCCTGCCACCATAAAAAACCTGCTGATTGGCAGCTATACCCTTGTGCTGAAAAAGGCAGGCTATGGCGATGTAACCAAAACCATTGCCATAGAAGAAAACAAAACCACCGAGCTGAACGAGACCCTGCCCAGCGGTATGGAAGTGAATATTACCAGTAGTCCTTCGGGTGCTCAGCTCAGCATTGATGGCGTAGCGGCAGGCACCACGCCCTATAAAGCAACACTTGCCTTTGGCAGCCATACCCTTAAACTGGTAAATGGCAAAAAAGCAGTAACCGAAACCATAAACCTTACCCAGGGTGGCAAAAGCAGTTTTGCATTTGATGTGGCCGAATTTGGTAATTTTACCGAAACCTATGCCGGTCTGAATCTTGAAATGATTGCCGTTACCGGCGGCACTTTTACCATGGGCAGCAGCAATAGTGAAAGTGATGAATCTCCTCCCCATACCGTAAGCGTGGGCAATTTTTATATGGGCAAATATGAGGTTACCCAGGCGCAGTGGTATGCTGTCATGAAGAACAGCCCAAGCCGTTTTGGAAATTGCAACAACTGCCCGGTTGAGAATGTAAGCTGGAACGACATACAGGAATTTTTGCAAAAACTAAACCGGGGAACCGGTAAAAATTACCGTTTGCCCACCGAGGCCGAGTGGGAGTATGCAGCAAAAGGAGGACAGGGCTATACCTATGCAGGCAGCGATAATATTGACCAGGTGGCCTGGTACGATGGCAACAGTGGCAGCAAAACCCATCCGGTAGGGCAAAAGAAGCCCAACGGTTACGGGCTGTATGATATGACAGGCAACGTATGGGAATGGTGCAGTGATTGGTATAGCAGTGATTATTATGAAAGCAGCCCTGCTGCCAACCCACAGGGGCCTTCATCGGGCTCTGACCGTGTGCTTCGCGGCGGCAGCTGGGGCTACGATGCGCAGGACTGCCGTGTGGCTAACCGCATCTTCAATGGCCCCGACTGCCGCGACCTTAACGGCGGGTTTCGGGTGGTGTGTGTCCCATAGTTTAAAATTCCGGAATTCATGGGTTTTCCTGAGCATAAAACGAGTTGCCTGCATGGAGTGAGTATGGAGCGGAACATTAACCCCGTTAAATTACGGAGTAATTTCAACGGGGTAGTGGAGCGTAAAACGAACGGAATAAGGGCAATGAGTTAATTTTTTTTATACCAGCCGCGAAGCGGCTGAAATTTTTTGAGATATGCAAGTTAAATTTTTTACAGTGCCTGTTGATGATAATGGCCAATTTGAAAATGAGTTGAATACATTTTTAAAACAACATAAAGTGCTTGAAACGCAAATTATTTTTAATGCTACTGAAAGTGCAGCAGCATGGCATGTCTGTGTCAGATACACCGAGGGGGCATTGCCGGTTGCAAAAAACATAAGTGGTAAAATTGATTACAAAGAAGTATTAGAACCTGCTGTTTTTAACATGTTTAGCCAATTACGTGCCATTCGTAAACAACTGGCAGCAGCCGATGCTGTACCCGCTTATGCCGTTTTTACCGACGAAGAACTGGTTGCATTGTCGCGTTTGCCAGCACTGAACAAAAAAAACATTTTGTCGATAAACGGAATTGGAGAAAAAAAAATGGAAAAATATGGTCTTCGTTTAATAGAAATGTTAAACCAATTGCAAAATGAGCAGGAAAGCAGAGGAACTGTTTTATCAAATAGCTGATATAGATAATATAAGGCTTGCTTTTTGGAAAGCCAGCCGTGGCAAAGAACAAAGACCGGAAGTGAAGGAATTTGTAACCCGGCTTGATGAAAACCTGATGAAAATAAGTACGGACTTGTTAACTCAAAATATTGAAATTGGCAACTATTTTTATTTTACCATTTACGACCCCAAGGAAAGGGTGATATGTGCAGCTTCCTTTCCCGAAAGGATTTTACACCATGCCATTATGAATATATGTCACCCGGTTTTTGAAAAATTTCAGATGTTTCATAGTTATGCCACCCGGCCTGGTAAAGGACAATATGCTGCTATAGAACAGGCAAAAAAATATCATTTGCAATACAGGTGGTTTTGCAAACTCGATGTTCGCAAATATTTTGATCACATTGATCATCAAACTTTAAAAACAAGACTTGGTAGCAAATTTAAAGACAAACAACTTTTGTCGTTATTTTACAAGATTATTGATAGCTACGAAATAATGCCCCATAAAGGTATACCCATAGGAAACCTTACCAGCCAGTATTTTGCTAACTTTTACCTTGGTTTTTCCGACCATTATCTTAGAGAAGTATTGCATGTAAAAGCTTGTGTAAGGTATATGGATGATATAGTTATCTGGGAAAACAATAAAGAAAAGCTTTTAAGAAAGGTGGATATGTTTTCAGAATATTTAAACCGGGAGCTTAAACTTACATTAAAACCTGTATGTATCCATAAAGTTGAAAAAGGATTACCTTTTTTGGGATATGTTCTTTTTAAAGAAATAGTCAGGCTGAATAAACACAGTAAAATTCGTTTTACTAAAAAGTTAAAGATTTATTATAAAAATGAAATGGATGGATTTTGGACACAGCAAAATTTTGCATGTCATATAATTCCACTAATTGCATTTACACAACATGCTCATACAAAATTTTTACGTCATCGTTTGTTGTGTAATTTGGAAACAGGCTAAGGGGCTCTAACCGTGTGCTTCGCGGCGGCAGCTGGAACAACAATGCGCAGAACTGCCGTGTGGCTAACCGCAACAACAATAACCCCGACAACCGCAACAATAACAACGGGTTTCGGGTGGTGTGTGTCCCATAGCTCAGGAAAACCGATGGATTTCGGGGTTTTGAACCAGTCTGTTTCCGGTATCCCAAATACATTGGGATCGGATATTTCTATATAACCCGCCCTGTTAGTAGCCTTTGCCGGATAGCAAGGTCAAAAGCCGGGCGGTTTTTGTAATCTCCTTCACCTGTTTATCCAAAGAGGAAGCCAATATATTTCACCCGACAGAAAGTAAGCCTGAATATTTTATTGTATCACTGGTTGTCGGCCACATCAGGGCAGATAAATCGCTTAGCAAAAAGCAAGGCAGCATTGAAATACTGACAATCAATTCAGAAAGTCCGTATATCCATCAAAATTATTTGATATGCACCCACTTATTGTGTATCTTTACTTAAAAAGGAGGGAATATGGAAAAGTCAACAAGAAATATCGCACAGGGTTACGGTTATGCTGTTTGCCTGGTTGCCGTCATCACGTTTCTTATTGCTGTTACAGGCCTTATAACCGCCATTATTGATTTAGGCGATCCGCTGCATTCGGGTTTTTCTTTCAGGGAAGCACCAAGCCTTGCCTCCTTTGAAAATTATAAACTCGATGTGATGCGGTCGTACCCTAAAGGAACCGAAGCCGGTAAAGAAAGTTATGTTCCAACCGATGAGGAACTTAAAGTGATGTATGAAGCTGCCAGGAACGATAAAATTCAATCGTCGAATCACGAATCGAACAAATCTATATTGATCAACAGCTTTTTGATTGTTATCTGCGTTGTTTTATTTTTTGCCCATTGGAGCTGGATGGGAAAACTGGCAAAAGCAGTATAAAAACGGGATACATTCCCTGCAGTGCTTTAAATTGACAGAAAGAGGTTGTTAAGATGAGATAACAATTAACTTTTGCCGTGTATCAGCATTTCAACAGGTTACATGATTTTTTTGATACGGGTTTTTGTCTTCTGAAGGGTAAAATACAAGGCATTATTTCGATGTGAACAGCACAGGCATTATTTTTCTGCATTGCTGCAATAGCTCACAGTCAGCATTATACTTTCCGGCAAGCTGGAGGCCAAGAGGCAGGGATTGATGATTTTTTGAAACCGGAACTGTCAGCACAGGCACACCGGCATGTGTCCATGGCAGATTCATTACAGGGCTTCCTGTGGCATGAATCCCTTTTGGAGCAGCACCGGTTGCAGAGGGTGATATCCAGATGTCGATGCCGGGTTTTTTAGAGAATTCTTTTATTTTACGGCTCAGTTCATGGCAATGCATACGGGCTTTGCTGTATGTCACGCCATCAATGGCTTTCCCTTTTTCGACCAGGGCTTTTGATTGAGGCCGGTACATTGAAGCATAGTGGTCGTATAAATCGCGGTGCACCTGGTAAAAATCGCAGGCAACCATGGCACGGTGCAGTTCGTTGATTACTTCAACAGGTCCGAAAAGATCGGCTTCAATTACCTTGCAGCCAAAATTCAGAAGTCTTGTTTTTATTTCAGCAACCAGGTTTATCATTTCGCTGTCGGCCTGATCAAGATACGGTCCGGTAGCAATTCCAACAACAGGCAATTCGTCTGTTATGCTTATTTTTTTCGATTTTTGGCAAAGGATGGGTGCTGTCAAAGCAATGCCTTCAAAATCCTGGGTAAAAAACCCTACCTGGTCGGCCGAAGAAGAAAACGGAAAAATGCCTGAAACGGGTATTTGTCCATAGCTGGGTTTAAATCCGAAGACACCGCAATAAGAGGCAGGACGGCCAATGGATCCGATGGTTTGTGTACCCAGTGCCAGGGGTGTAAAACCGCAGGCTACAGCAGCCGCTGACCCGCTGCTTGACCCGCCGGGTGTATGGTCTGTGTTGTGTGGATTCCGGGTGGGGCCTGGTTCAAAATAGGCAAATTCGGTAGTTACGGTTTTGCCAACAATAATGGCACCGGCTTTTTTTAGTCGGGTAACTACTTCAGCTTCTGCGCCTGAAAAACATTCGTATGGCAAATATGAACCGGCACGGGTAGGAAAACCATCGACATTAAACAAGTCTTTTACACCTATCGGGATTCCATATAATGCAGGCTTTTTGGTCTTTCCCTTGTATTTTAATTTCAGCTGGGCTGCGTCGTGCAGCATTCGTTGCCTTCTTCCAGGTTCGGGAAGAAAGGATTGAATGATCCTGTCAAATGCATCGATACGGTCACAAATTTGATTTACAAGATCTTCCGGATCAAGGTTTCCATCTTTAATTTGTCCGATGGTTTGTGATAACGGCATTTCCGAAATATACATGGCAAAGTCAGATTATACCTTCATTTTTAAGATTATCAATTTCTGATGGTGAAAGGCCCAGTAAATTCCCATATATTTTATGATTATGTTCGCCAATGGCAGGAGCAGGTTTTCGCACAGGTTTTTCTTCGATGGTATCCATTTTAAGAGGATTTCCGGCAATTTTAATGGTTCCGGCTTTTGGGTCATTAACTTCTACAATCATATTACGGGCCAGTACCTGGCTGTTCTGCATGATTTTGTCGATGGTATTGATAGGCCCGCAGGGAACACCGGCATTGTCAATGATATTGAGCCATTCATCGGCTGTTTTTGTGATGAGGGTTTTTTCAAGTTCAAGGTTCAGTTCTTCCAGGTGTGCTGTGCGTGACTGGTTGGTGCTGAAAATTTTATTTTGTAACAGGTCAGGCCGGTTAAGTGCTTCGCAGAGTTTTAGCCAGAGTGCATCGTTGCCGACGGCAATGACAAAATAATGATCGCTGGCTTTGTATGCCTGAAAAGGAGCAATGGTAGGATGCCTGTTGCCAATGGGTTGGGGCGATTTTTTTTCGACCTGGTACCGGGTAATGGCGTTTTCAAGAATTGAAACCTGGCAATCGAGCATGGCTACATCCACTTTCTGGCCTTTGCCGGTAATGTTGCGCTGATAGAGGGCTGCCACAATGCCAATGGCCGTATATAACGAAGCAGTGATATCGCCCAACGACATTCCCACACGGGTAGGAGGAGTGTCGGGCCAGCCGGTAATACTCATAATACCTCCCATGGCCTGTGCTAAAATATCGTAAGCTGCTTTGGGAGAATCAGGGCCGGTATGCCCAAACCCTGACGATGCTGCATAGATAAGCCGGGGATTGACATTTTTCAGATCGTCGTAACCCAAACCCAGTTTTTCCATGGTCCCTGGCCTGTAATTTTCGACGATAACATCCATTTCCCTGACAAGTTGTTTGAGAATTTCTTTTCCCTTTTTGGTTTTCAGGTTAAGCGAAATACTTTCTTTTTCGCGGTTAATGCTGACAAAATAAAGGCTCTGGCCGTTTTTAAAAGGGCCGAAAGAACGGGCATCGTCACCGGTGCCCGGTACTTCCACTTTTATCACTTCGGCACCCAGATCGCTCAGAATCATGGTACAGAAAGGGCCGGCAAGTACGCGGGTTAAATCAAGTATTTTTATATTTTCCAAAGGTTTCATAATACAATTTTTAAAATTTGTCTTTCCATGATGCTAATGCAGGGTTCAGAAAAATTTCAGATTTTTCTGATGAAAAACTATGCAGATCAGTTATTATCAGAACGTTTTCATTTTATATTTTGTTTCAATAGTTCAAGGCATACTTTTTCAGCGGTGATAGGCATTGATTTTATCCGTATCCCCAAAGCATCTTCAATGGCATTTGCAATCATGGGTGCAGCCGGAATCATAGGATGCTCGCCCACGCCCCTTGCTCCGAACGGGCCATCGGGTTGGGCTACTTCAACAATTATCGGAACAATTTCATCGGGAACATCCAGGGCTGTTGGAATTTTATAGTCGGTGAAATTCGGGTTGAGCATTTTTCCACGCTGGTCAAATTTCATTTCTTCGTAAAGCACTGTTGAAATGCCTTGCATCAGGCCACCAACAATTTGCCCTTCTACCAGGCTTGGATTCAATGCTTTACCTGCATCAACGGCCTCCACTACTTTCCTGATTTTCATTTTCCCGGTGGGTTTGTCAATTTCAACAATGACAGCTGCAGCGCCTACGGTGTAGTGCACATTGGGGTGTCCACCCTGGCTGGTTTCGGGGTCTGCATTGGTTGAAGCAAATTCGGGCATAAAGGTACCACGCCCGATCACAGGGCCGCCTTTAAAAGTGCCGTCTTCCATCTGAATACCATTGATAATGAAATCTTTCAGAGGTAATTCAAATTTTGGGTAAGTTTTACATTTTACTTTTTCGTCTTCGAGATAAAGCATATCTTTCGGAAGGTATTTGGTGCGGGCTACCAGGTCGAAAATCTGTTCTCTTGCATCGAGGGCAGCTTTTCGTGTGGCATTTCCACAACCCCATGTAATATGCGATGCCACGGTTTGCCATTCGTAGGGATTACGATCTGTATCAGGATTTTCGGTACGTATTTTTGAAACCGGAACCGATAAGATTTCTCCTGCAATTTGTGCCATAACAGTTAAAAATCCCTGTCCGATATCCATACCCGATACAAGCAGGTTGATGCTGGCATCTTCGTTGAATTTCAGGAAACAGGATGAAGAGGCATTGGGGGGCATGGCAGGTGCTTTCCAGAACAACGAAAAGCCTTTTCCCACGGCCATATCAGGGTTGTCTGATACGGGTTTTTCGTTCCATTTTATTTCAGCAGCTACTTTATCAATGCATTCGAGCAATCCGTTCGGATTCATGTGAGCGCCGTATGCTGTAAAATCGCCTTCGCGTATTGCATTTCGCCGTCTGATTTCAACCGGGTCAATTCCTAAATGGTTGGCAATGCGTGTCATGTGCGATTCAAGCCCAAACAGGAATTCTGAATAGCCAAATCCCCGGTAAGGCCCACCGGGCGGAAGGTTGGTGTAAATACAGTATGAATTGATGGAAACATTTTTAATGTTGTAAGGCCCTATGGCTGAAAGTCCGACTGCATTTACCACGTTGGCAGCATATTCGACATAAGCACCGGCATCCCAGTACAGGTCGTGCTGAAGGGCAGTAATTTTTCCGTCTTTTTTGACGCCTATTTTTAAATTGGCTACAACTCCCAATCGCTGGTATGTATTGTAAAATTCCCGTTCACGGTTCCACAACACTTTTACAGGATGTCCCTGAACCTTCATGGCAATGGCTGCAGCAATAATTTCCATGGTAACACCAGCTTTGGAACCAAAACCACCACCCACATGAGGGGCAATAACCCTCACATCGTTGTGCCTGATACCAAGGGGTGCCAGTGCACTGGCAAAAAGGTTGCGCTGGGTATGCGGCGACTGCGACGAAGCCCAGACAGTAAGTCTTCCCGAATGATCATATTTGGCAACAGCAGCATGAAACTCAATGGCACAATGCGAATAGCGGGGTACTTCGTAGGTATCTTCGAGCACATAATCGGCATCGGCAAATCCTTTACCGATATCGCCTTTTCTGATTTTCCGGTGGTGTGCGATGTTGCTTCCGGCTTTTGGGAAAAACCATGGCACATGTTCATATTTTTTCAACTCAGGATGAATCAGGTCAGCTCCTTCTTTAAAAGCTTCGACCGGATTGGTGACTTTTGGCAAAGGGGTATAATTGACTTTTACCAGTTTTGCTGCTTTTTTTGCAGCCTGCGGTGTACGAGCCACCACAGCGGCAATTTGTTCGCCATAAAAACGCACCCTGTCCTGGGCAAAGATAAACCGGTCTTTCATATACAGGCCGAATTTAAACGGAAAGTCTTTACCGGTAACCACAGCCAGTACTTCAGGTATTTTTTCCGCTTCGGAAGTGTCAATACTGTTGATCATGGCATGGGCATGAGGGCCTTCCACAATTTCGGCATATAGCAGGTCTGGTCCAAATTCAAGGTCATCGGTATAAAGCGCTGCACCCGACACTTTTTCCTTGCCATCAACCTTGATTACCGATTGACCAATGATCTTATTTTCTTTCATAACTTTTTTCATTATGGATGTAAAATATTTACCGTATTTTAATTTTTATTTTACCTATTCTTTTTTTGAAACTTCAAGAATCGCATCGATAATGGGGGAATAACCCGTGCAACGGCATAAATTACCGGCTATAGCTTCTTTTATTTCATGTTCGGTAGGATGAGGATTGGCAGCGAGCAATTCTGTAGCCGATAATATCATCCCCGGAGCACAGTAACCGCATTGAAAACTGTTTTTTTCGAGGAATTTTTTCTGCAATGGGCTCAGACCGCCTTTAGAAATTCCTTCCAGGGTGGTAATTTCATGCCCATCGGTTTCTATGGCAAAAATCAAACAGCTGCGTACGGTTTTCCCATCGAGCAGCACGGTGCATGCACCGCAATCGCCGCTGTCGCAGCCACATTTCGGGCTTTTTATCCCGAGTTTGTCACGAAGAACCTCCAGCAGTATTTCATTCGGCTCGACCCACAGGTAACGCATTTCACCGTTTACTTTGACAGATATTTTATGCATGGTAAAAAAATTAATGGGTAATTAATAAGGGTTGTTTTAAACGTTCTATGGCTTGATTTAAAGCTCTTTCGAACATCACTTTTGTCATCTGGATGCGGTATTCTTTGGTTGCCCTTACATCGGTGATAGGAGCAATCACTGTTTCAATCATGTCTTTGGCTTCATGCATTGTTTTTTCGTTGATGGCATTGCTGTTCAGATAGTGTTCAATTTTTGGCGATCGCTTGGGAATGGGCCCGACCGATCCGAATGCCACCCTGAATTTATTTCCGGTAAGGGCAAGAATTCCGACATTGGCCTGTGAAAGGTCTTCGCCCGAGTAACGCATCATTTTCTGGTAAGCCCCGCCATATTTCACTTCTGGCAGCGGAATACCAACCCCGATGACAATTTCATTGTCAGCGATGGCTGTTTTTCTGTTTTCGACAAACCATTGACCGACAGGAATATCGCGTGTTCCTTCCATGCTTTGGGCATGAATAACAGCTTCGTGGACCAGCAATGGGGCAGCGCTGTCCATACAGGCCACCGCCGAGCAGATGTTCCCAACCATGGTAGCCCTGTTGCGGACACCGGTTGATGCTACCAGTCCGGCAGCTTCCCATAAAATGTAACAATGTCGTTTCACCAGGTCTGATTTCCTGATCTGGTCAAAAGTAGCAAGGGCGCCGATAGAAAGGATTTTGTCTTTCAGTTCGATTTTTGAAAGTTCAGCAATACCTTTAATATCGATCAGTAATTCAGGTATTCTGAAACCCTGTTTCATTTCGTTAGCAATATCGGTGCCTCCGGCCAGGAAACGCGCACTTTTTCCATACTTCGCTTTGATTTCAAGTGCTTCAGCCAGTGACGCTGGTTTCAGATATTCAAATTCATAAGGAATGGCCATGGTGTTGATTTTATTATTTTACATCAAATATTTCACTTAACATGTTCATCGATGAAAGGTTTTTTAACCTTCAATGGCAATAACCCTGCACATCGATGATTCCATCTCAATGCCCCTGAGGGGAAATAAACCGATCCATACCCGTTTATTATTCACTTTATTGATTTCACCACCCAGGTTTTCGGCGTGAACCAGTCCTTCGGGGAACAATTTAAGGTGCATCACCTGGTAATAAAAATCAGGAGGAAACATTTCGTCCCATGATTTGCCATAGTCGGCTATCAGTTTTTGCTCGGCTTCTTTAAAACGTTTCGGGTGCCAGTCGCGGATAATGGTATTCATCGGATGGTCAGCACTGCCACAATCAACACCAATCCATTTGATTTTCATATCAAGCGCCCATTGGTGGAAATCGGGGCTTGGTCCGGGGTGTTTCACAAAATATCTTACTTCGTCGGCATCTGGCTGGTCCCATGCATACCGGTTATACCCGGTGTTTATAATCAGGATATCTCCTTTTTTTATTTCGGCTTTTTTCATCAGCATTTCCGGTGAATAAAGGCTGTAGTCGGAAACCTGGTCTGAAATATCAACCACTACTCCCGGTCCGTACCAGAAGTCAAGCGGAGTATCTCCGATGGTGCGTCCGCACGAATGAAAATGAATTTCTCCGTCAATATGGGTTCCTACGTGATTACTTGTTTTAATAATCTGCCCGTTTGCTCCCTGACCCATGTGGGCGCCGGCTATCCGTTTGAAATACTGAATCTGGAGCGGCATATAGCTGGGCCATGGCGGCGTATGAATACTAAGACGTTGTGTAAGATCATAAATCTTTACTTCGTTCATAAATTTAAAAACATCGTTGGGTGTCATAATTTTAATATTTTAGGTTATTAATTATTTTATAATGAATATATTAATCATTTAAACAGCGCGGCCAGTCCTTCAAAGGCCTTTACAAACGGTTCTGACGGGGCGCTAAGAACTCCGGCTCCAACCTGTCCTATCCCGGGCTTTTTATGTGCTACCCCTGTATCAATAAAAGGAGTGATATTTTTTTCGACCACTTTTCTTACATCAATTCCAGTAGGTGTTCCTCTGAAATTAAGGTAGGGTATCTGGTACACATTATTTTCTCCGGCAGTAATTTCGTACATATCGAGGGTGTATTGTACGGCATCTTTGGCGGTACCTCCTACAAACTGAACAATAGCAGGGGCCGAGGCAATAGCAAAGCCTCCCAGTCCACCTGTTTCGGTGATGGCACTGTCTCCGATATCGGGATTGGCATCGTCTTTGGTAAAACCCGGGAAAAACAGGGCATCGGGAACCAGTGCCGCTCCGGTAAACCACTGATTTCCTGTTCCGGCGAGCTGTATTCCGAAATCGGTTCCGTTACGGGCCATAACGACAACAATACTGCTGTTTTTTATATGGCGTGCTGCATCAAGGCAGGCTTTACAGGCAGGCATTGACAGGTTAAGAAATGAATGATCGTTTCCATTGATAAAATTAAGTACTTTTGCAGCATGGGTGCGGTTTTCGCAGGTTTCGACAATAGCAGGTGCTATGGCTCTGTAAAACAGCGACGTGCCTGCCCTGTTACGGTTATGTACCTCGTCGCCCATATGTAAAGCCTGGGCAATAAGATTTTTAAGGTCGATACCTCCTGTCCTGGCAACAGCATTTTTCAGCACCGGATACATCACTTCTTCCATCCATTGAAGCCGTTCAATGACTTCGGGGCCATATGCCCCATAGCGCAATACTTTTCCAAGGCCTTCGTTAAGGGTACAGAAAGCCAGGTTTCCGTAAGTTTCATTTTTAATGATATAAACAGGCATTGAAGCGGAAATGATTCCGGCCATAGGCCCAACAGCACCATATTCGTGGCATGGGGCATAATTAATTTTTCCCGACGAGGCAAGTTTTTCGGCTTCTTCAGGGGTGGCTGCCATTTTTTCATACATCAGTGCACCGATAATCGCACCGCGGGTTGGCCCACACATCCTGTCCCAGGTAATGGGAGGTCCTGAATGTAATATCAGATTTTTATGCATCCCCGGAATAATATCAATCGCTTTTTCCAGGCCGGTTAAAACCGGTTTGCCTTGCAGAATTATGTCAAGGGCTGTTTTATTGGCATTTTCTATTTGCTGTTTATGCCTGTCTGTTTTTAATAAGGCATTTTTGCTGACTTCAAGCGGGGGTTTCCAGTGGACATGTATTGCTTCAGCTCCGGCCAGGATAATATTGTCTCTGAACGATGTAAGTCCAAGATTTACAACTTTAAGTTTCTGGTTAAAAATATCGTGTATAGCCATTGTCTGTTAAGTTAAAAGTTCAAATTATTGATGTATTCCTTTCAGAATAAGAGAAGAGAGTTTACAGGCAGCTGCATTGGATGGCATTACAATAACACCCATATTTACAAGAGACTGGCAAACTTTTTCCCTGTTTTGCGGATCAAGGGGAGTTCCGGTGACAGCGCAGATGAATTTCAGATGGGGTGATATTTCCATTGCTTGTTTAATGGCAGGTTCAAGTTCGGTAGCTGGTGCAAGGTGCGCTCCATAGCCGAGAACAACGTCGAAAAGGATAATAGCTACCTCTTTATCCATTGCTTCCTGAAGGATGCGTTTGTTACGGAGAGAGAAATCGATCATGGGATGCGGCCTGCCCGAAGTAAATTCATCATCGCCCATATCCAAAATTGTATTTTCCCGGCTTTTCAGAATGTCCGGAAGTTTGTACTGCGGATCGAGCGGGGTATTACTGAAAGGCAAGCCAATGCTTTCTTTAAGGATCAGCTGGGCTTCATCGCACAATGTTCCGCCACTGAATAATCCCCTGATATATTTTCCTTTTACTGATTTGGAGATTTTTTTGACGGCATCCTGAAGTTGCGTTTCATTCTGTGCAAGCCTATCTTTTATGGATGAGTAATTTTGCCCTTTGGAAAGTTCAAGGGCAATCAATGCAGTTTCTTCGAGTGTTTGGGCGGGAATAGCTCCTGCCTTTCTGAGCATATCCGGATTTCCGCCAATAAAAATACCAGCAACGGGTTTTGATAATGTTGGTATTACTCCGGCAATTTTTTCCAGTACATCGGGATGGGGTGGTTTGGATATGAGCACAATTACTTTGGTCTTTTCATCATTTTCAAGGGCTTTTATTGCTTCGATGAACATCATACCACCGACTTCTTTTTTAACATCACGTCCTCCCGTTCCAATGGCCTGTGAAATACCACCCCCGTTATTTGAAATCATTGAACTGACTTCCTGTAAGCCCGTCCCTGAGGCTGCAACAATGCCTATATTTCCACGGTTCACAACGTTGGCAAAAGCCAGCGGAATGCCATTGATAATAGCCGTACCACAATCGGGGCCCATGAGCAGCAAGCCCTTTTTGATGGCCAGCTGCTTGAGTTCAACCTCATCTTCGAGGCTTACGTTGTCAGAAAAAAGCATCACATGTAAGTTATTGTCCAATGCTTTACGCGCCTCATGGGAAGCATATTTTCCGGCTATACTGATCAGTGCAAGGTTGGCTCCGCCGATATGCTCAACAGCTTTTTCCATGCTTGCAACTTTTTCTGAACCGGATTTATCGGTTTTTGAACGGATTTTTTTCAGTAAGGTGTCCAGTTGTTTCAGGGCTTCATCAGCATCATTTTCTGTGTTGGCCATAATGCCTATTACCAGGTCGGTATCGCCCGCTCCGGCAAGGTTGTCGGTGTAAAGTCCGGCTGCTTTTAAAATGGCAAGGTTTTCATGGGTGCCCATTATTACCGACGAATCAATAATGCCTGCTGACTGTCCAAGTTCTTTTGAAACAATCATTAAGGAAACCGAATCGTAATATTCGCCTTTTCGTATTAGTCCTTTTACTATCATAATCCCAATTTATAAATTACTGAAGTAATATATCCGGAAAAAAGATCGGCTCCTGAAGTATGGCCATGTGAGAAAATGGTTTCACGTAATTCGGGAATAGCAGGTTCATTCTCTCCGGATAGTAAAAATAAGATTTTTTTTAATGTATAAAAATACCTCGACTGCACTGCATGCTTTAAAAAAGTATTTACCAACGAATTATTTGATTGTGCTGCATTGAAAATTAGCCACTTTATTCCTTGCAGATTTTTATCAAATTTTTGTTCATTGAAGTGAATTCCATACAGCAGGCCGGCAATAAAATCGTCGCCTGAAGGGGTGAGCCCATAACCTGTTCCTTTTATCATCTGTACGCCCTGGACGATTTTTTGATGTATCATCAGGTCAAAGGCTTTCTTTACCTGATGCACATAATGACGGTCAAAACTACCGGAAAAATGCCTTTCCATATCGGGATGTAACAAAAATCCAAGACTTTTTTCGTTGAAAAGGGAAGCATCGGTAACTATTTTATACAGGCGTTTTTCAACCAATGATGCCTGCTTTTTATCGATGGTTAAAGAAGAATCAAACCTGTTGACCAAAGCTGTTTTAAAGGTTTTATCGCCTATCCGCATCGTTTCTTTTTCAATAACTGCAAGCCTGATTTCCTGTAAATTCCCGGGAGTGATGACTATGGTCGAGGGACCCGATTTCGTTTCATCCGAAGTAATGAAGATCATTTCACCTGCATCGTTCATCAGGTTGGTAATATTTTCAAAACCAGAGTGATAGGTAAAATTCCCTGAAGGAAGCTGGTCGCCGGCGTTTTTTATCTCCATCATTGGGTTTATAATAAAACTGATTTCAATCAATACCCGGCTGGCTGAGTTTAAACCTTAAACGAAGCACCCCTCCGTTAAAATCGGAAGAAATGATTTTAAATGTACCAATTTCGGAAGTATTTTTTACATGAGGGCCAATACAGGCACAGGCATCGTAAGTGCCAATATAAATTACCCTTAACATATCCGGGGCATCGGCAGGTAATTTGGCCAGATCAAGAAATTTGGCTGCTTCCTGGCGTGAAACATTTTTTTCTGTAACTTCAATATTCTGATTTATAATGCTGTTGACTTTTTCTTCAATGGCTGAAATTTCTTGTTCCGTCAGGTTGTGGTCAACATAGTAATCGCATTTCGATTTCTTTTTTTCAATATGGCTTTGAAAAGCCCGGCCACAATTAAACATACGTATCATGGTCTGGTTCAGAATATGTTCTGCGGTGTGCATCGGGCGGTCGTAATCTTTTTCGCTCATCTTTCCTTAATTTTCTGTCGATTATCCATGTATAAAGATAAAAACATTATGCATGGGAACAAAATCATGTTTATGAAGGCCAAATACCTATCTTTGCAAAAGTTTTGCAGGATATGTTCAGTTTAAGTAAAAAAAGATGGCAATGGTCAGCCATGATACTGCTGGCCTTTATATGGGGGGCATCGTTTATTCTGATGAAAAGGGGGCTCGATGGTTTCAGCTATGTACAGGTGGCTGCTTTGCGTATTTTTATCAGTTTCGTGGTTTTACTGCCATTTGCAATAAGGAGCCTGAAAAAGCTGACAAGAAAAAATATTTTTGTTTTGCTGGCCTGCGGATTGCTTGGTAATTTTTTCCCGGCATTTCTTTTTACTTTATCTGAAACACGGATCAGCAGTTCACTCGCCGGTATTCTGAACGGGCTTACACCATTTTTTACATTACTGGCTGGAGTTCTGGTATTCCGCAATCGTCCGTCATCGCTTCAATATCTTGGAGTGCTGGTGGGTTTTATCGGTGCATCCATGCTGGTCACCAATGGCCGGTTCAGCTCGTTTGGCAGCATCGATGTATATGCCATGCTTATTGTATTGGCAACGCTGATGTACGGGGTTAATACCAATCTCATACGTTTTCGTCTTGGCAATTTAAACGGCATAGAAATAACGTCCCTTGTTTTTTTCCTTATCGGGCCATTTTCGGCGGTGATCCTGTTTTTTACAGATTTAAACATGGCTTATCATTCAGGATATTTCTGGACAAGTTTCCTGGCTACTTTTCTGCTTGCCGTTTTCGGATCGGTTTTATCATTGTTTATTTTTAATAATCTTATTCATGCTGCCGGAACCATTTTCAGCTCTTCGGTTACTTATATCATTCCGTTTTTCTCACTTGTATGGGGTCTGCTCGACGGGGAACTGATAACAAATCTGCATCTGATAAGTCTTTGCATTATTTTAATGGGTGTTTACCTGGCAGGAACAAAGCATTTGAAAACCCTGGCTGTATTTCTGTCAAAGCCACGAAACTGATAAATAAAAAGATTTACGGAATTTTCATGATTCAGAAAAATAAAAAATACTAACGATTGGTGCTCATCTTGTAAATTAATTCGTTATTTTATTAACTTTCGTGAGTTTAAAGAAGCGTTTTTTCTATTAAATCACCGATAATATGGATAATAAGGTTGATGATATTCTGAATAAATACCAACATGCCAGACGCGACAGCCTGATTGTAATATTGCAGGAAATACAGGAAAAGTTCGGTTATCTGCCCGAGGAATCAATGACGCATGTGGCCAGGCAACTGAATCTTGCTACCAGCAAAGTGTATGGGGTGGCCACTTTTTATAATCAGTTTAAATTTCAGCAAAAAGGAAAAATTCATATCAGGGTCTGCACAGGTACCTCATGTCACATTTCCAACGGAAGTGCTGTTTTGGCAGAATTTGAAAAACAGCTGAAGATAAAAAGCGGCGAAACAACCCGAAACGGCAGGTTCAGCCTTCATGGCGTTTCATGCATGGGTGGGTGTGGAAAAGGACCCGTGGTTGAAATTAACGGGCATTATTTTACCGAAGTCAGGACAGCCCAGGTGCACGAATTAATTGATTATTGCAACGACCTTGAAATTAATTGAAAATGAATAATATTGACAATATTAAGGATTTTCTTATAAAACAGGTGCTTGCTGCCGATACCGATGTATATCCTGTTGAAATCAGGAGTCAGCTTGCAGATATCAGGCGTGAAAATGTTGACAAACCGGTGATTTATATCGGCATGAACAGTTGTGGATTGATAGCAGGGGCAGAAAAAACCTGTAAAATGGTAGAAACCTATCTGGCCGAACGCAATATCGATGCAGAAATTGTCAGGACCGGCTGCATCGGCTTCTGCTCAGCCGAACCACTGCTTGATGTACATTTGCCCCTGCGTCCGAGGATCAGCTTTAAAAACATGACCGACGACAAGGTCTTTTCGGTACTTGACGGGATTTTTAACAATATCCTTTTCACCGAAGATGCTTTAGGCCAGTATAAATCATCTTATGAAGCATGGGACCAGGTTCCGGTGATGGAAGATTTACCCTATTTTTCAAACCAGCAGAAAATTGTTACCCAGCATTTCGGAAAAACCAATCCCTTGTCCATTGATGAATACATCGCTTATGAAGGTTATAAAGCTTTTCTTAAATCGGTTCGCTTTTATACGGCCTCCGAAATATGTAACATAATATCCCGCAGTGGATTACGTGGAAGGGGAGGAGCAGGCTTTCCAACCGGTGAAAAATGGAAAATTTCCCTTAATACACCGGCAAATCAAAAATATATCATATGCAATGCTGATGAAAGCGACCTTGGTGCTTATGTCCACCGTGCTCTGATCGAAAACGAACCTCACCTGCTTATCGAAGGCTTATGTATTGCAGCCTATGCTACCGGAGCAAGCCAGGCTATCATCTACATCCGTAACAATTACAGGCTGGCGATTGAAAGATTGAAAAATGCCATCCGTCAGACTTACGATTATGGTATTATTGGGCATAATATTTTTGAAAGCGGATTTAACCTTGACATCAGTATCAGGCAGGGAGCAGGTGCACTGGTTTGCGGCGAAGAAACAGCCCTGATAAGCAGTATAGAAGGAAAACGCGGAATGCCCCGTCCCAGGCCTCCTTATCCGGCCGAAACAGGGCTTTTTAAAAAACCTACCGTAGTGAACAATGTTGAAACCCTGATGAACGTACCCCAAATTATATTAAAGGGACCTGACTGGTTTTCAACCACCGGAACTTCCGGATCGGCCGGTACAAAAGTTGTTTCAATTGCCGGTAAAATAAACCGGAATGGTATTGTGGAGATTCCGTTTGGTACACCATTGAAAAAAATTGTGGAAACCATCGGCGGGGGTGTGCGTGAAGGGAAAAAACTTAAAGCCATTCAGCTGGGAGGCCCCACAGGTAGTTTTTTGCCGCCTTCCATGCTTGATCTTGAACTCAGTTACCAGCAACTGGAAGAAAATGGCATCCTGTTGAGCTCGGGTGGTTTTATTATTCTCGATCAGGATAATTGCATCGTGGAAGTGGCAAAATACTTTATGGATTTTATCCAGAAGGGAAGTTGCGGCAAATGCATTCCCTGCCGTGAAGGAACCCGCCGGATGTTTGAGATTCTTGAAGGTGTTTCAACACGCCCCACCACTGAAATGAAAAACAGAACCCTTGAACGGTTTAAAGGTGTGATGCAGCTCGAGAGCCTTGCCAATGTGATTAAAGATACATCGCTTTGCGGTCTTGGGCAAACATCGGCCAACCCTGTCCTCAGTGCCCTGAAATATTTCCGCGAGGAATTTGAAGAGCATATTTTCGATCGTAAATGCCGCGCCAATGTCTGCAAAGAATTACGTTCGTTTTTTATCGAAGCTGACAAATGCACCGGATGCACGGTCTGTGTAAAGCATTGCCCTGTGAATGCCATTGTCGGATCGCCCAAAAATCTGCATTATATTATAGAAGAAAAATGTATCGGATGCGGTTCCTGTAAAGATGTTTGCAAATTCGGAGCTGTTTTTATCCGTTAATAAATTAAAGATGCATAAAGTTGTAATAGTATGATTTTCGATATTGAAGTCAATGATAAAACCATAAAAGCTGAAAAGGGAGAAACCATCCTTTCGGCATTAAACCGCGCAGGCATCAATGTTCCGACACTCTGCCACATGAAAGGTTTTGCCTTTACCGGAGCTTGCCGTTTGTGTGTGGTTGAGGTGGAAGGAAAGGACAAACTGATCACTTCATGCTCCTTCCCGGTGGAGGAATGGATGAAAATAAAAACCCATTCGCCACGGGTGATAAAAGCCAGGCAAACCATTGTAGAACTGTTACTTGCCAATCATCCCGACGATTGTTTGTACTGTGTGCGTAATCTCAACTGTGAACTTCAGACGCTGGCAAAACAGTTAAATATTGCTGACCGCCGTTTCCAGGGACGTAAAAATCAGCATAATATTGACCTCAGCAGTCCTGCACTGGTGCGCGATCCGTCAAAATGTATCCTTTGCGGAAGATGTGTCAGGGTATGCGAAGAAGTGATCAGTGTTTCTGCCATCGATTTTTCGGGCAGGGGAAACCAGACTGTCATCCGTACAGCATACAACAAAGGGCTGAACGTTTCGACCTGTGTTGCCTGTGGGCAGTGTATTATGGTATGCCCTACCGGTGCTTTGTATGAGAAAAATTATTTTTTCAACATTACTGAAGCATTAAATAACCCCGAAAAATTTGTTGTTGTTCAGTATGCCCCTTCTGTTTCAGTTTCACTTGCGGAAGAGTTTGGCATTAAACCCGGGAAAGATATTTACGGATTACTCAATGCAGCCTTACGAAAAATAGGTTTTAAGCGGATTTTTGATACCTCTTTCGGTGCCGATCTTGCCATCGTGGAAACTGCACACGAACTGAATGAACGGCTTGAAGGAGATGGCGTTTTGCCATTATTTACAAGCGATTGTCCGTCATGGGTCAAATTTGTGGAAGAGTTTTATCCCGAATTTATCCCGCATCTTTCAACCTGTAAATCACCCCAGCAAATGATGGGAGCAGTTATTAAAAGCTTTTACTGCAAAACTCAGGGGATCAGACCCGAACAGGTTTTTTCGGTTTCTGTTATGCCATGCACTGCTAAAAAATTTGAAGCCCAGCGTGATGAAATGGCGCATAAGGGCATTTCGGATATCGATGCAGTGATGACAACCCGTGAATTAGCCCAGTTTATCAGGTTGCACGGTATTGATCTGAATAGCCTTGAACCTGAACCTGCCGATATGCCTCTCGGCAAAAGAAGCAGTGCCGGCAAACTGTTTGCCATATCAGGTGGTGTGGCCGAAGGAATGATGCGGACTTTTTTATATCAGGCTACCGGCAAAAACCAGGAACTATCAAAGCTGCTCGAGTTGAGAGGATGCCGCAAAAGGAAGGAAGCTTTTTTTAAGGTTCAGGATAAAACCATTGGTGTTGCGCTCATTTGCGGTTTAGCCAATGTCAGGGCATTACTTGAAGAAATCCGTAATGGCCGCAGCGATCTTCATTTTATAGAAGTAATGACATGCCAGGGAGGATGTATTTCGGGTGGTGGACAACCCATCGGGTCGGATGAAAAAGATGTCAAGGCACGTGCCAAAACAATTTATGAAATCGATGAAAAAGATAATATGAAAGTTGCCCATGAAAATCCACAGATTATTGAATTATATCAGAAATTTCTTGAAACACCCGGAAGCGAAAAATGCCGGCAGCTGCTGCATACCAATTTTAGAAAAAGGATAATCGGGTAAACTGAAACTGAATATGTCTGACAAAAAATTACAACCTGTTATATTTACCGATACTGCAAAATGCCGGAGTTGCTATGCCTGCGTAAGAGTTTGCCCGGTAAAAGCCATCAGGGTCAATGAAAATTTTGCCGAAATCATCCCCGAACGATGCATTGCCTGCGGTAATTGCCTGACAATCTGTTCAAACGATGCAATCCGGTACCGTAGTTCAAAACAACAGGTCATGGCATTCGTCAGATCGGGGAAAAAAGTGGCTGCCATTATCGATCCAAGTATTCCAGGCGAATTTGTTGATATTTCTCATTATTCGAGATTTGTGGGAATGATAAAGCAAATTGGTTTTGAATATGTGGCAGATATCTCGTTTGGCGCTGATATTATTGCATTAAAATACAAAGAGTTAATAAATAATTCCAAAAAGAAATTTTATATAACGGCCAATTGCCCTGCGGTAGTGAAATATATTGAAAAATATCACCCTGACAATATCGCATCACTGGCCCCTGTAATTTCTCCCATGGTAGCCACTGCAAAAGTTACCCGCGAATTGTACGGTAATGATATTTACATAGTTGCTATTGGACCTTGCCTGGCTGCCAAAGATGAGGCACTCGGTTTCCCCGGGTTGATTGATGCCGTTATGACCTTCCGCGAACTGCGTGAATTGTTTGAAGAAACGGGCATTACTGAAAAATATGTCAATGCCCGTGAGTTTGATCAACCCATCGGTTACAAGGGTTCTCTATATCCTGTTAAAAGAGGCTGGTTACAGGCTGTTGATATGGATCAGAACCTGCTCACCAGCGAAATATTATCGGTGACAGGTACCAATGATTTCCCGGATGCTGTCAGGCAATTTATCACATCAGGCGAAATACAGCGGCACCTCGATCTGTTTTCGTGCGATGGTTGTGTCATGGGCCCCGGAACCTCCAAAGGCGGGAAAAAATTCATACGCCGGTCGCTGGTGATCGATTATGCAAACCGACGGCTTAAAAAATCTGACCCGGTGGTCTGGAAAAAAAATATCGAAAAATTCAGACTTCTCGATGTCTCCCGGTCTTTTAATGCCGACGATCAGCGTATTCCGGTTCCTGCCAGCGATGCCCTGAAAGATGTTCTTGAATCACTCGGTAATCACGATATGGGATGCGGTGCCTGTGGATATGCATCGTGCGGCGATTTTGCCGTCGCTATCAGCCAGGGGCTTGCCCGATATGAAATGTGTCCGTCGTACAGCATCAAAAAAATAATGGAGGTCAATCAAAACCTTGCTTCTACCAAGGCTGCCCTTGAACAATCGGAAAAACTTGCCGGAATGGGACAACTCTCGGCCGGTATTGCCCATGAACTGAATAACCCGCTTGGGGTAGTCATTATGTATTGCAATATTCTGCTCGAAGAATGCCCTGAAGATTCACCCATGCGGGCCGATCTTGAACTGATTGTCACACAGGCAAACCGATGCAAACGAATTGTGGGAGGTTTGCTTAATTTTGCACGAAAAAACCAGATTAATGCTGAAAAAACCGATGCCCTCAAACTGGTCAGAGACAGCATTGCTTCAACCCTTGTACCCGATAATATCACTGTCAAAACAGAAACCAAAACAAATAACCTTTCGGCTTTGCTCGATTATGAACAGATGCTGCAGGTACTTGTCAACCTCTTGAAAAATGCCGTCGAAGCCATGCCTAAAGGTGGAATTCTGATGATCACCATTGGCGGAACCGAACAGGATATTGAATTTAAAATTGCCGATACGGGTACAGGCATCAAGCCCGAAGATATGGATAAAATTTTTACCCCGTTTTTTACCACCAAGGAAGCAGGGCAGGGTACAGGATTGGGGCTTCCTACAACCTACGGAATTATTAAAATGCACAAAGGAAATATTTCGGTTACTTCGAACCATGATCCAAAAAAAGGACAAACCGGAACTGCTTTCAGGATTGTGTTGCCTCGTAACCGCCTTCTGAAATCAATCGAATCAACTTAAAATTATTATAAAATGAATACCATAAATAAAACCATTCTGATTGTCGATGATGATATTGATTTTCTGTTCCAGATGCGCATCATTGTCGAACAGTTTGGCTTTCAGGTTATCACAGCCGAGGGCCAGTACCAGGCCGAAGAGGTGATACATCATACAAAACCCGACCTGGCAATTCTTGACCTGATGATGGAAAACGACGACAGCGGTTTTATCCTTGCTTATAAAATTAAAAGTAAATATCCCGATGTGCCCATTATTATTGCAACTGCCGTCAGTGCCGAAACCGGTATTTCATTCGATATCAGCTCGGCCGAAGACCGGCAATGGATTAAAGCCGACCTGTTTCTCGAAAAAGGAATCAGGCCCGATCAGCTGCATCGCGAAATAAACCGACTCCTTAAATTGTAAGTGTTTATGTTATAATTTATCTCCTGATTTGTGATCTCTGCTTTTTATTAGTATAATTATGTTTAATTTTTAAATCTTAATTTATGACTACTGTTCTACTGTTGCTTCAACTTGCTTCGGTTGTTATGCTGATGCTTGGCCTGATAAAACCGGAACTGGTCATCTTCTGGGGCAAGAATAAAACCCGTAAAGATGTACTGAAGGTTTATCTCTCTCTTGCGGTTGTTTTTTTTATTGCCGTCGCTATTTTCGGAAAAACAGGTACTGCTGTTGATAACGACAAAAAGAATTGGTTTACCGGAGTGATTGAATATTCAGCCACTGTGACAGGCAGCAATACCCAGGGGGTAAAGCTTTTTGAATCAATGGCAGCCTCGGTTTATACGGTTTATTTTTACGATTCTCTGTTTTGCCAGTCAGAAAATAAAGGGCTTAATTTCGGAAGGGTTGTCCTTAACCGTAACACTTTGAAAGGATTCTTTATTGATGGTTATACCGAAGTAGCAGAACCTGTCAGGGCTGTAGATATGGATGCCTTGGATGAAAAAGCCCGTATTTTTGCTCCGCAATTTTATAACCTTCAACTGGAAAAAACTTCAGAAACAGATACCATTTGCGGATATATAACCCGAAAATACCGGATTGCACAAGGAGGGGCTATCCGGCCAAATGCCAGGGCATTTATATGGGTTTGTCATGAAGTAACGGTGCCACCATCACGGTTTATGTTTGAAAACGAAAATAAGAAATTCCCAGCGCCTGTACCACTGTTTACCGGACTGGAAAATGGCCTGGTGATGAAAATGGAAGTTGTTGAAAATGATGTAAATGTTGTATTTACCGTTACCCGCATTGACCCGGTTTTCGATCACAGTATTTTTCAGATTCCTGCAAATGTTTTATCCGATACTTTGCCGCAGATAAGCATGCGTTAAAAAAGCCTCCTCGTTTTTGCAGAGGTGATTGATGTAAATAAAAAAGCCTGATTGTTATGCAACCAGGCTTTTTTATGGTGGATGAATTAAGATTTAATGATCATTCATCGAAAACAGGAACTCTTCGTTATTCAGGGTTTTTAACATCCGCGTTGAAAGAAAATCCATGGCTTCGACCGAATTCATGTCCGAAAGGTAATTTCGCAATATCCACATTCTGTTTAAAACATGCGAAGGCAACAGCAAATCTTCGCGCCTTGTACTTGATGCATTGATATCGACAGCAGGGAAAACCCTTTTGTTCGATAACTTACGGTCGAGCTGCAATTCCATATTGCCGGTTCCTTTAAATTCTTCAAATATCACTTCATCCATTTTTGAACCGGTTTCGGTAAGTGCTGTGGCAAGAATGGTAAGCGAACCTCCGTTTTCGATATTACGCGCAGCGCCGAAAAAACGTTTGGGTTTGTGCAAGGCATTGGCATCGACACCTCCCGACAATACTTTTCCCGAAGCAGGTTGCACGGTGTTATAAGCCCTTGCCAGCCTCGTTATGGAATCAAGCAGAATGACCACGTCGTGGCCGCATTCAACCATGCGTTTGGCTTTTTCAAGCACAATATTGGCAATTTTTACGTGCCGGTCGGCGGGTTCATCAAAAGTGGATGATATTACTTCGCCCCTTACACTGCGTGCCATATCGGTTACCTCTTCAGGTCTTTCGTCAATAAGCAGGATGATCAGGTACACTTCAGGATGATTGGCAGCAATGGCATTGGCTATATCTTTCAGCAGCATAGTTTTTCCTGTTTTGGGCTGGGCTACAATCAAACCTCGCTGCCCTTTCCCGATGGGCGAAAATAAATCGACAATGCGGGTAGAAAGGTTGGTTCCCGGATGTCCGGTCAACTGAAATTTCTCGGTAGGGAATAAAGGTGTCAGAAAATCAAAAGGTATTCGGTCGCGTACACTTTCAGGGGTGCGTCCGTTGATCAGTTCAACTTTGATAAGCGGGAAATATTTTTCTCCATCGCGTGGTGGACGAATCGTGCCTTTAACTGTATCACCGGTTTTTAACCCAAATAGTTTTATCTGTGACTGAGAAACATAAATATCGTCGGGTGAACTTAAATAATTATAATCCGAAGAACGCAGAAAACCATATCCTTCCGTCATAATTTCCAGCACACCGGTAGCTGCAATGATATTTTCAAAATCAAAAAGCTGCTGTTGCTGTGGTTGAGGCTGCCCCTGCTGTGGCTGCATCCCCTGTTGGTGAAACGGCCCTTTTTTATCCGGAAATTTTTTCCTGAAATTTTGCTGATACCCTTGTCCCTGTTCATTGCTTTCTTTTACCGGAACCTGAACCACATTGGTGCCTGTTTCGCCGGTTTTAACCTCTTCAGGAATAATTGCTTCATCAGGAAGACTGGTATTTGATTCAGGAACTACCGTCTTTTCAAATTTCGGAATTGGGCTTGTTTCAACGGTATCATCACGCACAACAACAGTTTCATCTACCAGCGAACTTTGCTCAATGGCCGTAACATCAACAATGGCTTCGGGATTGATAATTACCTTACGTGCAATCCGTGGCCTTTTTGGCTTGTTGTCATCCGGCTTTTCATGATTGATTTGCATCTTTTTCTGATCATCACCGGCAGCTTTTATAAAAGTTTTTTCAAACGGCGGAGTGTCGGTTTTAATGATTTCATGATCGGGTTTTACAGGTTCACTGGATTTTGCCGGTTTCCCTTTTTTCTCGTGTTTAACAGCCGCCTCTTTAGGTTTGTGCATCTTCTTCCGGCTATCGTCCAGTTCTTTTTCGGCTTGTTTTTTCATGTTCTGTTTTTTATGCATCTCTTTTGATGCATTGATGGCCTGCTGGTCAAGAATCTGGTATATCAGATCCTGTTTTTCCAACGAATCGGATTTTTTAATTTTCAGCTCCCTGGCAATTTCTTTCAGCTCCTGATGTTGCTTGCTGTTGAGTTCAAGAATGTCGTACATAAAATGGATAAATTATTTTTCTGAATTTATAAATCAATGACTGATTTAATGTTAACTTTTTCTGGATTCCGGAAAATACACCCTTTGAATCAGGGTAAAATACCGTGTAATTGATACAATTATTGGCAAAGGTACAATAATCCGTAAAATTTCAAAAAAATAAATACGAAAATATTATTCCATTTTCAAAAATGTCAATCATCTGAATGATCTTCATATTTTATTTGCCGCCTGCCTGAAACATCACCAGCAGATAAGTGTTTCATCACCGCGGCTCTGATAATTTTTTTTTATTTAATTTACAAACATGGAAAGCCTGTAATGGGTCTGCACCAAAAAGTACGTTATTTGAGCCAGTGCTGTGCCGGCATGATGGATGTATGTTGTAAATCATAAAAATTTTTATCTTTATCGGTTATGGAAATATATAGTACGTCATCCGGAAAAACCGGGCGGTCATTTATAGCCGATCTTATGAAAGGGATTGCTGTCATCCTGATGATTCAGGTGCATGTAATGGAACAGTTTGCCTCAACCGATGTGTTTGAAAGCACGTTGGGAAAGCTTTCCTTATTGCTTGGGGGGCCTTTGTGTGCACCGGTTTTTATGATGATCATGGGTTTTTTCATCCCGGTGGCAAAACCCCTTGCTAACATCAGGCGGGGTGTATGGCTTTTTATGGGCGGTATGCTTTTAAATCTGCTGCGAAGTCTGGCTTATTTTGCTATCAATGATTTCAACCTTCATAATCCTGTAGGGCTGGAATTTCTTTTTGCAGTTGATATTCTGCACCTGGCCGGATTGAGCCTGCTTGTTACTGGTGTTTTTCAAAGTTTTTCAAAAAGTAAGGTCTGGCCGTTTATGGTCGTTTTTATATGGGTACTGGCATTATCCCTTCTGACTGAACCCAAACCGGATATTAAGCTTGTAAGTAATTATATAACTGCATTTTTCGCCGGTACAGCCCAATGGTCATATTTTCCGCTTGTTCCATGGTATGCTTATGTACTGGCAGGTTATATTTTTAAATGGATTTTTGTTTCATTCCCCGATTTTTTTAACCGGAAAACACTTTTATATGTTCTGATACCCTGCCTGGCTGTTTCATTGCTTTTTATGCCTTACGGTATGGCGGTTTCAACCTCTTTACAATCGTATTACCATCATGATGCCGGTTTTATGTTATGGGTGGTTTGTCTGGCCGTTGCTTATGCGGGAGTTTTGTTCCTTGCCGGGCACAAGCTGAAAGAGATCCGGTTTATGATGACCATTGCTTACATAGGGCAAAACGTGACCATGGTGTATTTTATTCAATGGATATTGATCGGAAATCTTGCCCCGGTGCTTTATAAATCACAAGGTGCATTGGTTTATATATTGTTATCTGTTGTAATTACTGTTTTGTCAGTTTCGCTTGTATTTTTTTACCGGTTTACAGGTAATAAAATCAGAAGAGTGTAAGTTATTATCCCCCGGGCAAAAAGGGCTAAAGCCCTGCCCGGCAATACATTGTTTTGCTCCAATTGCCCTGCCCTGAAGGACAGGGCAATTGGTTCGCTACTCAATGCAATAGGATGTCCTGACCCTGCCTTTCCAGAGTTGGTCGAAAAAAATTCCAGATCAATGGATTGCTCTTTGCGCTACCGGTTTGCCAACCCTGACGGAGCTGCCCTGACTTCCGGCAGTTTCCTGACTTCGAAGCAATTGCCCTTGGTTTTTCCGGTTTCCCAACCCCGAAGGGGTTGAATAATGATAACCAGCTGAGCGTCACCCTAACTGGTCACCCTAAACATCACCCTTCGATTCGCCACAGGCGAACGATCAGGATGACGTTTAGAGAAAGAAAGTAATAATCCGGTCACCCTTCGATTCGCCACAGGCGAACGCTCAGGATGACCTTGAGAAAAAGAAACTGATCACACTTAGCCCTCGCCAAACCAGCAGTAGCTATCCTGCCTTTTGCTGACTTCGTGGCTTCGAAGCAATTGGCCTGAGTTTTACCGGTTTCCCAACCCCGAAGGGGTTGAATCATGATAACCACCTGCGCAGCAGGTGGTTAAGTGCCACAACAACCCAGCAACCCCGAAGGGGTTGAATATCTGGCCGTACGGGCACAACCCGCTTGTTGAAACCATGCAGTCATTGATCATCCGTTTGATGGATTAAATTTATATCGTTTTCATTGCCATGCCCTTCAGGGCGTGGCAATGATATGGAAAAATGATGTTTGGAGGGCTTCAGCCCTTTTAAAACAGATTATATAAAGCCCCCGGGCAAAAAGGGCTAAAGCCCTGCCCGGCAATACATTATTGCTTCAATTGCCCTGAAGGACAGGGCAATCAGAGCGAAAAACTTTACCCGCACAAATTCATTATTTCAGTAAATCGGGCCTTCTTTCGCGGGTTCGTTCCAGGGCTTTTTCAAACATCCATTGATCAATAAGCTTTTGATTGCCCGATAGCAATATTTCCGGGACCTTCCATCCGTTATAATCGGCAGGTCGGGTATAAACCGGGGGCGAGAGCAGGTTATCCTGGAATGAATCGGTAAGTGCCGAAGTTTCATCGCCAATGGCACCGGGAATAACACGCACAATGCTGTCGCAGATGACAGCAGCAGCCAGTTCGCCGCCCGACAGAACATAATCACCGATGGAAATTTCGCGGGTAATTAAATGGTCGCGTACCCGCTGGTCAACCCCTTTATAATGGCCGCATAAAATAATCAGGTTTTTTTTCAGCGATAATTCATTGGCTGTTTTCTGGTTAAATAGTCCGCCATCGGGAGAGGTGTAAATAATTTCGTCATATTCCCGCTCCGATTTTAGCTTATCAATCAGCGTCTTAATTGGCTGTATGGTCATCACCATGCCTGCACCGCCGCTGAAGGCATAATCGTCGGTTTTATGGTGTTTGTCTGTGCTGTAATCCCTGATATTGTGTATATAAATTTCAACCAGGCCTTTATCAATGGCTCTTTTGATGATAGAATATCCAAAGGGGCCTTCGAGCAATCCCGGAACAACAGAAAGTATATCAATTCTCATGTTTATTAAAAGGCTAAATATCAATAAAAAAATCTTGTTTAAAACAGATAAAGATTTTTAAAAGAAATAAATTTCTTTGCCGATTGCAATTTATGTTTTATTTTCGGCGTTTGAAAATTAGCGGATAGCATATCTAAACAGATTATCTTACCATTAAAAATTATGAACGAACTCGAGAACCAGAATGTTGATAATCAGCATTCTGAAAATCAGCCTTCAGAACCGGAACAACAATTACCGGTTGACGGATTTTCCGAAGTCCAGCCGCAGCTTATTGCCGGACAGGAAAATATTACTTCAGAAGCTACCATTACCGAACCTGTAGCAATACCGGTTAATACAGAGCAGCAAATTGGATTAGGCGAAGCATTTGTTGATGAACGCGACGAATTATCGGTTGAAACGGATGAAAATGCCGATGATGGAACCGAGCCAGACGAAATAGTCGTGGCTGTTCAGAATAATTATGCTGAAATGAGTCGGGAAGAATTGGTCAGCACACTGGAACAACTTATTGATGGGCAAGTTGTTGACAAAATTAAAAACGATGTAGAACTGATAAAAGTTTGGTTTTATAAAAAATATCATCTTGAAAATCAGTTAAAACGACGTGAATTTATTGAATCTGGCGGAAGAAGTGAAGATTATAAACCTGCAGATGATGGGCTGGAAATAAGGTTTAAAGATGCCTATAAACGATTTAAAGACCTTAAATCGGCTTATGACCAGCAACTTGAGCATCTGAAAGTGGAAAACCTTGCTGCCAAGTATAAAATAATTGAAGAGATCAAAGAACTGGCCAACCGGCAGGAAAGTTTTAACGATACTTACCAGGAATTTAAAAAATTGCAGGAGCAATGGCGGCAGATTGGCGTTGTGCCTCAAAACGAATCAAAAAACCTGTGGGAAACCTACCATCATCATATTGAGATTTTTTACGATTATATCAAGCTCAATAAAGAAGCACGGGATCTGGATCTGAAGAAGAACCTGGAAATAAAACTGGATTTGTGCGAAAAAGCCGAACAGCTCATTATTGAACCTTCTATAAAAAAGGCTTTTAAATTACTTCAGGATTACCACGACCGCTGGAGAGAAACCGGGCCTGTACCGATTGATAAAAAAGAAGAGATATGGGAGCGTTTTAAAGAAACAACGGCAAAAATCAATAAACGACACCAGGATTATTACGAAAATCTTAAAAATGAACAGGTAAATAACCTTCAGTCAAAAACGGCTTTATGTGAGAAAGTGGAGGAAATGCTCGCACTTGATATTCAGAAAGCAAAAAAATGGGAAGAAAAAACCAATGAAATTGTTGAAATTCAGAAACTCTGGAAATCGATAGGCTTTGCTCCAAGAAAAGATAACAACCAGATTTATAAACGTTTTAAAGATGCCTGCGATGCATTTTTTGCCCGTAAGCGTATATTTTTTGAACAGGTAAAAGGCGAACAGAATAATAACCTGCAGCTGAAGCTTGATTTGTGCGTTCAGGCTGAGGCACTTCGTGAAAGCACCGAATGGAAAAAAACAACCGATGAATACATTCAGCTTCAGAAACGCTGGAAAGAAATCGGACCGGTTCCGCGAAAATATTCTGACGAACTCTGGAAACGTTTCAGGGCAGCCTGCGATGTCTTTTTCACCCGCAAATCAGAATATTTCAATAATATTGACCAGGTACAGCTCAATAATCTTACCCTGAAACAGCAATTGCTCGAAAAAATTGAAAGCTTTGCAGCCGGCGAAAATGAGAAGGAAACACTCAATACCCTTGCCGAATTCCAAAAACAATGGTCAGAAATAGGGCATGTTCCTATCAAATTCAAAAACGATATGCAAATCAGGTTCAGAACAGCTATTAAGAAGCATTTTGACAGGTTGAATGTTACCGATGAGAAAAGAGCCCTGACCAGTTTTAAAAGCCGTATTGAGGAAATGAGTGAAAGACCGCAAAACGCTTCGAAAATTGCCAATGAGCGGACAAAAATTTACCTCAAAATCAAAGAACTCGAAGGTGAAATTTCTGTGTATGAAAATAATATCGGTTTTTTCTCCAAATCGAATAATGCAGATGTATTAATCAATGAAGTAAATTCGAAAATTGAAAAAGCCCGTGAACGCATTGCCACATTAAAGGAAAAACTGCGCATCATTGATAGTTCTGAAAAGTAAGCGTAATACACTTTTGACCATGCCACGGCGCATATTGTTTTTGTTTTTCCTGCTTTTTATTTCGTTGGTTGTTCATTCACAAACGGCTACCATCAGGGGTTTTGTTTATGATAAATCAAATGGGGAACCGGTTATTTTTACCAACGTATATTTAAAAGGCACAACTTACGGTGGTTCTACAGATATTGACGGCTATTTCCTGATTTCAAAAATCCAGCCCGGAAAATACACCTTAACGGTTTCGTACATCGGTTATGATACCTTGTATTTGCCGGTCGATCTGAAAGCCAATGCCTTAATTACTCAGAAATTATTTCTTGAAAAGTCGAGTATCAGGCTTGATGAGTTTGTTGTATCGGCCGAAAGGCAGGACAGGCAGACATCGGTGCATACTTCCATTATAAAAATTTCGCCAAAACAGATTGAGAAGTTGCCATCCATAGGCGGGCAGCCCGATCTGGCACAGTATCTGCAGGTTGTTCCGGGTGTGGTTTTTACCGGCGACCAGGGCGGACAATTATATATCAGGGGTGGAACACCCATCCATAATAAAGTGATTCTTGATGGAATGGTGATTTATAATCCGTTTCATTCTATTGGTTTCTACTCGGTATTTGAATCAGAAATCATTAAAAACGCAGATATTTATACCGGCGGATTTAATGCGGAGTACGGCGGACGTATTTCATCGGTGATGGATATTACCACACGCGACGGCAATAAAAAACGCTTATCCGGAAAAGTATCGGGTAATACCTTCGGATCGGGACTGGTGCTGGAAGGTCCGATTTTTAAATCAAAAAAGGCCAACCAGCCTGATATCAGTTTTATAACGACTTTTAAAACCTCTTACCTCGACAGGACATCCAAACAGCTTTATCCTTATGTCAATGCCGATGGATTGCCTTTCACCTACAACGATTTTTACGGGAAACTGTCGGTGAATACATCCAGCGGTACAAAATTTAACCTTTTCGGTTTCAATTTCAGGGACAATGTCAGGCATTACAACCAGGTAAAAGACCTGCACTGGAACCAGAACGGTTTCGGAATGAATATTGTGGCTGTTCCTCCCGGATCAGAATTCCTCATCAGATCAAATTCATCTTTTTCATCGTATCTCATAACCCTTGAAACTTCAGATCAAAAGCCACATTCGAGCCTTATTAACGGGTTCAACGTTTCCAATGCTTTCTTTTATTTTCTCAATCCCCACGAACTTGAATACGGCATTGAGTTGCTGGGCTACCGCACTGATTTTAATTATGTTAATGATATTAACCAGACTATCAGCCAGGTAGATAATACCACCGAAGCAGCCGGATATGTAAGAATGAAACTTAATCTGGGTAAAATATTGATAGAACCAGGTTTCAGGTTACAGTATTATGCTTCGTTGAGCGAGTTTTCACCCGAACCACGTCTTGGGTTTAAATATCTTGTAACTGATCGTTTTCGCATCAAGTCGTCGGCAGGCCTTTATTCGCAGAATTTAATCTCTTCCACCTCAACCCGCGATGTGGTCAATTTATTTGTCGGATTTTTATCGGGGACTGAAAACCTGCAGGAAAAATTCGGTGACCGTGATGTTACCACCAACCTTCAAAAATCGGCCCATCTTGTAGGGGGCATTGAATATGACCTTTCGAACCGCCTCACGGCCAATATTGAAGGATATTATAAAAAAAATATTCAGCTGACTTCGCTTAACCGGAAAAAAATATTCTCCGACACCTATAGCAACAGCCAGATACCCGATATGTTGAAAAAAGATTTTATTGTGGAAGACGGAAATGCCTATGGTGTTGATTTTTTACTAAAATACGATTACCGGCGAATCAATTTCTGGATTGTTTATTCCATGGGATGGGTTCATAACCGTGCTGAAGCCATGAACAACCAGAATAAAATTGTACTTCAGACCTACACCCCTCATTTCGACAGGCGGCACAACATCAACCTGGTGGCATCATTTACTTTTGGCGAAGATCTGAACTGGGAAGTCAATGCAAGGTTTAATTACGGATCGGGTTTCCCGTTTACCAAAATCAAGGGCAATTATGAAATGATTCCTTTTACCAATATTTTTTTCAACTATGCCACTGCCAATGGCGATCTTGGGTATATTTATGCTGACATCAACACCGGTCGTCTGCCCGATTACCAACGACTTGACCTGAGTCTCAAATACACATGGGTAATTTCGGAAAACAGCCGCTTAGAATCGGTGCTTAGTATAACCAATGCATATAATTACCAGAATATGTTTTATTATGACCGCATAAAGCATAAGAAAGTGTACCAGCTTCCGTTTATGCCGAGTCTTGGAGTCAATTTCAGTTTTTAAAACAATGTTGGAAATTTTTATTCCAAATGGTGGATTTTTTCGGGTATATTGGTTTACTTTGCAGTTTTGTTAAAATATTACAACCGTGTCAAATACAAAGTATATTTTTGTAACAGGTGGTGTTACATCGTCGTTAGGTAAGGGAATTATTTCTGCATCTCTTGCTAAATTATTACAGGACAGGGGATATTCTGTTACCATCCAAAAACTTGACCCCTATCTTAATGTCGATCCCGGAACGTTGAATCCTTATGAGCATGGCGAATGCTATGTAACCGAAGATGGTGCCGAAACCGATCTTGACCTGGGTCATTATGAACGTTTTCTGGGTGTTCCAACATCACAGGCCAATAATATCACCTCGGGAAGAATTTACCAGACCATCATTGAAAAAGAAAGACGCGGCGATTTTCTGGGAAAAACCGTACAGGTAATCCCACACATCACCGATGAAATAAAAAGGCGCATCAAACTGCTGGGCAACCGCAATACATTTAATATTGTGATTACAGAAATTGGTGGCACAGTGGGTGATATTGAATCGCTACCTTATATTGAAGCCGTGAGGCAGCTTAAATGGGAACTGGGGGGCAATTGTATCGTCATTCACCTGACATTGGTACCTTACCTGCATGCCGCAAAAGAACTGAAAACAAAACCTACGCAGCATTCGGTAAAAACACTGCTCGAAAACGGGGTACAACCCGATATCCTCGTGTTGCGGACAGAGCATAAACTTACCGATGAAATAAGGAAGAAAGTTGCTTTGTTCTGCAATGTCAGTATTAGTTCTGTAATCGAATCAATCGATGTTTCAACCATTTATGAAGTGCCGTTGCTGATGCACAAAGAAAAACTCGATTTGATTACACTTCAGAAACTGGGACTACCCGAAGGGGAGGAGCCAAAAATGAAACAATGGAAACAATTTGTTGATAAATTGCTAAACCCGAAAAAAAATGTAAAAATCGGACTGGTTGGCAAGTATGTCGAATTGCACGATTCTTATAAATCAATCATAGAAGCCTTGAATCATGCCGGTGTGGTAAATAATTCGCGCATAAACCTTCAATTGATTCATAGCGAAAAAATTACTGAATCGAATTACTCAGAAATACTTGGCGGACTTCAGGGCATAATTGTTGCTCCGGGTTTTGGCTCCAGGGGAATAGAAGGTAAAATTCTGGCGGCTCGTTTTGCCCGTGAGCAAAATGTACCGTATTTAGGAATTTGCCTGGGAATGCAATGTGCTGTCATTGAATTTGGACGAAATGTACTTGGGCTTCAGGGTGCCAACTCAAGTGAGATGAACCGTAAAACTCCTTACCCGGTAATTGACTTAATGGAACAGCAAAAGGGCATTCTTGAAAAAGGTGGCACCATGCGTCTTGGAGCTTATCCATGCAATCTGGTGCAAGGTACTAAAGCATTTTCCTCGTATAAAATCCAGCAGATTTCTGAACGTCATCGTCACAGGTACGAATTTAACAATCAGTATCTTGAGCAATACAAACAACATGGTATGATTGCTTCGGGCATCAATCCCGATACCGGTCTGGTTGAAATTATTGAAATTGCCTCGCACCATTGGTTTGTTGGCGTACAGTTTCATCCTGAATATAAAAGTACTGTTATCAATCCGCATCCTTTATTTATCAATTTTGTCAAAGCTGCTTTGGAATAAAAAGTTAAAACATTTACAATGGATAGAAATTCAGTTTTAGGCCTTATACTTATTGGTGTAATTTTAGTGGTTTACAGCATTGTTACAGCTCCCTCGCAACAGGAACGCGAAAAAATGGTTCGTATGCAGGATAGTCTGCTCAGGTTGCAGGCTATGGCCCAGTCCGATACCGGTAGCCAGGTTCAAAAAAATGATATAAAAAATAATCAGGTACAAAAAAATGATAATGAAAACCTGGATGAAAAATACGGGGTATTTGCCCAGGCCATGAAGGGAAAAGATACATTATATCGTTTTGAAAATGAATTATTAAAACTTAAAATATCATCGAAGGGCGGAAGGGTTTATGAAGTTGAACTGAAAAAATATAAACGGTACGATTCACTTCCGTTGGTAATTTTTACGGGCGATACCAATAAATTCTCCTTTAATTTTTTTGCCCGTAACCGCATGATTTCTACCTCGCAGCTGTTTTTTACACCCGTTGAAAATACTGTAAATGATTCGTCGGTGGTATTTACCATCAGGGCAATGATTAACGATAATTCGGGTATTGAATACAAGTATGCCTTGCAGCAAGATTCATACCTTGTTGATTTTAAAGTCAGACTGATCAACCTTCATCATTTTATTTCCGGAACTTCAAGTTTTATCACCCTTAACTGGGATGTTTTATTACCACGGCTCGAAAAAGGATATAAATGGGAACAGGATAATTCGGGTGTGTATTTTAAACATTACCAGGACGAAGTGGAAAGCCTGAGCAGCCGTTCGGATGCAGAAAGTAAAAATATACCCAACCGGATGGAATGGATTGCCTACAAGCAACAGTTTTTTTCTTCGGCACTCATTGCTAAAGACCCCATTCAGAATGCCGATGTAAAAACCTCAAAAGTCAAAAATGATGAGTCAATGCTCAGGATTTGCTCCTCAGAAATGGCTTTCCCTTACCTGAACAAGGCAGACCAGACCATTCATCTTCAGTTTTATTTTGGACCAAACCATTATAAAACGATGAAAAAAACCGGTTACGACCTGCAGAAAATGATACCACTGGGTTGGAGTATTTTTGGTTGGGTAAACCGTATTGCTGTTATTCCTTTGTTTAACTGGCTTGGTGAAGTGATTGAAAATTACGGCATTATTATTCTGCTGATGACCATCATTATAAAGATTGTGTTGTTTCCGCTTACCTATAAATCATACCTGTCAACAGCCAAAATGAAAGTGCTGAAGCCACGCATTGATGAAATAGGTTCAAAATTTCCGAAACCCGAAGATGCCATGAAAAAGCAGCAGGCCATTATGGCGTTTTACAAAAAAGCAGGTGTGAGCCCACTGAGTGGTTGCCTTCCGATGCTTTTGCAGTTGCCTATCCTGATTGCCATGTTTAATTTCTTCCCATCATCCATCGAGTTACGTCACGAAAGTTTTCTCTGGGCACACGATCTTTCTTCGTATGATTCCATTCTTGACCTGCCTTTTACTATCCCGTTTTATGGAAGCCACGTGAGTTTATTCTGCCTGCTGATGACCATTACCAATTTTGTGTATATCTGGGTCAGCGACCAGGCATCTTCGTCACCGCAGCAAATGCCCGGTATGAAATTTATGATTTATTTTATGCCTGTAATGATGCTCCTGTGGTTCAATAGTTATGCATCCGGCCTGAGTTATTATTATTTCCTGTCGTTGCTGATTACGATACTTCAGACCGTAATAATGCGCCGCATGGTTGATGAAAAAGAACTGCTTGCAAAAGTGGCAGCTGCCGAAAAAAAGCCTGTGCAGAAATCCAATTTCCAGAAACGACTTGAAGAAATGGCTAAGCAGAAAGGATATAAAATGCCTAAAAAGTAAACATTGACCGGCATTTGAAATCAGCTTCCTGTAATTGTAAAATTTGATCGTTTTCCTGACGGAATTTGGGTTAATGTTTATATTTTTAAGACCTGAACATAAATCAGAAAACTATGCAGGAAAATCTGTTTGAAATGCCGTTGAAAGACCCGGTAATGGCATTCCTGGTTTTGCTGCTTATCATTTTAATAGTACCGTTGGTTTTCCGAAAGCTCAGAGTCCCTTCACTCATCGGGCTCATTATTGCCGGCATGCTTGCAGGGCCTTATGGCTTTAATATTTTGAACCGCGATAGTTCTATTATTGTCCTTGGCCAGGCAGGTTTATTATACATCATGTTTCTGGCAGGTCTTGACCTTGATCTGGTGAGGTTAAAAACTTCAAAAATTCCGAGTATCTCATTCGGATTGCTCACATTTTTAATACCCCTCGTTTCAGGTTTTTTTATATGCCATAATATTTTACAACTCAATTATGTTGCCTCCGTTTTGGTGTCAAGCATGTTTTCGACACATACACTGGTTTCTTATCCCATAGCTGCCCGTTTTGGTATTACAAAAAACCCCGCTGTTACCATGGCCATCGGAGGAACCATCATCACCGATACCCTTGTTTTGTTGTTGTTTTCTGTGTTGACTGGTTCTGTCAGCCAGCAAACAGGTTTAATATTCTGGATCAGGTTAACACTTGGTTCATTAATGGCACTTTTTGTCATTTTTTTTATAATTCCCCGGATAGCCCGTTGGTTTTTCAGGCATGCCGAAACAGAAAAGGTATTGCAATTTATTTTTGTGCTTGCCATCGTGTATGTGTCAGCTTTTATGGCAAAACTATCGGGTATTGAACCCATCATCGGGGCATTTCTGGCAGGCATTGTATTTAACCGGATAATTCCGGCAGGTTCGGCATTAATGGGAAGAATAGAATTTATTGGTAATGCCTTGTTTATACCGGTTTTTCTGATCGGTGTCGGAATGCTTATCAACCCTTCGGTTATTTTTGGCGGCTATCTTACAGTTTTATTTGCCGGTGTTTTAACCATACATGCATTAATCAGTAAATGGTTTGCAGCCTGGTTCAGCCAGTTGATTTTCAGGCTTTCTGTTTTGCAACGTAATGTCTTGTTTGGATTAAGTTCATCGCATGCAGCAGCTACACTTGCTATTATCACCATTGGTTATCACAGGGAAATGATTTCGGTTGAAATCTTAAACGGCACTTTAATTCTGATTCTTGTCACTTGTATAATAAGTGCGTATTATACCGAAAAAGCAGGACGTAAACTTGCCCTTCTGCAGGGAAGTGAAAATATCCCAAAACCTGGAGCAACCGGTCGCACTATGATTACAATTGCTAATCCAAATACCGCCGGCAGGTTACTCGAAATTGGAATGATTATTCATAATCGTGAACTGAAACAACCCCTCATTGGACTTGCCATAGTCAGTGACCAGGAAAATACCGACCACAAAATTTCGGAATCCAGGGCTTTTCTCGATTCACTGAGACCAATGGCGCTGGCACGTGATATGGATTATATCACTGCTGTACGTATCGACATTAACCCTTCAGATGGTATTATCAGGGCAGCCAAAGAGATGATAGCCTCTGATGTAATCATCGGTTGGCCGGCTCAACCTCATTCTTCGTATCATCTTTTTAAGGATTTACATCATTCTTTACTTGAAAACCTGAATCAGAATATATTTTTTATCCGCATGGCAATCCCTCATCCATCGGTCAGAAAAATCTGGCTTATCATACCCCCTGAATTTGAATCAGATCCTGTTTTCTATACCTGCTCAAAAAAATTAACCGGCATTATTTCAGGCAAACAGGTTGTTTTGTTATGCACCCAAAACACAGCGGAAAAACAAAAAAGTAAAGAAGTAAAATCATTGATTTCTTCGGTCAATAAAATTCAGCAATATCATTCAGCAGGAGATCTTGATGCATATATTGGCAACCTTAAGGAAAATGACCTGGCTTTGATTGTAAACACCCGGCGTGAAAATATTATATACGATAAAGCATACAACCAATGGGTTGAATCTGTTCCTGTTCAGTTTCCCGATTTTAATTTAATACTGGTTTACCCCGAAAAGAACCCCGAAACAGTATCGCATAATGTCATTGCAGCTGGTGAGGTTGTCGATACTCCTTTTGGATTGAGCTATAAAAGATTATTGAATTTAAAAAATCCGTCCAAACAACTTATCAGCAGGAATAATGTGGAATAAGCGTAGAATATTTCTTTTTGTTTTTCTTTTTATTGCAGGGTGCCTGTTTGCAATTTTTGATTTGCTGGCTGCCAACCATTTTATTTCTTTCCGGCAATTGATCCTTGCCTTGTTTTCTCCTTCTTCGTTGCCTGAAAACCTTCACCTTATTCTTTTTGAGTTCAGAATTCCAAAACTGATTACGGCCATCCTTGCCGGATCAGCTTTATCGGTGAGTGGCCTTTTAATGCAGACAGTTTTCCGCAATCCGCTTGCAGGACCATACGTGCTGGGAGTAAGTGCAGGGGCAGGATTAGGTGTGGCGCTTGCTACCATGGGTATTGGCAGTGTTTTTGCCCTCAGTAATTTCTCTGTTTATTCACAGATTCCTGTTTTAATATCAGCATGGGTAGGTGCTGCACTGGTTTTGTTGCTCATTCTTCTTATTTCCGGCAGGATTGGTAATATCGTGTCGGTGCTTATCATTGGTATCTTATTCAATAGTGTTATTACAGCGTTAATAAATGTGCTGCAATATTTTGCACCCGAAAGTGCCCTTAAATCGTATGTTATCTGGACAATGGGCAGCCTGGGAGCCGTTACTGCCGGACAGATACCTTTTTTTGCAATGATTACTGCAATTGCTCTTATCGGGGCTTATTTCCTGGCAACAGCATTAAATCTGCTCTTGCTTGGCGAGACATATGCCAGAAGTTCAGGCCTGCCTGTTTTAAAAATAAGAGCATTGATATTTTTTATAACAAGCATTTTAACGGGAAGTATTACTGCTTTCTGCGGGCCCATTGGCTTTGTGGGGCTTGTTGTCCCTCATATTGCACGCATGCTTTTTGGTACCTCAGACCATAAGATACTGATTCCGGTATCGGTATTACTGGGCGCTGATATTATGATATTCAGTGATATATTGACGTACCTTCCGGGCGATGGCCTGATATTGCCCATCAATACGGTTACTGCCCTCACAGGTATTCCTGTCATTATCTGGATCATATTTAAAGACCGTAATAAAGCATAATTTTTGTATGGAAAATCAAATACCTGTCCTTTCAACCAATCTGCTTTATTCGGGATATAAAACCGGGGTAAATAAACAATTTACTGTATTAAACCAACTTAATCTGTCAGCACGTCAAGGTTCATTGATTGCTTTACTCGGAATAAATGGCTCGGGAAAAAGCACATTGCTGATGACACTTGGTGGATTGCTTCCTCCTTTGAGCGGTGAAGTGATGATGGAAGGAAGAAATATCCATCAGCTATCTGCCATGGAAATTGCCCGCAAATTATCGTTTGTTGCTGCAAAACCGGTGTATGTGAATTATATGAGCTGCTACGAACTGGTGGCCCTCGGAAGGTATCCATACCTGGATTTAACCGGTCACCTGTCGAAATCTGATCACCGGGTCATAAGAGAAAGTTTTGAACTTACCCATACTGCCGGCCTGATGAACCGTAAAATAAACCAGCTCAGTGACGGGCAGCGGCAGCGGATTATGATTGCACGTGCCCTTGCACAGGATACCCCTGTGCTTCTGCTCGATGAACCAACTTCGCATCTCGACCAGTTGAACCGTTATGAAATTATTCATGTGTTGCGTAAACTGGCTCATGATAAAAAGAAAACCATCATTTTTTCAACCCACGACCTGGGTTTATCCATGCAATTTGCCGATAATATATGGCTTATCAACGATAGCCAAATTGTGGAGGGCGCTCCCGAAGACCTTACATGGAAAGGGTTTTTAAGTAATGTTTTTGATAACAGTTATTTTAAAATTGACAATATCACCGGCGATTTTATTCCTTTACCCAATTATAAAATCAGTGTAAAAATACAAGTCTCCGGAAGGTGGTCAGCCTTGGTTGAAAAATTTTGCAACAGGATGAATTGTTGCATTGCAGAGGATGCCCCGTTATTAATAAAAGATAAACCGATGGAGGATAAACCGGTATTTGAAGTTCATTTTCATAATAAGGTGAATGATGCTGAAGGTTTTTATGAGCTTTCACGAATCCTGATGAAATTAACGGATCAACATGAAATCTGATTTAACGGATTATTTTCTGTTTTTATTTCAGTAGCAGTTGGTATATTTGTTTGATTAAAAAATTCAGATTTTAAAATTCAGCGTCTTTAAAATGCAGAAACGATTTCAGGAGATCAGTCTAAGGTCAGTTTTACAAACAATAGTGGTTTGTCTTTTCGCCGTTGCTATGTATTCATGCAGTTCCAATCATGTCAGAACGCCCGATAAAGACTATACCATCTATGCCAACCCGTTTACCGGAACCAAAGGCGAAGGCAACACATATCCCGGCGCAGTACTGCCTTTTGGAATGGTTCAGCTTAGTCCGGATACAGGTACCGAAGGATGGGACTGGTGTTCGGGTTATGCTTACGAAGATTCATCCATCATCGGGTTCAGTCATCAGCATTTAAGCGGAGCCGGCTGCCCTGACCTTGGCGATATCCTGTTGATGCCTTCATGCGGCAGAATGTTTATTGAACCTGGTACACCATCGCATCCTGAAAACGGTTACCGGTCAGGTTTCAGCCACAGCAGGGAAGTGGCATCACCTGGTTATTATGCTGTAAATCTTATCGATAACAGGGTAATGGTTGAACTGACAGTAACCAAAAGGTGTGGATTGCATCGGTATCATTTCGCAAATGATACCGTCAGATGGGTAATTATTGATATGAAACATGTTATCAGAAAAGCCAGACCAACTGACCAGATTATCTGGTCAAACCTGCGAATTGAAAACGACTCAACAGTAACCGGGTATCATTTAGTGTCGGGCTGGGCTCCTTTGCGTTATGTGTATTTTGCAGCTGTTTTTTCGGCAAAAATTAGCAAAAAGCAAATATACCGGGATAAAATACTGGTAACCAATAATCAAAACCGCTACCAAAGTCAAACCGATGTCTCGGGGAAAGATATTCAGGGGGTGTTGTTTTTTAACACCCTTCCGGGCGATTCACTGTTGGTTAAGGTGGGCATTTCGGCCGTAGGTTGTAAAAATGCACTTGACAATATTAAGGCTGAACTGAAAACCTGGGATTTTGAAAAGATCAGAAAATATGCTCATGACGAATGGAATTATCAGTTGTCAAAGATCCGCATTGATGAAGATACCAGCCTGATGAAGATGTTTTATACGGCGATGTATCATGCAGCAATTGCACCTTCATTGTTTGAGGATGTTAACGGTGAATATCGCGGAATTGACCAGCAGGTGCATAAATCAGACGGCTTTGTAAATTATTCGGTGTTATCGCTCTGGGATACTTTCAGGGCGTTACATCCTTTATTAACACTTATCAATCTTGAACAAAATATGAATATAATCACCAGCATGCTGGAACATTTCAATCAAAACACCGACAAATTACTGCCTGTCTGGCCACTTAACGGATCTGAAACCTGGTGTATGATAGCTTACCATGCCGTTCCGGTGATTGCCGATGCCATCGTAAAAAATCATGGCGGTTTTGATTACAACAAAGCCATGGAAGCAATGATTACTACTGCCGGAAATGATAAGTACCACCATCTTGAAATGTACCGACATCTTGGATATGTACCGGCCGATCTTGAAAACGAATCGGTAAGCAAAACACTTGAACTGGCCTATGATGACTGGTGCATAGCGCAGGCAGCATCGACCATGGGCAAAGGCAGTAATGCTTCCGGTTTTATAAGCCGTGGAAATTCGTTTTATAATATTTTTGATTCAACCACGAAATTTTTCAGGGCAAAATTGAGTAACGGACAATTCCGTGAACCTTTTAATGCCATGAAAGCTGCATACTGGGGCGATTATACCGAAGGCAATGCCTGGCAGTATTTATGGTTTGTTCCGCATGATATACCTGCTCTGGTAAGGCTTTTGGGAGGAAAAAATGCATTTGCTTCAAAACTCGACAGTTTGTTTCTTCTGAAACCAAAACCCGGCGATCTGGATGAAGTATCAGATATCAGCGGACTAACCGGGTTATATGCACACGGCAATGAACCTTCGCACCATGTTCCCTATCTTTTTGATTATGCCGGACAACCCTGGAAAACGCAGGATTGGCTTGACCGCATTTTTTCTTCACAATACAAACCAAAACCTGACGGCCTTACCGGTAATGATGATTGCGGGCAAATGTCGGCATGGTATATTTTTACTGCTTTGGGCTTTTATCCGGTGTGCCCTGCATCAGGTTATTATGTGATCGGGAAGCCTATGGTAAGGCATGCCCTGGTACAGTTAGCTGATGGACGAAATTTCTGCATCGATGCACCAGACCTGTCCCCTGAAAACCGTTATATCCAGAAGATTTTACTGAATGGTAAAACATGGAATAAGCTTATTTTGCTGCACCGTGATATTGAACAGGGAGGAACCCTTACCTTCATCATGGGGCCAAAACCCGATACAACATGGAGCATTTCAGAAAAAGCCCTGATCCCATAATTCAATGTTGCCGGGTAATATATTTTATTACCTGATTGTTATATTTTTCAACACCCGCCGGAGTCAGATGATGAGAGTCGGCAAAATCAATCCGCTCGTCAATCTTCATGTTTGTAAAATCGTAATAATCAACTGAATACTTTGTGATTATTCTTTTAATTCCTTTATGGAATATATGTCTTGTTTTTTCATTTTCAGCATAATACCTGCTTTGCGGACTGGTGACCAAAATGATTTTTACATGGCGTTCTTTGCATAACCTGATGGTTTTTTCCAGGTAATTCATTTGCTCATCATCAATGGCATAACTCAATGCTGGTCTGAATATCGCCGTATCAGCCGGTCTGGTGGTATTATTTCCGACAAAACCGTTCTTATAATAACTGATGTTTTCAAATTCACGCTGAGAATCATTCTCCATACCAAAAAATACATTTTTCAAACAATGCATTAAAAATGAATTCCAGACATTCATATTCATTGTTTTAATTGCCATTTCGGCTGTCCAGCCAGTAACCTTACAGTTGGTAATAATATCGGTAGTCCCTTCGGCAAGATAGCGGTTATCAAAAGTTTCGTAAAAAATATCCATAATAACCAGATCGGGGTTCAGGCGTGGTAAATAATGTTTAAGGATAAAATAGGTATTAAAAGGGGTTTGGTTACTGCTTCCCATGTTAAAGACCCGGAAGCCCGATTTTGAAAAAATCTCCGGATTATATCCCATATAAGCCTTTGAGCTGCCAACAATCAGGATATCCGTTTTATAAAGTGTATCAGCCTGTTTAAACCTTATAAGGCTGTGACTCAGATCGCCTGTATAGGTTCGTAAATTAGGAATCCGGTTATAATACCCATGAAGCAATACACCACCCATTAATACAGAAAAATATAGGAGACAGCTCAGTAATAACAGACAAATAATATATTTAACGAATTTGTTCATAGGGTATTAAAACTGAAAATATACAAAGGAATTATGATTAAACCTGCCAAAGAAAATAATGGACATAATAATGAAAATCAATAATATAGTATTTTTTTTACCCGTATACCTGCTGAAATCGAAAACATGCCGTTGGTTACGGTTAACCCATTCAATAATAAACATCAGGGCTATAAAAAACAGCAGCATAAAAAACTGTGTCAGGTTATCATTTACCTGCAATCTGAAACCCGGAATATTATTTCGAAACGGCCAGTTAAAAAGATTTTTAAAGTAATTGACAGCATGGCTGATGTCGGGCGAACGGAAAAAAATCATGGAAAGGGAAAAGACCATCATGACCCAAATCATTTTTGGAATATTTTTCAGTGAAGGAACAGGGTTATTATTTATAAAATGGGTTGATTTTTTATGCTTTTGCCCTGTGAAATAGTCGAAATAATAAGATAGGACAATGAATATTGCCCAAACAACAAAAGTTGCATTGGCACCATGCCATAAACCGCTGACGAGAAAAACGATAAAAATATTCCACAGGGTTTTTATCTGATTACCTTTGCTTCCACCCAGCGGATAATAGACATAATCTCTGAACCATGTAGTCAGCGAAATATGCCATCGCCGCCAGAATTCGGCTACAGTGGTCGAGAAAAAGGGAGTGCGGAAGTTTTCCATCAGTTTAAAACCAAACAGTTGTGCCGTGCCGATAGCAATGTCGCTGTAGCCCGAAAAATCGCAATAAACCTCAATAGAAAAGAGAATTGCGCTGGTAAGCAGCATCAGGCCGCCATACCCTTCAGGATGATTAAAAACAGGTTCAATAAAAATGGCACACGTATCGGCAATGACCATTTTTTTGAAAAATCCCCATATCATCCTTTTGACGGCATCAACCGCTGAATGGTAATGAAAATAGTGAGCCTTAAAAAACTGCGGTAGCAGATTGTGCGCTCTTTCAATGGGCCCGGCTACCAGCTGGGGAAAGAAACTGACATAAGCGAAAAAAGCCACCATATCTTTTGTTGGCTTCATATTACCACGATATACATCAATGGTGTAACTCAGGGTCTGGAAAGTGTAAAAGCTAATGCCAACCGGCAAGGTAACGTTTATTGTAAATGCATTTAAATGAATACCCAATGGATCGAGCAATTGAATCAACGATCCGGTGAAAAAATTATAATATTTAAAAATTCCGAGCATGCCAAGATTTCCTGCAAGACTGATGGCTAACCAGCATTTCTGTTTTGTTTTGTTTCCTGTTTTTTCAATTTGAAGGGCAACCAGGTAGTCTATTAATGTTGAAATTGCAATTAATCCCAGGAAACGCCAGTCCCACCAGCCATAAAAAATATAGCTTACCACCAGCAGAAATAAGTTTCTCCAACGTATTTTATCAATAAGCCACAGGTGATAAATAGCAAATACAACCGGAAGAAAAATGAAAAATGCAAAAGAGTTGAAAAGCATAACAACTATGGAGTAAAAACGATCAAATAAATTATTTTATATTATCTTGTAAATCAAATGGAATGGCAATAGAAAAGCAACTACCTTCATTTTCTTTGCTTTCGAACCAGATTTTTCCGTTAAGTTTCTCAACAAACGATTTGCATAAAATTAATCCCATTCCTGTTCCGGTTTCAAAGGCAGTGCCCCCGGTAGAAAAGATCTCATCGGGATTAAATATTTTTTTCTGATTTTTCTGACTGATACCAACGCCATAATCTTTGAAATGGATCTCAGCATTTCCGTTTTGCCTTCTGACCTGGATATCAACAATTTTATTTTGATGCGAATATTTGATGGCGTTTGAGATGAGGTTTTTAACAATAATGGTAAATATTTCATTATCAACCAAAACATGCAGTTTTTGGCAATCAGGAGTCTGAATAGTGATTTTTTTCTTTTGTACATCGCTTTTTAATGAATTAATAGATTCATTTAAAAGCGTTTCAAGGTCAAAGGATTGAATATTTATATCGAGCCGGTTGGTTTGCAGCCTGCTCCAGTAAAGAATATTTTCAATCATGCGAAACCCGTTGACTGCACTGTGGTGGATGATTTCGGCAAATTGCTGGATTTTTTTTACCGGGTAAGTACCTGCATTTCTCAACAGCAGATCAGAAATACCAATGAGGCTGTTAAAAGGGTTTATCATCTGGTGCGTCATTACCGAGAAGAACTTGTCTTTTGAAGCAGCCAGATGTGATAATTTTTCGAGGTATTGTTCAAGTTCAATCCGCTCGGCAACCTGTGCATCAACAACTCTTGAAATTAATATGATACCATTGATAACATCGTTGGAAAAATAATTTTTCCCGATAGTTTCAATCCAATGATAATCACCTGTTTTATTTTTTAACCTGAACCTGAACAGCATTGATTCTTCAGGGTTATCAGCCAGTTTCTGCAGCATCAATATAGCTTTTTGGCGATCATCGGGGTGAATATGGGTTGCAAAATTTTGCCCTGTCAATTCATCACTGCTAAAATCCATTATCCATTGTGAGGATGGTGACAGATAGGTAAAGGAAAAATTACGGTCGATGATTGAAACAGTGTCCGGAAGTAATTCCATAATGGTTTTGAATTTCTCTTCGCTTGATTCCAGCTGTTTTTCAATTTTTCTTTGTTCGCTTACATCGGTAACAACTGCAATTGCTCCGCTGAAATGCCGGTTTTCCAGGATCAACGGCGAGGCATTAATCTCTACAGGAATCAATTGTTTGTCTGCATCAACCAATTCAGTTTTGAAATACGATTTGAGTCCTTTTTTTAATTCTTCGGTTTGTTCTTTATACTGCGCCTGGTTTTGAATGTGAATAAACTCTTTGATCGATTTTCCGAGTAATTCATGAACACCACATCTGACCATGCTGCATAAAACAGGATTGGCATAAATTATCCTGAATTCTGCATCGGTAACCACAAAACCTTCGTTCATGGTTTCGACCAGTTTTTCAAAACGATGTTCTATAATTTTCCGTTTTTCCTGCAATACGGCTACATCGGGAAGCTCGTTAAATATGCCAAAAGCACCTGCAAACTGATTATTGATATAATGGGGTATGGCATGTACTTTGATGGTTTTGACATTCTTTTTGCCTGTGATTATCTGAATCTGGTACATACTTGCTTCACCGGCTTTCCGCTTTTGGGTTTGCTGTTTGATATATTCAAAATTCTCTGGGGTAAAAAATTCTGATAATGAACGGTTTGTGAGTGATTTATTGCCGGTTTCAAATATATTGCATGCCGCTTTGTTGGCAAAAATAAATTTTTCGTTTTCATCAACAATACCAATGGCTTCACTGATAGCATCAATAAAATGAAGTGGCCTGGCATTGAAATGATTCGTCTTTTCAGTTCGCCTGGTTTTAACGCTTTTTATATGGTTATTATGATGTTTCATTTTTTTCATCAATTCAACAAAAATAATCTTTCTTATTGATCATATGTTTTATCGGTAAAGAAAAATTGATTATAAATCACATTTATTGTCATTTTTTTAAGCCGGGCTTTCTTTTTTCGTATCTTTGCGGGGTCAGCAGGTTGTTCCATCGCCCTGTGTCTTGCACAGGGAGGAAAGTCCGGGCAACAAAGGGCACCATGCTTCCTAACAGGAAGATATCCGCAAGGGTATGATCGTGTAACAGAAAATAACCGTCCGCCACTGGTGGATAAGGGTGAAAAGGCGAGGTAAGAGCTCACCGGCAGTAATGGCGACATTACCTGCCGTACACTCCATGGGTTGTAAGGCCATGTAAACTCCGGAAATATCGGTCAACCGATATTACAGAGCTGCCCGTTTTGATCATTACGGTGAACCGGAGAGGGTAGGCCGCACGATTTTGTCAGCAATGGCAAAACCAGATAAATGATGGAAAATCTCTTTTGGGATACAGAACCCGGCTTACAGGCCTGCTGCTTTTTCTACTTCTTCCAGGCAGTCAAGACAATATTTACGTAGTTCTTCGTCAGTTTTAATACGCCCATACCTGCGTGCCCTGGCAAAATCGAGACAGGCTCCTTTACGGTTTTTAAGTTCAATACGGCACAATCCACGCATATAGTATAAATCAGGTTGATAGGGAATAAAATCCATGGCCATCGAGTAATCTTTTTCGGCGTAATCCCATGCTCCGGATTCAAAAAATATCTTCCCACGCATTATGTATAAATCAGGATTATAACGCTCGTTAAGAATTGCTTTTCCAAGCATTTCCATAGCCTTTAACTGGTTCCCTGCCTGAAAGTATATCTTCGCTGCAACAATCAGCCCATCAATATCATCGGGGAAAAAATGTCGGTAAATCTCAATTTTTTCTGTGGCATCATCCATTTTCCCGGTTTTAAATAATGCTTCCGCAAGGTTCAGAATTATTTCAGGATCGGAATCATCATAGGTTGATGCAGTCTTAAAATCAGCAAGAGCTTTGTGGTATTTCTTCTGGTTATAATAATATTGTCCGCGTAATTTGTAATACTGCGCTTCTTTGCTATTGTTTTTAATTGCTTTGTCCATGGCACCGGTAGCTGCTGTAAAATTACTGTCGCAGGCAAATATCATGGCTTTCAGTACATATGCTTTATGCATACGCGGACGCTTTTCTAACAGGTTCTCAAGTATTTCAAGCGAGGTTTGGTTGCGATGATTGTCGAATTCGTACCATGCATCGGCCAGCATCATCTCGTAACGGTTATACCATTCTGTTTTCCATAATGTTTCCCAGCCCGCAGTTTTGCTTATCGATGAAAATGAAGGATCAAGCTTGATTTCAGCCGGGCGTTTTTTATCGGACAATTGCAAATATTTTGCAAGATAAGAAAGACATTCCTGCTCCTTGTTTAATAATGCATAGCATCGTGCAGATTCAAGCAATCCTTGTTTAGGGTCAGTTTCGTTGAGTCGGATGAAACATTTCAATGCTTGTTCATAATATCCGCAGGTTAGTAAAGCCGATCCGGCAATTTTAAGGTTTTTGCTTTTTCCGTCTATGGAGGTTTTACTCATTAATAGCTGTAAATCATCACATCGATGTAGTTTTTCAAATGCCCTGATCAAAGCAAGTGTATCGGCAGGCTGACCAATGCCTTTCAATGTCAAAAACAAGAGGTTGATAATTATTAATTTGTATATCTTTTTCATAGGAGGTCAATTATTTCGAGCCTGAAGAAAAAACATAAATAAATCCCGTCAGGTATCTGGGTTCTGATCCGCTAAGCCTGCGTTCATAAACATCGCATACATAAAAATAAACTCCATCGGCAACCATTTTTCCCGTTTGCTTGTTATGCCCGTCCCATTTAATATATTTATCGTCGGTTTCAAATACCAGGTTGCCCCACCGGCTGTATATTTTAATATTTACCTTTTCAACAAATTTTTCAATCATGGCGGGCGGTGTTACCGGGATAAACAAAGGATTGAATTCATCGCCATTAGGGGTAAAAACATTCGGCAACTCGTAATATTTGCATACATCAACACAGGTTGTACCGTCAATCGGGCTTTCATTCCCTGCCGAATCGACTGCGGTTACTGCATAACATCCCGACATGGAAGCTTGCGGAAAATGTTTGAAAAGATGAGGCTGGCCTGCGCTTACAGTGGCAAGTAACGATAAATTCTGACTTAAGGAAGGGGTATAATATATTAAAAACTGAACAATTTCCGGATCTTCCGGTACCATTTCCCAACGGATGATATTATAAATACTGTCGCAATCGCTGGTTACCTTTATAGCTGGATTAGATGGTGGTACTGTATCGGTCGGAATGGCAAAATTTTCCTGAGAAAAATTCAACAAAGGTTTTGGATATACATCCAGATCGTATTGTCCTTTTGTAAGGCATTTGTAAAAGAGGGAATCACCGTTATTCAGGTTATTATCCATATACTGGTTGGTTTCGCTCCAGCCTATTGAATCATAGGTGTGCGTCAGCAGATTGTAGTGATAATATATAAATGCCTGGTTCTGCCATGGAACATTGTAACGGCTGGTAAGTAAAACGCGGTTATCTTCACCTTTCGTTTCGAGAAATACCGATGAGGCAATCATTGGAAGATCAACCAATCCGTTAGAGGCATAAAATTCAACTTTATATGAATATGGATTTTTGTAAGTATTGATCATGCTATCAACAAATACCGTATCGCTGAAATTGTTTATGGTTGCAACATAGGTCATGTTTGCCCCCCAGTATCCAACAGATCTGGATATTTTATAACTAAAGGGCGGGGGAGTGGCAACAGAATCTATCACGACCGGTTTAACCCAGACCAGCCTTATTTTGCCACGTAAACTATCGGTTTTTAAAACATCGACATTGACCAGTACCGGTACCCCCCTTACAAGTTCGGTGCAGGTTTCCGGTGTGGGGTAACTTTCAGCGCCATCGGCGTAAAAGGCAGTCATCATATAGCAATATTGGTAACCCTGCAATAGCCCTGTGCCATCGTTGTTGTCGATAAAATGCACAGCATTTGGATTATTTAGTTCTTTTACAAGCCCGTAACCAATATTACCGGGTACGCCTGTTACACACGAATCGTGAATATAACCGGTCGGAATGGATGTACGGTAAATTCTATAACCTTTTATTTCGGTGCAAACCGATGGAGACCAGTTTAATGCTACAGAATTATTGGTGGGAGTAAGGGTTAGATTTTCAGGAGCTGGCCCATGAACCAAAATATTGACATTTTTAAGATCAACAAGATTCAGTTCGTCGTTGTTGTCTTCTGCTTTAAAAACAACCATATAAGGTTGAATCCGGACATGAGAACAATCGGTTTTCCAGGTGAAAGTGCTTTGAACCGGACTGTGCCCGGTAATGGTGTTGAAAACGGCCGGATTATTGACAATAAAAGGTCCGCCGGCTGCTGAAAGTGTAATCAGGTCATTATTCGGGTCGGTAGCGATGACATTAAATTGTAAGGTGTCCTTAGCAGTGACACAATATGCAGTAAGGTTATTAATGACTGGCGGACGGTTTGATGCTTCGTACACTTCAATTTGCATGTCCCTGACAATTTCGCCGATCTTAATACCCTGCCTCCATTCTTCAATCAGAATTGCAACATTATAAATACCAATATTAATGGGAGAATCCCAGATCAGGTCACCCGTCCGTTCATTGATAAATACCGGCCGGTGTGAGGCAGGAGGTAATGAATAACCCGGAATTGGCTGGCCATTTTCACCACTGCATGGGGTAAGTTTATAAGAAATACTATCTCCATCCGGATCAAAGGCAGCTGGATTGTGGATAAAAATTCTCCCCTTTGCCGCTTTATCGACCGGTGGATTCAGCAATACCGGTGTGTTATTGTATCCAAGCTGGGGATTTATCTGCATGATGGTCCGGATAGAAAAAACCACATTGACTGAATTGGGAATATTCTGAACTCCTTCATTGCGGTTGGGGTCTTCAACCACTATTTCATATGTGCCTGCGCCCGGAAAAGTATGGTTTGAAATATAGGTGTTTTTTCGGTAATAATCAGGTAATTCTTCAATGCGGTTACGGTTTACAGTGGTAGATGTATTGTCTCCCCATCTGACCTCAAGCTGTGGCCTGTCTGCAGGTATCTGGCCTGTACTGGTGGGTTTGGTATTGGTAAAGGTAATGACTGTTATCTGAAAAGTGAGCTGTGATATTTGTTTGTAGGTAATTTCACCGGCACGGTTATGGGTTGAATAACCCTGAAAGGATAGAATAAAAACAAGAATTCCGGTCAGGAAAACAGATAAAAATTTTTCAGACCTGTTTATAAAGCGTATTTTTTTATTGAAGCTGAAGATCATGGATCAGATTTTGGGAATCGAATTTTAATCCTGTTTCAGTGATAAAATTACTAAAAATTACAAGATTGGTCATATCGCTGTATAATTCATTAAGCAAATTATTCACCAACGAAATGGTCTTTGCCGTCCTTTTTAACTTTACCTCATAATACAACCAGATAGAGTCACTGGTAAGTTCAGTTTTCAGATGTTTAAGCCGGACAGGTTTTTTGCCATATTTCACCGCAAATTTCTCCGAAATATAAATGCGCGATAATGAATCGAGGGTAATATATTGATCTAATGAAACATTCAGGTTGAAATGCTGTTGCAAAGCTGTCTGATAATCGTCCTTGAAAATTTTAATGGAAATGCTCAGGGTTCGTTTTTCAGCATAATAACTTATATTGGTGACAGTTAAATGAAGAGGATGTGATTTAACAACCGTTGCAGCAAAAATGACCGGCAATAAAATGAATAGTATATTTTTTATCATTTTAAAGTGGTGAAACTGAGCAGTTCAATATCAAAAATCAACACGGCATTGGATGGGATAATGGTAGTGTCGTGCGAAGTTACCTGGTTGTCAATGGTGTCATATACTTTGGTTGTATACCCAGTGGTGCCATAACCCAGCCTTGAAGGTACTAACAAAGTAGCTTTTCCCCCTTTTTTCATCAATGGTACTCCTATCTGCCATCCTTTCAGCGATTTTGAAAGTTGGAAAGTACGGGGTGTGGTAGTGGTTGAATCAAATTTGTGTTGGTTAGGAAAATATGCTGAATAAAAAACTTTTATGGTCGAAAATCTGTCAGGGCGGGTAATACCGGTTCCTGGTTCATGAATGATATAAAACAAACCTTCTGAAGTAGTATCGGCGGTTAACTGATGATCTGATAAATATTGTTGTATGATTGCCCTGTCTTTGACCGCCTGTTTGTCAATATCTTCAAATTCAGTATGTTTGCATGATATAAACATAATTACCAATGCAATACACGAAAATAAAATTCTGTTCATAAATGGTCAGTAATGATTATTTAATTACAAATATTATGCCTCTGTTAATCCTGCAAATGTAATGATAACTGTACGATTGTAAAATTATTTTTTAAGGGATGTAATGATTTGCGGTTTTTGATCAGGATTGCATCTTATTTTTTATATTCTCAATAGCAAATACAATGTGTTCATGGGTGGCCGGAATTTCAAAATCTGGTTCATATTGGTGGTTGCCGACTGCAGATATAGCATCTTTAATAGCCAGCCAAACTGAGAACGCAAGCATAAAAGGAGGTTCGCCCACTGCTTTGCTGTTGTGAATGGTATCCGGGTTAGGTGCTTCGGGCAACAGGTCAACAATAAATTCGGCAGGAATATCATCAATGGTCGGAATTTTATAGGTATCGGGCGAGTGGTTCAGCAGGTTGCCTTTGCTGTCGTAGCGGCATTCTTCGCTTGTAACCCATCCCATGCCCTGGATAAAACCTCCTTCAACCTGCCCGATGTCGATGCCGGGGTTGACTGATTTTCCGGTGTCGTGCAGAATTTTTGAAAACAAAATACGGGTGTTTCCTGTCAGGCAATCAACAAGCACTTCTGACATAGCCATTCCAAAAGCATAATAATGAAAAGGACGGCCTTGCCCGCTGTTGCGGTCAAAATAAATGCCTGGTGTAGCATAATATCCTGTTGCCGAAAGACTTACCTGTTTCAAATACGAAAGCATCACCGCCGATTTGAAATCCATTATTCTCTCAGGATTTTGCTTGTCAAAAACCTGGTTGTTTGAAAATCCGATATTTTCTGGTAATGTAGGTTTTTGCGGATGGTTTTTCGTCATCTCTGCGGCAACGATCTTGCTTATCCTTTCTTTTAGTTTGTCAGTGGCATTTTTAACTGCCATTCCGTTCAGGTCGCATCCCGATGAAGCTGCTGTCGGAGAAGTATTCGGCACTTTGGAAGTGTCAGTGGCATTCACCAGAATATGACCGATATCAATGCCAAGTTCTTTTGCTGCAATTTGTTGTATTTTAGTATATAAGCCCTGACCCATCTCCGTTCCTCCCTGATTTACCAAAACTGTTCCGTCTTTGTAAATATTTACCAGCGCACCGGCCTGATTCAGGAAAGAGGTTGTAAATGATATGCCAAATTTTACAGGAGTCAGTGCTAATCCTTTTTTATGACAGGTGTTTAATCGGTTAAATTCTTCTATTTCTTTTCTTTTTTTCTGATATAAACCAGTTTCGTTAATTTTATCGTAAATCTGGAAAAGCTTGTTGTTTTCAACAATTTCGCCATAAGGGGCAACATTACATGTACCAGTTCCATAAAAATTTTTAAGCCTGACCTCAAGTGGATCAATGCCTAAAAAACGACCTATACGATCAATAATGGTTTCCATTACCGCCATACCCTGTGGTCCGCCAAACCCCCTGAAGGCAGTATTGGATGGAAGGTTGGTTTTCCATGCTTTTCCAATAATACGCATGTTGGGAATATAATAGGCATTTTCGGCATGTAACATTGCTCGCTCGAGGATTGCCATTGAAAGATCGGTAGCATTTCCGCCGTTTGAATTGAGTTCAACGTCAATGGCATTAATCAGGCCTTGTTTATTGAAACCCACTTTGTAATGTGTCAGAAACGGGTGTCTTTTACCAGTCATAATCTGATCGTCGTCGCGCGATAGCCTTATTTTTACAGGCCGTTTGGTAGCATTTGCCAGCAGAGCTGTCCAGGCAGCTATGTGATTGCCTTCTGTTTCTTTTCCTCCAAAGCCACCTCCCATCCGTCGGGTAATTACTTCCACCTGATTTTTGGGCACTCCCAGTACCTCAGCAATAATAGCCTGTGTTTCTGCCGGATTTTGCGTTGAACTGTATGCTGTCATCTGTCCCGATTCACCTGGAATACAAACGCAAACCTGTGTTTCAAGATACCAATGTTCCTGGGCACCTGTTTTTAATGTTCCTGAAATGGTAAATTCTGATTCTTCAAGGCTTTTATCAACATCACCACATGCAATTTTTCTTGGCGGTTGTAGTAAACTTCCTTTTTTTACAGCATCTTCAATGGTCAATATCGGTTCTGATTCTTCCATTTGAATTTCAATCAGTTTTTCTGCTGCCAGCGCTGTTTCTTCATCATCGGCAGCAATCAGGAAAATAGCTTGTCCAATGCTGGTTACATGATGGCCTGCCAAGGCAGGTTGATCGTGAACAACAGGACCCATCTGGTTTTCACCCGGAATATCTTCCCAGCTCAAAATGGCTTGAATACCAGGAAGTCTTTTTGCTTTTTCAATATTATAACCAAGAATTGTCCCATTGGCTACTTTACTGTATACCACATGTCCGTAAAGGCTATTTGCAGGCAATGGCATATCGTCGATATAAATTGCTTTTCCGGTTACGTGTAAAATAGCGCTTTCGTGTGCTAATTCTCTCATTTATTTTGATTTAGTATTTCGTTAAAGAATTTCATCAACAGGTTTTTAGCCATGATTAATCTGCCAGTGCTGCTGGCACGGGCATCGGATATAGGTACAAAATCCCCTGCGATTTTTTCCATGGCTGCTTTTACTAATTCCGGTGTCAGTAGTTTTCCGCGTAAAAATTCGCAGGTCAGTGAGGCATGTTTCGGAACCGCAGCCATTCCTCCATACCATACATCAAACTCTTTAATAATGTTGTTGCTGTCAATATTATGTCTGAATGCAGCACTCAGCGTACTGATATCTACCTGCCGGCGTTTTGAAATTTTAAATGCATTAACTTTAATATCCGGTGAGAGGATATTAATTTCTACCCCTTTAATTAATTCTCCGGGAAGAGCCAATGTTGTCCGGTACGAAGTGATGAAACTGCGGATGGGAATTTTTCTTTCGCCTTGTTTTGATACCAGTATTACCGAAGCATCGTAAGCCATTAAAACAGGAAGTGTATCTCCAATGGGGGAAGCTGATCCGATATTGCCACCAAGGGTTGCTTTATGCCTGATCTGTTGTGATCCAAATACTTTCAGCATTTCAGACAATGCAGGAAAAGCTGTGTTACACGAACGTCTGACATTTTCAATATTAACCCCAGACCCAATGTATATTGATTTGCTGGTGGCATTTATCTGTTTTAATTCACTGATGTAACTGATATCAAGAATAACAGGAATGCGTTCATGTTTTTTTGTAACTTTGAGTGCAATATCGGTTGATCCGCTGACAATGGTTGCTTCGGGGTTATTTTTAATAAATTCAAGGGCATCGTCAAGGGTTTTTGCCACAAAATATTTGTTCCCTGAATTTTCGATATAGAGGGGAAGACGATTTTCAAGTATAGCATTTAATTTAGAGGCAACCGATCTTTCATGTTCGCTGAAGAAGTCGGTTGATTTACCCGATAAAGCCTGCCTTGCTGCTGTAAGGATCGATTTATAGCCGGTACACCTGCATAGATTGCCTGCGGTAGCTGCCTTTATCGATTCATCATCCAGTTCGTCGGGTGTTTTATACAAGGCATAAAGCGACATTACAAAACCTGGTGTGCAAAAACCACACTGGCTGGCATTATTTTCAACAATCGCTTGCTGAACAGGGTGAAGATCGTTTTCATTGCCAATATTCTCTATCGTTATTAGCTGTTTGCCATGTAGTTGTGGTAAAAACATCAGGCATGAATTAACGGCATTAAAATGCAACTGGTTCAGTTCGTCTGATTCGGCAATAACTACGGTGCATGCGCCACAGTCACCTTCGGCACACCCTTCTTTTGTTCCTGTTTCGTGCAACGTTTCACGAAGGTATTTTAAAACGGTTGTGGTAGGTGACAGATTATACACCGAAAGGTCAAGCTCTGTAAAGCGATTTCCGTGATAGAACTGAATGATATGATTTGTTGCAGGCATGGACAGTAGTTTTATCATTGTTTAAGTGGAACGTCTGATATCTATAATTTTTGCCATGACAGAAAGGGCAATTTCTTCCGGTGTTTCACAACGTATTCCAATTCCGATAGGCCAGTTAACTTTTTCAAGCTGATCGGCGGTGGCCAGTTTGTTTTCAATAAGACTCTTTTTGGTGGAGGCTATTTTTGCTTTGCTGGCTATCACACCAAGATATTGATAATTTTTATGGATAACACCGGCCAGAATCCTGGCATCTGCTTCATGGTCAGAAGTCATGATGGCAATATAGGGCATGGCATTAAAATTGATCCTGTTTATCATTTCTGTTTCATCGCCTATCCACAATTCCACACCTTCAACTGTAAAATTTTCAGTCAATGATGGCCGGTTATCAATTAAAACCGGATGAAAGTCAAACTGTACCGACATCTTTGCCAGCATCTTTCCAATGTGCCCGGCTCCGAAAATGATCAGCAGGGGTGATTCTTGCAATGGCTCAATAAATACTGTGGCTTTTCCTCCGCAACCCATTCCTTCTTTTGGTGTGAGTATATATTCAAACAGCAGGCTTTCACCGTCACGGATACATTTAATGGCTTGCCCGATGGTTTGTTTTTCAAAAATGCCTCCTCCTATTGTTCCGAAAATACTGCCGTCGGCAGTAACCAGCATTTTTGAACCTGATTTTCTGGGCGTACTTCCTGAAGTGCTTACAAGGGTGCAAAGTGCTGCCTTAATATTTTGCCTCTGTAAATCAATTATTTTCTGGTAAATATTTTCCATTACCTGGTCAGCTTATCGATTTTTGATAAATATAATAAAAAAACATTTTCTCCATCCAGTATGTTGCAAGAAATTCCTTGTTATTTATTGTTTTCAGATGGCATTTATCTATTTGAAATGATATTTATTTATATTTTAATTCCCGATGTTCCCTGATCAAAGTGCTTTCTCATGGTTTGTTTAATATCAGCGCTTTTGCGAGCAATTCAAGTTCATTCACTTTTTCCATGTACCCTAATCTCTCATAAGCATCAATAAGTGAAGAGATGAGCCTGTCGATGAAATCGATGTTTGAACATCGTGTAAAGAAATAATCTTTTGCTTCAATTTTCTGCGTTTCAAGAAAATGGAGTATTTCAGCTTTGCCAAAAACAATTCCTTTGCTGAAAGGATTGATATAAAAGAGAATTTTATCCTTTTCGTTTTCGGCTTCTTCAGGATTTGAATAGGTGTCAAGATACCCAAGAATAAAATTTTTTGGCAGGTTAATGCCATAAATCGGTAAGTTAAGTTGCTGAGCTATACCTGCATAAATAAGGGCAAGCGATATGCTGTTTCCTTTATGGGTCTCGAGTACGGTATTCAGAAAGGAATTCTGCGGAGAAAAAATATTCTTGAAATTGCCTGAATATCCATGAACATCAAACAGAATGTGGTTCATGATTTTTGTTTTTTCAAGTGCTGTCAGGTTATCATTCAGCTCAAGCCAGATATCCTGTCTGATTACATCGATTTTTTGTTTTATATCATCGTAAATCAGATCGGGATATTGATATTTTGCAACCAGAAAAGCACCGTAAATGATATCTTTGGTTTCAGAATTAGCCCATTTTTTTAATTGCCCTGAAGTATCGTTGAACTGTATTTGGTGTACAATAGCTTCTATCCGTTCCTGCACCAGATCGTTGTAAGAACTTTCCCATGATTTTTCAAGATACCTGACTACCGGAATCCCAATGGCAATCAGATGTTTTTTAACCGATTCATATACCAAAATGTCCGGATCATCAAGCAATTCAATCAATGACCGGATTTCTGATTTTTCCATCCAAAAATGCTATTTTGTGATGAGACGCTCTAAAACAGTAACAATTATTTTTTCCAGTGACTTTTTATAATCTTTACTGAACTCCTTACGCATCCGGTTGGCAATTATGTTGCACACGGTAAGTGATTCATGGCCGAGAAGTGCTGAAAGACCGTATATGGCCGAACTTTCCATTTCAAAATTACTGAATCTCAGATTATTAAATTTAAAATCAGCTATTTTGTCATTCAGTGCAGGATCAGCCAGCGGTAATCTTAAAACACGGCCCTGCGGTCCGTAAAAACCAGGAGCAGCTATGGTTATACCGTGAATCATGTCAAAAGCTACCTGGTTGAAAAGTTTTTCAGAGCATTTCACAAAATAGGGTTTAGCCAGCAAAGGGTTCCAATTTGTATGGGCAAGAAATTGTTTTTCCATTTCGGCGTGGTTAAAACTTTCGCGACCGGCATAGAAATTCAGCAAACCGTCAAAACCGCATGAATAGAAGCTGGCAACAGGGTTGTCGACCGGAATATCGGGTTGAAGTGCTCCTGAAGTTCCAATTCTGACCAATTTCAAAGTAGTATGTTTTTCTTTCAGGGTTCTGTTTGCCAGGTCAATATTAACCAAAGCATCAAGCTCATTTACAACTATGTCAATATTGTCAGTACCAATGCCGGTTGAAAGTACGGTAATCCTTTTTCCCCTTAATTCACCGGTATGGGTCAGAAATTCACGGTTCTGAACTTTTACGTCAATTTTATCAAAATATTTTGATATTTCACCAACACGGCCCTGATCGCCTACTAAAATAATGGTCTCAGAAACCTGCGCAGGCAGCAGGTGGAGATGATAAATACTCCCGTCATGATTTAAAATGAGTTCCGATGCTTGTAATTGATTCATATTTCTTATTTTTGTTTTTTATTCATATAATTGAATTTCAAAAATACCTAAAAAATATGAATCCGTCAACAAATTGTATCCTGGTTCCGGTCGACTTTTCCGATAAGGCTGTTTTTGGCCTCGAATATGCCTGCTTCCTGGCGCACAGTTTTAACGCAGATCTGGTATTATTGCATGTCATTAAAGGGGTTGACCCTGTGTGGGAAGTCTTTACACAGGAAGAACAGAAAAATTATATTAACCGTATTAAGGAGCACCTGAAACGGGTAGCAGCCGATTTTCTGCACGGAAAGAAGGTCAAGGTTATTCCTATGGTCGAAAAAGGAAGGCTTTGCGATACTATTTTAAAAATATCGGAGAAATTACACGCCCGTTTTATTGTTATGGGAACAAGTACGGCCGATAATATTAAAAAAAGAATTATTGGTACAAATGCACTGCGTATTGTAAGCGAGGCAACCTGCCCTGTTATAACCCTTAAACAACCTTGCAAAACGGGTAAAATAAACAGCATTGCGTTGCCACTCGACCTTTCAAAAGAAACGAAGGAAAAAGTGGTTTATGCCGTTGATATGGCAAAAAATTTTAATTCGGCCATTCAGATTGTTTCCATGGTCACCATCGATGACGATTCCATCATGCGTCGGTTAAAATCGCAGCTTAGCCAGGTAATGAAATTTATTAAGCAGCACGGAATTGAATGTGACGGAGAAATTGTCAAATGCAGCAATCCAACCGATGGACTGATTGATTATATTCATTCGCATAACAGCGATATGGTTGTAATTACCACCCACCAGCAAGTTGAAATTGTTAAATATTTTATCGGATCATTTGCAGCAACAGTCATGCATAGCGCCAATATCCCTGTGATGAGTGTTGTTCCGAAATTACGATATAATCTTATCTTTAATCTGCCAGGAACCCATTAGGATTTTGATTTCTCTTTTTCTTTAACATAGTCCTGCAAGGCATATAATTCATCCCGCAACCGGATGGCTTCTGTGAAATCAAGATTTTTAGCGGCTTTTTCAATTTTTGTTTTCAGCGTTTTGATATGATTTTCAATCTGGGCAAGATTCATATATCCCATCACCGGATCGGCTGCAAAATTAATTCCATCGGGTTCAATGTAAGCTTTTCCGGCAGGTTGTTCATCGGTTAGCCATGCCGATTTTGTCGATTTTACAATAGGACGTGGAGTTATGTTATTGTCAGCATTGAATTTAATTTGTTTTTCACGTCTGCGGTTTGTTTCGTCAATAGTCCGCTGCATCGATCCGGTAATTTTATCGGCATACATAATCACTTTTCCATGAATATGCCTGGCAGCACGCCCTGCTGTCTGTGTGAGTGATCTTTCTGACCGGAGAAATCCTTCTTTATCAGCATCTAAGATGGCTACCAGTGATACTTCCGGCAAATCCAGACCCTCTCTTAGCAGGTTAATGCCTACCAGGACATCAAAAAGACCTTTCCTTAATCCGTCCATTATTTCAACTCTCTCAAGGGTATCAATGTCAGAATGAATGTAACTGCAGCGTATCCCTGATTTTGCAAGATATTTGCTCAGTTCTTCCGCCATACGTTTTGTCAGGGTTGTAACCAATATCCTCTCGTCTTTTTCAACCCTTTGTGTTATTTCTTCCATCAGATGGTCAATCTGATTGTGCGATGGCCTTACTTCGATGGCAGGATCAATAAGCCCTGTTGGCCTGATTAATTGTTCAACAATTACGCCTTCTGATTTTTCAAGCTCATAATCGGCCGGTGTTGCACTCACATAAATAACCTGGTTAATAATGGCTTCATATTCCTCAAATTTGAGTGGACGGTTATCAAGCGCTGCAGGCAGCCTGAACCCGTATGCCACAAGCGTTTCCTTACGCGACCTGTCGCCACCATACATAGCCCGTATCTGGGGTATGCTTACATGGCTTTCGTCAACCACCATCAGAAAATCTTTCGGAAAATAATCAATCAGGCAAAAAGGTCTTGTCCCTGGCTCACGTCCGTCAAAATAACGGCTGTAGTTTTCAATTCCCGGGCAATGTCCCAGTTCTTTTATCATTTCCAGGTCGTAGGTTACTCTTTCATAAATCCGTTTTGCTTCTATGGGTTTATCCAATCTTTTAAAGAATTCCACCTGCCCGGTCATATCGTTTTGAATCAGATTGATAGCATTGTTAATTCTTTCCTGCGTAGTAACAAATAAGTTGGCCGGATAGATTACTGCTTCTTCCAGGTGTTCTGTAATGGCCCCCGAAACCGGATTCATCGAAGAAATTTCATCAATTTCGTCTCCCCAGAACAGCACCTTGAAAGCCACCTCGCCATAAGCCATGTAAATATCAACGGTATCGCCTTTTACCCTGAAAGTACCCCGGTCAAAAGTGGTTTCACTCCGGGTGTATAAACTATCGACAAGTCTGCGCAACAATTGATTACGCGAAATAATCTGACCCTTTTTGATACGGGTGATATTGCTGTAAAAATCATCAGGATTACCTATGCCATACAAACACGATACAGAAGAAACCACAATTACATCACGCCTGCCGGACAGCAGGGCTGATGTTGCCCTTAATCTCAGTTTTTCAATTTCGTCATTGATGGTCAGGTCTTTTTCAATATATAAATCAGTAGATGGGATATATGCTTCCGGCTGATAATAATCGTAGTACGAAACAAAATATTCTACAGCATTTTCCGGAAAAAATTGTTTGAACTCGCTGTATAGTTGGGCTGCAAGGGTTTTATTATGGCTAAGTACCAGCGTAGGGCATTGTACCTGTTCAATTACATTGGCTATGGTAAAAGTTTTTCCGGAGCCAGTGACACCAAGCAATACCTGGTGTTTGGTATTATTTTGAATTCCTTCAGAAAGTTGTTTTATTGCATCAGGTTGATCTCCGGTGGGTTGAAAATCGGAAACAAGTTTAAATTTCATACATTATTCATAAATCAAATCGATAAAGACCGGCAGATGATCGCTGTAACCCCCTGTATATCTATCTCCTGCATAGGTTCTTGAAGGGCAGTACACATTGTTTTTTTTGTCGAGATACAATATTGTTTCTGGTTTAAAAATCGTGGCTTTGCGATCCTTTATCCGGATTTTTGATTTTTCGTCCCTGAGAGGCTGACTTACGATCATCTGGTCAAGCATGCTCCAGTCATTCATATAATAATGGGTCCCTGAGCCATTGTTAAAATCTTCCCACATCAGGTTATAGAGGAAATTATAACTGTTGCTGTCGTTGTTTGCCCTTAATACTTCCCTGATGCTTTTATTACCGGGCTCATCGTTGAAATCACCCATGATGAAAACAGAAGCATTTTTTTCAGCCTGAAGCACTGAATCAACAGCTTTTCTCAGGATCGATGCCGCTTTAATTCTTTTCCATTCCGAAGCTACATCACCACCACGCCTCGAAGGCCAGTGATTGGCAAAAATATGAATCAGGCTGCCATTAGGCAGTTTCCCCTTAAAGTAAACGATATCACGCGTACGATCAGAAGTGTCAAGGGTTACCTGAATGGTTTTTTCATTCATGCAGGTAATAATCTCAGGCCGGTAAAGCAGTGCAGCATCAATGCCTCTCTCGTCAGGGCTGTTATGATGGATAATTGCATAACCTGCCTTTTTAATAAGGTCTTGCTTTACAAGGTCGTCCAGTACATTTTTATTTTCTACTTCACATAGGCCAATAACTGCAGGAAATCCGCCATCCGAAGCCAGGCTGATAACCTCAGCAAGGCTGGATAATTTTTTAAAGTAGCGCTGGCTGTTCCATTTCAATTTTCCATCAGGGGTGAAATCATCATCGCCACCAGATACATCATTTATTGTATCAAAAAGATTTTCAGTGTTGTACCAAAGAATTTTAAATGCTTTTCCCGTCATTGACTGTGCATATCCATGATTTTTGTCTGCCCATCCAAAAATTGCCAGAATTATTCCGACTTTAATTAATGTTTTCACTTTCTGTTAGTTATATTTGTTAATAAACGAGGTTGTATCGGGATAATAGAGAAAACAGTATCAGGTTTGGTAATTTTCATAAGGTCGGAAGTCTTTTTATTCAAACTACAAAGGGCAAAAATATGGCCTTTTTCAACCGAATGATGATAGACGGTTACAAGCGATCCGATACCGCTGCTGTCAATATATTGAATGCCATCCATATTGAGAATGATGTACTTATTTGAATCAATGAACTGTAATAATTCTGTTTTTATTTTTTCACGGATGGTCATGGTCAGATTTTTTTGTTCCTGGCTGAATTGCAGAACCGTTACTTTTCCGTGGTTTTTGGATAAAAACATCGTTTATAAAGTTTTTAGTTTTGCATCAAGTTCAACCACAGCCTTTGCAGCTATTTCTTCAAACAGGGAGATATACTCAGGATAGGTTTCGGTTTGTTCTTCGCTCTTGGCTAATATTTCCAGTTCTTTTAGCTTTGTTTCAAGGATCCTGATTCCCATCATGGCCATAGAACTTTTAGCCCTGTGGGCAGTTGAGCCTAAAGCTTTCCAGTTGCGGGTTTCAAGATATTGTCTGAATTCACTGATGTATTCAGGAACCTGTGATTTAAAAATTTCAATCAGGTCTTTAATCAGGATATTATTCCCTTCCGAAATGGTTATTAAATATGATAAATCAGCTACTGTGTCTGTTTTTAAATCCATTCCGGTAAGCAAGTGGATAATCTTTTCAAAAAACACATCAGGTTTAAAAGGTTTGGAAATATAATCGTTCATACCTATCTGCAGGCATTTTTCTTTTTCTCCTTTAATGGCTGCCGCGGTTAATGCAATAATGGGAATTTTATTGGTTGCTGTATCAAAATTCTGCCTGATATAACGGGTGGTTTCATAGCCATCCATTTCAGGCATATGTAAATCCATCAGAATTAAATGATATTGCTTCTCTGCAAGTTTTGCTATGGCCTCTTTGCCATTTTTAGCCAGGTCAACATGGAACTGGTGTTTTTTAAGTAAAGCAATAATAAATAGCTGGTTAATCTCATTGTCCTCGACGATAAGAATATGATAAGCCTTGGGATCCAGATTATCGGGGATGGTTGTTTTAGTAAATTCACCAGTGGTTTTTTCTTTTTGCAGGTCTGATACATTAGATTTTTTTCTTGCCGATATAGCATAGGTCAGATTAAACGAAAATGTACTACCTTCATTCAGCCTGCTTGAAACTTCTATTTTCCCGCCTTGCAGCTCAATCAGTTGTTTTGTAATGGTGAGCCCCAAACCGGTACCTCCATATTTCCTGGTAGTATCGTTTGAGGCCTGCATAAAACTATTAAAAATGGTATTCAGTTTGTCAGACGGAATTCCGATTCCGGTATCAGAAACTTCAAAACGGATACATATCGATTCATTATTCCTCCATAAAGGTCTGGCTGATAATTTTATACTACCTTTTTCCGTAAACTTTTCGGCATTGCTGAGTAAATTAAGCAGTATTTGATTCAGCCTAAAATAATCACCCATCAAAAGGGGTATACCTTCATCGATTTGTGAATGAATCTGAATATCTTTTTTATTTATTTTAATTTTTAAATCGGTAATCAATTTATCTACCAGTTCGTGTAAATTAAATTCTTCCGATTCAAATTCAATTTTTCCGGCTTCAATTTTCGAAAAATCAAGTATGTCATTGATAATGGCCAGCAGGTTATTTGATGAGTTAAGAATATTATCGATATATTTTGCCTGTTCCCTGCTAAGTTTGGTATCTTTTACAAGGCTTGCCATACCGATTATTCCATTCAGCGGTGTCCTTATTTCATGACTCATATTTGCCAGGAATTGTTCTTTTATCCTTGCACTGCTTTCTGCTTCTTCTTTGGCTAAGGTTAAAACCAAATTCTGTTGTTCAATCTGTGAAAGCATTACATTGAAACCTTGAATAAGTTTTCCAAGTTCATCTTTGCCCCTGCTGGTCAGCCTTAATGAAAAATCCTTTTTAATGCTTACATCCTGCATAATATGAGCAAGTTTCATAATAGGCATTGAAATAAACCTTTGTAATTGCAACGATAGTAAAATCGAGAGTCCAAGCGATACAAGCAGTGCAATGAAAATAATATTCAGAAAATTTTCAATGCGTTTATAATATTCCTCTGTGCCTGAAATAATTAGTACCGATCCTATCTTTTCATTATCGAAAACGATGGAATGCGAGACCAGGAAAAAATCTTTCCTTATCAAAATGGTATCTGATTTATAAAAGCGTCTGGCAGTTTCAATATATTTTAAATTCGAAACCGAATCTTTTGAAAACAAAGCAAAAAGATCATAGTTTTTATTGTAAATCACAGCATATTCAATATTTTTCTCAGCTTTAAGCGAATTCAGCTGTTCAAAAGCCCAGCCTTTATCATTAAAAAACAAGGCTGCACTGTTGTTTACTCCCATAATTTCAGACAAGACCTTTAAATCGCGTATGGTTGATTTTTCAAATTGCTGTTTATCATAGAAGTAGAAAATAATTCCCGCAGCAATAAGGGCAACCATGGTTGAAACAATAATCAAGCCGATGAGTTTGAATTTGATGGAAATATCGTTAAAACTTAACTTCATTATTCCTGATTATTTTTGCCAGAATAAGTAATTTTGAGCTAATGGATATGCCTTTCTGACTGGCAAGTTCATTATTAATTTCGAACTGGTGTTTTGAGTATTGCGGTGTAAAGTTTATTACTCCTCCATTGAAGCAAAAGTCCTGGATATTGTCGCCAATGGTTATAACAGGAAGTTTTCCGGTTATATTGATGATTTTGTTAATCTCGTACCTGCTGCCCCTCGAAATAAACAGAAAATGACAGTCGCCTATGGCTTCGGGCTGGTTAATGTATTTTATCACCCATGGACGTCCGTTCACCGGTTTATTGAATGTATTTTTAATTATTTCCCCAAACGGATCGTCGCCATAAATTCCTAAAATAATAGGGCTATTATCGCTTTCAAACGATTTTGACGGAAACTGGATAAATTTGGCAAAATTGAATATGTAAGCAGCTTTAACCTCGTATTCGGTATAGCTTTGTGCAAATACTTCCAGCCTGGCCCAAAATATTTGCATTGCCAGTAAGCTGAAGAAAAAGTATTTACTCAATTTTTCCGCCATTATTCTAATATTTCATAAACCATAATTTCGGCACGCCGGTCATATTGTTTGTCGTGGTCGTTCAGTTCTATTTTGTTTTTTTCACCCAATCCCCTTAAAACCATTTTCCGCGAATTCACACCTTTATTGATAAAGTAATTTAAAATACTTTTTGCCCTGTCGTATGATAAATTCAGATTCGATACCTCGTCCCCAACGGTATCGGCATGTCCGTAAATTTCAGTACCTATATTCTGATTATTCATCAACAGCGCAACCAATTCATCAAGGTTTTGATAAAAACCAGGAGCAATGTCTGATTTTCCGGTTTTGAAGAAAACTGTAAAGGTTAATATCAGTTTCTTTTTTGATGGATCAACCTGTTTCATCGAGAAATACTGGGGTTCTTTTTCAACACGCAGTTCTTCCATTTTTTTCTGATAATCAATATCCAATGGGTTTGGTTTGTTGGTTCTCTTTGTATCAAGCGGTTTGGACGAATAAATGGTATCATCACCCACAATGGTCCGGAACAACATTGCTTTATTATTATCAGACGGATAAAAGAAAGTTTGCCCGGTTTTCTGGTCATAGGCTGTGTTCTGGTCAAGCAGGGTCAGGGCTGTCGAATCAGTCGTTTCAATGGCTTGCTCAATCAGTTTAAGCAGCTTGTCATAATTGGCATTTTTTGCAGGAATATCTTTCCCTGTCGGAGGTATCTGCTTCCCCAGAATGTCGGCCGCCGAGCTGTCGGTTGTTGTGATTATATCTTCAACGATTTGCAAAAGTTTTACATAATCTTTCTCATTCTTCCTGAGGTTGGCTTTCCTTACCGAATCTGCCATTGAAGTGCTGTATATATCATAAAAAGTGTTTTTTACAAACAACTCTTCACCTACAACTTTCCCAAGTGCCGTAACCGGAATGAGATGAATTTCCTGGAATAATTCGTAAAAATAGGTTTGATTCGGAATATAAATATTGATCAGCTGGGGTAAAAATCCCGGCGCTTCAACAATGATATCGTAATTTTTATCCGGAGGGAAGATCATCAGGTATTTACCTGTTTCAGGGTTTGGGCTGTACACATATTTAATATACTTGTTTGTGGCCCGGTCAACCACCCTGATGCGCGCTCCAACAGGTTTTAAAGGCATTCCGGCCAGAATTTTCCCTTTCACCATCGTCAGCGGGATCGACGATTTGAGGTCAATTTTAAAAATATGCAGCAGGTTTTGCAGATTATTCTGGCTCGATGAAAAATATCCAATCTGCCCGCTGGCCGAAAGGACAAAATCAATATCATCTTGTGTGGTATTCGGGTATCCTATATTTTCAGGGGTACTCCAGCTTTTTGCAACATCGTTGAAAACTGATTTGAAAATATCATAACCTCCAATGGTTTTATGCCCCTGAGAGCTGAAATAGAGTGTTTTACCATCGGGGTGGATAAAGGGTGATTCTTCGTTGAATGCACTGTTTATCGTATTTCCGAGATTTACAGGTTTGTCCCAGTCTCCCGATTCATCCAGCTCCGATTTGTACAAATCCATCTGGCCAAATCCACCAGGACGGTTACTCGAAAAATATAATGTACGGCCGTCAGCGGTTATACTTACATTCCCTTCATTATGCCTTGAATTGATATTGTTGTTTAATTTAACAATTTTATCAGCTTTTTTGTAATTTATTGGTTTGCAATAGTATATATCAGTCTGCCCCTGAATTTTGATATTCAGAAACAGCATTTCTCCATCCGGCGACAATCCTGCAAGGGTTATCTGTTCAGCATTTTCAACAACAGGTAATTCCAACGGGACGGGTTGCGACCATAATCCATCTTCCTTCACCGATACCATAATGGTTTGTATCACTCCCGTAAGCTCAAAACCATAATTCTCAGCAATATTTTTAAATTCCTGCCTGACAAAATAAAGTACATTCTCATCGGTCGAAATCAACGGGCGGAATTCAGCATCGTTAGTATTCACCGGATACCCTAATTTCTCAATGGTTACATTGGCCTTTTTACCGGATATTATTTTGGCATTTTCGCATATTTCAATCATACGCCTCACAAAAATGCGGTATTTGTCATCCGGTCTGGCAAGCTTATTATATTGGTTAAAACATTCAAGTGCTTTATCAAATTGATAGTCCAGATGATATAAAACCCCCAGGTCTTTATAAACAATCACCGGATTTTCAATGGTTTTATCTTTTTGTGCCGCTTCAAAATAGGGTATTGCTTTCTTTTTCTGATATTTACTGTTCAGATAGCAAACACCTATCTGGTATTTGATATAACTATCTGACTGAAGACTATCGAGTTTGAGATATAAGGGTAATGCTTTGCTGTATTCCTCATTGTCAAAATAGGTACTGGCATTTTTCAATATTTTCTTGTATTCTGTTTTATCAACCTGGCAAAATATTTCAATGCTGTTGATTAGCAGCAATATAACAATTATATATATGGTGGTAATTGTTTTCAATCGATTATTTTTAGGGTTTAAAATTAATTAAAATTTACCTTCTTTAAAAATTATTCAAAAATCATTATCAATTTTGCAAAATAAAAGTTAACCCGATGTGGCATATTTTTAAACCTGGTTATATTCATGCTTTACGTTATAAAACTGACCAGGCCGGAATCTGGGAGCGATACCTGCGAGAAAGCAGCAATTGGCAATCTCATCTTGATAATACAAAACAAACCATTCTCGAAATATGCGATAAACCTCAGATAAACAAAATTGCTTTCCTTGGTTCAGGGTGGTTGCTCGATATCCCAACCGAAGAGCTTTTAAAAAAAAGTAAAAAATTAGTTTGTTTCGACATTATTCACCCAAAGGAAATTGTTTATAAATACCGTAACCAAAATATCGAGTTCAACCAATGTGATTTTACATGCGGATTGTCAGATTTTTTTTTTCAGAACAGAAAAAAAATGCAAAACGGGATATTTCCCGCTTATGAAAATTTTTGTTTTCACACTTTTTCCTTCCATGATTTTGATATGGTTGTTTCAGTCAATCTTTTAACCCAGATTGATACACTATTGATCGATTATTTAAAAAATTATAACATATTTTCTGATGATCATATCAGCAAGATTCGAACTATGTTGCAAAACCAGCATTTATCGGTTTTGCCCGAAAACAAGACCTTACTTGTTACGGAATATGAAGAGCTCAGAATTAACCGTAAAGGTGAAACAGCCGCAGTTGCACCATTAATCTATACGACACTGCCCGAAGAAAAAAAAATCAAATCGTGGGAATGGATGTTTGATCAACACTATTCCTATTATAACGAGTTTAATGTAATACTTAATGTAGCTGCATTCTTTTTATGATAAATGTCATTCATGTCTGGGTTAAGTTATTTATATTATGAAGTTTAATATGAGTATCTTAAAATATTGACATGAAGTGGTTCATCGAAGCAGTTTTTTATTTTATTTTGCCTAATTAATGAAAACTTAAATTATAATTCCATGGAAACTTCTAATCCTAAACACACTCCTTTTACAAAATTTCATATCGGTTTGGGCGCACGTATGGTTCCCTTTGCCGGGTATTATATGCCAATTGAATATACTACTGGCATTAAAGATGAACATATCACCGTAAGGCAAAAACTGGGAGTTTTTGATGTATCGCACATGGGCGAATTCTGGGTTAAGGGTCCAAAAGCACTTGGATTTATTCAATATATCACTTCCAACGATGCTTCTGTTCTTATCGATGGCAAAGTGCAGTACTCATGTTTTCCCAATGGAAAAGGGGGAATAGTGGATGATCTTCTCGTTTACCGTGTTAACAGCGAAACATACATGCTGGTTGTTAATGCTGCAAATATTGAAAAAGACTGGAACTGGTGTGTTCTAAATGCTCAGAAAATGGGATTACAGGTAGGCAAAGAATTATATAATGCATCAGACGAAATTTGTCAGCTGGCTATTCAGGGGCCTTTGGCGTTAAAAGCCATGCAGAAACTTACTTCAACCCCAATCACAGGGATGGAATATTATACGTTTAAAAAAGTTGATTTTGCCGGAATTAAAGATGTGATTTTTTCAACCACAGGATACACCGGGGCCGGAGGATGTGAAATATACGTAGCCAACAGCGATGCCGATAAACTCTGGAATGCTGTAATGGAGGCAGGTAAAGAGTTTGGTATTAAACCCATTGGTCTGGCAGCCCGCGATACTTTGCGCCTCGAGATGGGGTATTGCCTGTATGGCAATGATATTGACGACACCACTTCCCCTATCGAGGCAGGATTGGGTTGGATTACCAAATTTACTGACAGCAAGGATTTTATTGATAAGGCTTTACTTCTTGATCAGAAAAAAAATGGTACTTCACGCAGACTTCGAGGTTTTGAAATGATTGACAAAGGAATTCCCCGTCACGGATATAAAATTTTTGATCAGCAGAACAACGAAATTGGAATAATTACTTCGGGAACCATGTCCCCCATGCTGAATATAGGAATTGGTATGGCTTACCTTAAAAAAGACTTTATAAAAACAGGTACCGAAATTTTTATCGAAATCCGCGATAAAAAGTTAAAGGCAAAAGTAGTCGATTTTCCTTTTTATAAAGGTTAATCAATTAACTTATCCTATAAAAAAGGCCTGTTCACCCCAGGCCTTTTTTTATCCTACTGTTGTTCGTTTTTAAAAATCTGCTATATCCCAGTCGGCAAAATATTCAATGTTTATCATGGTTTTGGGTTGGGTTATAAATATTTCATTCGCATTGTAAGTCCACACTAAAGTTTGCGATCCTCCACCACTTTCGGTTGTGATTAATGCAGCATTTCTGACCAGACCAACAGGGAAAGCCTGGTCTCTCGGATTATCACGGTCGCCATGTGTCGGATCAGTCGGAACCCATCCATAACCGGGCAGGTACACCTCAATCCATCTGTGGAATACTTCATCCATGCTGGTCTCATCACCTTTTATCCATGTCGAGCCTACGTATCTTGTTGGTAATCCTGCAGCCCTGCACATTGAAATAAATACAAATGAGTATTCGCTGCACGACCCATGTCCGTTGGTTATAACCGTTGGAGCAGTATCCCACATACCATCCATTACATAGGTTAATTTCTGTATCAGCCACTGGTGTATTTTCCGCATAATCCAGTATGGATTTGTTTCATTGCCAATTGCTTCTGTTAATGCATTTTTGATTACCGGAGAATTGATCTGGTATTTTTCATCATCGGCAAGGTATCGCATTTTAATATCAGCAGGTATCAAAGCAAGCGACCCTGTTTTTTCAGGATAGATAAAATACCTTGTGTTCCATGTTTTAAAACGAACCATGTATTCCGAAAAAGCACTTTTTCCGGATTCCAGGGTATCATAGTGAAATACAGCTGTTTTTTGCCCCCATTTATCGGTTATGATTTTTTCTGGTTGGTGAGTGAATTTAATATCACCATAAATTTCCTGGTTTTCACGGTTTTGTGGTAATGCAAGGAAAACATCAAGATTAATAACCTTCCCTGGTCCAAAGTTCTTTAGTTCATGCGAAAAATTAACGCTATGTTTTTGCATTTGTTTGCGGTAAATAAAATCATCATCACGGGTTTTTGCAACATATATCGTGTCAGTTTGCATATCAGCTATCCAGAGCAAATTGTTGTGAAATGCAAGCCCTCTTGGATGAGGCCCGGGCGAATCGGCAACAATAATTACCCATCCGGTTTGCGGATCAACCATATAAATTTCGTCTTTTATCCTGTCCGAAATCCATAAATAGCGGCCGTCATAAGTCATGCCTGTGGGATCATTTGAAGGGGAAGCAAAACTTTTGATGGTAGTACCGTCAACAGGGCTGAAACAGATAATTTTACGTGCAACATGATCCGCTTCCCACAAATATTTTCCATCCCATGCCAGGGCATCGGGGCACGATGATGGCGATTTTATGGTTTTAATAATGTTACCCGTTGCTGGTTCAATCTGATGGATCATGCCATCAAGGTTTTCGGCAATATCACTTCTGCCTCGTATGTCACTGTTCCATAAATATTTTCCATCCCATGCCAATCCCATTGGCCAATAGGCAGGCGATTCAATGGTAAATAAAACTTTTCCGGTAATGGTATCAATCTGGTAAATTTTATCGGCTTTACGGTCGGCAACCCAGAGTTTTTCGCCATCAAATGCCATCCCGGTAACGAAGGAACCAGGGCTTTTTATGGCTTTTACAACCTCTCCTGTATAAGCCTGTATTTGGCTAATGAACAGAAAAAAAAGTAATGTTGCACTTAATTTATTAAAATTCATAATATTAACATTTTAAGAATTGATTAAAAGATAATTCATTTTTTTAGTTCATTACTTATAATTCTTTAGAAATTAGAGATATTCCCAAAAATATGAATATTTTCGACAACTAAATATACAAATTATTCAATTTTATTTATACATTTGCAGCCGCAATTGCCCAGGTGGTGGAATTGGTAGACACGCTACTTTGAGGGGGTAGTGAGAGCAATCTCGTGTGAGTTCGAGTCTCGTCCTGGGCACTTTTTGTTATTATGCCCGGATGGCGAAATTGGTAGACGCGCTAGTTTCAGGGACTAGTGGGAGTGATCCTGTGCAGGTTCGAGTCCTGTTCCGGGCACCATAAAAAAAGGATGGTTTATAGCCATCCTTTTTTTGTTTCAGGAATTTGCTATTTTACCGGATAATAAATCTGGGTTTCCCATTTAACAGGATCTGGTTCCATTTGTGGATCAGTAATATATACCTCCATTGATGGCCCCGTAATTTCTTTATTGTTAGCCTTGATATAATTGTTTATGATAATATGCCCATATCCTGTATTTTCGTAAGAGCCAAAATATGAAACCATTACTCCGTTTGAAGCAGGAATTTTATACATTTCAACAGGCGGCTGTACCTTAATTTCTTTATTCACAGGTAAACCAATGATAATGAGATTGTTCTTCCCTTCACACCATTCATAACATAAACAGAAAGGCATTCCTGCCATTTCAAGACGGTTTTGCCTGATGGTTTCCATGAGCTTTCCATAGGCAATTCCCATTTTTTCGCCAATATTCATGGTGTTTACCGAATCGCGTATAACAATAGCAGTCTGTGCTTCAATAGGTTTTTCTATCGGGGACGTTGCATAATATTTTACAGGAATTGATTCACAATATCCTTTCAGTTTGTTAAGGCCTTTTGAAAACATGTTCTGCATCATACCATTCATAAAAAGGCTGAAAATTCTTTCAACCGGATACGATAAATTGGTCATTTCAATCGACCAGGTAACTTTTATTCCTCCATCAGTCCTGTCAAAATAAAAATTGGAGGCAGATTTTCCTTCTTCCATAAAAACAAGTTGTGAAATGATTTTTGAAAAAGGTATCGATTCTGTAATGGTAATGCTGCCATTTCCGTTCACGGGACCCTGCCATTTCCAAACGGCGCCATTCCCGCTTTCTGGTCCTTCATATGTTGATGCCATGGCCGTATCTTCTTCAAAAAAAGGTGCCCAGTTTACCCAGTTTTTAAAATTATTTACCTGTTCAAATACAATATAATCATGCGATTTAATTACAATATCGCTTTTCACGGTTTTGTTTTTTGGTACAAAAAGCGCAACAATCAGGATAAGTGCTATCAATACACCAATTGAGGCGAGGATGATTTTTAAGGTTTTCATTTTATTTTCAAATTAATGATTGATTAACAATGTTATAATACTTTATTGATCAGCACGGGAATTTCTTCCGGTTCATTGGCAACAGGAATGCCCAAATTGTTTAAAACCTTGATTTTTTCTTCGGCTGTACCCGAACCGGATGAAATAATAGCTCCGGCGTGCCCCATGCGTTTCCCGGGAGGAGCTGACCTTCCGGCAATAAATGCCACTGCTGGTTTGCCAAGTTCGTGCTTTATAAACGCTGCGGCTTTTTCTTCAGCATCACCCCCGATTTCACCAATCAGTACAATGGCTTTGGTTTTATCGTCGTATTTGAATTTCTCAAGCAGGTCGATAAAGGTGCTGCCAATTACAGGATCACCACCTATTCCTATACAGGTAGTCTGCCCAATTCCGGCTAAGGTTAACTGGTTGACAATCTCGTAGGTAAGTGTTCCGCTTCTTGATATTAACCCGATATTTCCCTGCTTAAAAATATTTCCCGGTAAAATTCCCACCAGGCTCTCTCCGGGTGAAATTAAACCCGGACAATTTGGGCCAATAAGGATAGTCTTATTTTTATTTAATACAGGCATTATTCTTACAATATCAAGCGTTGCAATGCCTTCGGTGATTGCAACAACCAATTTTATTCCTGCTTCAGATGCTTCGGCAATGGCATCGGCAGCATAGGCTGCAGGTACAAAAATAACCGAAGTGTTTGCCTGATGTTTTTCTACTGCATCATTTACAGTATTATATACTGGAATGTTGCCGGTTTTTGTGCCGCCTTTCCCCGGTGAAATACCTGCAACTACATTGGTGCCATATGCTTTCATTTTTAATGCATGAAATTCACCGTCTCTGCCGGTTATTCCCTGTACAACCAATCTGGTATCTTTATTAATTAAAATACTCATTTGTTTTTACTGTTTAATTAATGAAATAGCTTTTCTTGCTGCCTCACTCATGCTTGAAGCAAGGATAAAATTCTGACCTTTAAGTAATTCCATTCCCTCTTTTTCGTTTGTCCCTGTCAGCCTTACAACAACCGGAACCTTGATATTAATGGAACGGAACGCTTCAAGCAGGCCTTTTGCAACATCGTCGCACCGTGTAATGCCGCCGAATATGTTGATTAGAATAACCTTGACATTTGGATCGGACAGAATGATCTGGATAGCATCAACAACTTTCTGCGGTTTGGAACTTCCTCCAATGTCAAGAAAATTGGCCGGATTGCCACCATATAATTTAATCATATCCATTGTTGCCATGGCAAGGCCTGCGCCATTTACCATACACCCTATTTCACCCTGAAGTTTAATGTATGTCAAACCTTTTGCTTTTGCATCAAGCTCTTTAAGCTCATCTTCATCAGCTTGCCTCATAGCCTCAATTTCAGGGTGATAACCTAATGCGTTGTCGTCGAAATTGATTTTTGCATCCAGTGCTATTAGTTTTTTATCGGGCGTAAGCACCAGTGGATTAATTTCTATGAGCGACGCATCGGTTTTTAAATAACAGGTATAGATATTCTGAATGACAGGTATTAACTGTTTCACCAGGCTGGCATCCGAAAAAAGACTAAAACCTGCTTCCCTGCAGTGATGAGGCATAATACCGGTGGAAGCATCAATAGGTATTTTAACGATTTTTTCGGGCGAAACACGTGCAACTTCTTCTATTTCAACTCCCCCTTCGCTACTGACAATCATCAGAACCCCTTTGGTGTTCCTGTCGGTGATAAAACCCAGGTAGTATTCTTTTTCAATATCAATAGCTTTTGTTACCAGTAACGATTCAACTTTACAACCCTTGATTTCAAGTTTTAAAATCCTTTCTGATTCACTCCTTGCCTGATCGTCATGATTCACTATTTTGATACCGCCTGCTTTCCCTCTGCCACCTACAAGTACCTGTGCCTTTATAACACATGGAAAACCTAATTGTGATACAGCAAGCATCACTTCATCGGTGTTTGTGCAAAAAATTCCTTCAGGGATCGGAATATTGAATGATGTTAATAATTCCTTTGCCTGGTATTCATGTATTTTCATGTATTAAAATTTAAAATATTTTGGTGCAATTTCAGCATATTAAGCCGGAACCAATGATCACTAGGATGATATGCAAGTTCCGGCTCAGAAAATTATTTTAACTGGTCAACGGCATATTGTAAGGCTTTTTCAAGCATATCCTTTGGGGGTTGTTTTATCAGGTTTGTTTCAATTAGTTGATGAACAGTATCGCGAGCAAGAGTAATATCAGCTTTGGCTTTCTCGTAAACCTGATCATGGGTAAGGTTAACGCGGGCGACGCCATCTTTTATTGCCTGCATGGCAACATTGGCAGCTTCCTGGTAAAATACGACCACTTCATCCATTTTTGCTGTAATGTTGTCAGGGTTAATACCTCTTTTTTCAGCAAATTCAGCAATTGATCTCGCTGCAACTATGGCCATTTCATCGGTAATTTTTCTGGCTCTTACACATAGAGCTCCTTTTAATATTCCCGGAAATCCTAATGAATTATTCACCTGGTTCGGAAAATCACCCCTGCCAGTACCTACAATATAAGCACCTGCCTGTTTTGCAGCATGTGGATAAATTTCGGGAACAGGGTTTGAACAGGCAAAAACAATTGATTTAGGTGCCATCAGGCTTATCCATTCCGGTTTGATAACATCTGGTCCAGATTTAGAGAGTGCTATTAAAATATCAGCATTTTTAAATGCTTCATTGATATCATTTATTTTTTGCGGGTTTGTTTTTTTACAAATATCCCATTTGGGGTAATAACGAATGTCCTGTTCAATGTCTTTGCGGTCCTTGTGCAGTGCACCTTTACTGTCAAAAACAATCATTCTTGAGGGGTCGGCGCCTGCTTTAATCAATATCCGGCAAATGGTTGTGTTGGAAGCACCTGCACCAAACATCATAATTTTTACTTTGGAAATATCTTTATTTACAATTTTCAGCGCATTATAAACCCCGGCTAAGGTTACGCTGGCAGTGCCCTGTGCATCATCATGCCAGACAGGAATGTCACATTCCTCACGCAGGGTATCAAGCACTTTATAGCAATTGGGTTGTGAAATATCTTCCAGGTTTACAGCACCAAAACTGGGTTGTGCCATTTTAACAAAATCAATGATTCGCTGTGCCTCATGTTCTCCTTTCTCGTTACGGCTATCCATACACAAAGCCACTGCATCAATACCGCCAAGGTATTTCATCAGAAAGGCTTTTCCTTCCATAACTCCCAGACCACCGGAAGGGGTAACATCTCCATCGCCTAAAACCCTTGTTGAGTCACTTACAACAGCAACAAAGTTTCCACGGTTCGAAATTTCGAACGATAAATCGTTATTATCTCTTATAGATGTTGATATGCTTGATACTCCTGGTGTATACCATGCGTTAAACCAGTTGAAACCAAAAACCCCTGCTTTAGGGACTGTTTGCATTTTGCCATTATAATAATGGTGTGCTTCAAGTGCCAGTTTCTTATAAAAAAGGGTCTTTGCCTTTGCTACCTGATCGGGGGTAAAGTGATCGGGAAAGCAGTTGTCCAGATTTTTAAGGTCAATTTTTAAAGTTTCCATACCATGAATGTTTTTAATTTTTCTGCCACAAATTACAAAAAAACCTTCATAAACAAGAAGCAAATTTCTATCGGGGTTATTAATCAGTTTTTTTATATTCATATAAAAATGAAAATCAATGCAATAAATTTTTCAGATGCAATGATATTTTTATAAAAATTATTTTACGATGACTTATGTTTGATTTTTAATAAAATACTCTTATTTTTGCAAGCCTTAAAAAATTAACATTTTAATAATTATTTCAGTATGAACAATTACGAAACCGTTTTCATTGCAAATCCCGTTTTGTCTGCCCAGCAGATGAAGGAAGCGGTTGATAAATTCAGGGGCATTATTGCTTCTGAAGGTGGACAGATAGTGCACGAAGAAGACTGGGGTCTCCGGAAGCTGGCTTATCCGATTCAAAAAAAATCAACCGGTTTTTATCATTTATTCGAATTTAAATCCGAAGGTTTTTCTATCAGCAAGCTTGAAACCGAATTCCGTCGTGACGAACGGATTATGAGGTTTTTAACCGTTAAGCTTGATAAATACGGCGTTCAGTATAACGAAAAGAAACGCTCGCTGAAAAAAGAAACCGAAAATAAAAAGGAGGAATAAGCCATGTCAGAAAATCAATCAGAAATCAGGTATTTAACACCACCATCCGTTGAAATTAAAAAGAAAAAATATTGCCGGTTCAAAAAGAACAAAATCAAATATATTGACTATAAAGATCCGGAATTTCTTAAAAAATTTGTAAACGAACAGGGAAAAATCCTACCCCGCAGGTTAACCGGCACTTCGTTGAAATACCAGCGTAAAGTATCTACTGCCATTAAAAGGGCACGTCATCTGGCTTTGCTGCCATTTGTTACCGATTTGTTAAAATAATTTATAGGGAGATCAATCAATGGAAGTAATCCTTTTACAAGATATTAAAAACCTTGGCACCAAAGATCAGGTTGTGAAGGTAAAAAACGGGTATGCCAACAATTACCTTATTCCGAAAAAAATGGCTGTTTTAGCGACTGCTTCTTCTAAAAAAGTGCTGGCCGAAAACCAGAAACAAAGAGCTTTTAAAGAAGAAAAGCAGAAAAAAATTGCCATTGAATCGATGGAGAAAATTATCAATAAGGAAATTAAAATTGGTGCAAAAACCAGTTCGTCCGGAAAAATATTCGGTTCAGTCAATACCATTATCATTGCCGAAGCCATTGCTAAAAAAGGTGTCGAAATTGACCGTAAATGCATTCATATCGACGAAGATCATATTAAAGAAGTGGGTAAATATACAGCCCATATTAAGCTTCACCGTGAAGTTGAATTTGATCTGCCTTTTGAAGTTGTTTCAGAATAAAAAAAAACCACCGCAAGGTGGTTTTTTTTTTTAACTATATGGATTTAACCTATTTCACTCAGCTTTTCAAGCAGTTTCATGCTTGTAATTTTCAACACTTTACCATCCATATTAATGATTTTATCATTGTGAAATTCTTTCAGAATCCTGATGGCACTTTCAGTCGACATGCCGGTAAACTCAGCAATATCCTTGCGGGTAAGTGTTAATTTAAATTCCTGGCTGTTATATACATGTTTTGAAAGATGTAAAATGGCATCAGCAAGGCGACCATGAAGCTGTTTCTGAGTCAGGCTGATAAAACGCTCAAAATATTGGCTAATACCGGTATTCAGAATTTTTATTATTTCAGCAGCAAAAACCGGATTGGTTTTTATCATATCCATAACAATCTGGATATTAATAGAATATACCATCATGTCGTCGATACAAGAGGCAGAGTAAAGGAATGTATTTTCAACAAAAATACTCTGCAATCCAATAAGTTCGCCAACGCCGGCAATTTTTAATATCAGGTTTTTGTCGTGATGTTCTATATATATCTTTGCATTACCCTCAGTGATGATGAAAATCTGACTGGCAAATGAACCTTGTTTGCAAATATTTTCTCCTTTCCGGTATTTAAGCAAAACCCGGTTTTTCAATATCATCTCTAATTCTTCATCGGTGAGATGCGCAAAAACCGTCGGTATCTTTTCTGATTGTGCCTCCATATCTTAAAAGCTTATATTATAGCTGTTTATTTTTAAATTATGCAATATTCAATAGATTTAGAACAGATTTATTTATCCGGCAAGTTAAAAAAAATACTCCAGTTTCATAAAATTTTATGATATATATCAATAATTTAATTTATGTAATTTTCACTTTTAGTTGATTTTTCTTTTGTTTCATCCCATCACTTTTTTAAATTAAAGTTTCTTAATTCGTTGAATTTTATTAATATTGACCTTTGTTTATGTTTATTAACATAGATATTGTTGTTTTACATTTTTTTAATATATTGAGCTAAAATATTTACGGGTATGGGTGAAACTGAAAAAAAATTAAAAGTGTTGGTCGTTGATGATTCATCAACCAATACATTCCTGCTCGATAGCCTTTTAAAAGAAGAAGGTTTTGATGTGTTTACCACCATTTCAGGAAAAAAAGCCATAGAAATTGCTGCAAAACAGCTTCCGCATATTATTCTGCTCGATATCATGATGCCGGGAATGAGCGGGTATGATGTTCTTGAGATTATTAAAAAAGACAATACGTTAAAGAATATCCCTGTTATTATTGTTACTGCCAAGGAACAGAAAGACGAATATGAAAAAGTAAAAAAAATGGGTGCGGTTGATTATATTCAAAAACCCATCGATTTGAGCCTGCTTGTCGAAAAAGTGAAAATGCACACCCGGCATTGAATCCTGATATGCGCTGCGGTTTTCTATTAGTTGTTTTCTTTTCATTAAATGTTCATTCCCAGATTTCAGACATTTTCAGCAGCAATGCAAGGCAAACTGCCGGGTGGACAATTATTACCCATATTCATTTGCTTCTGAATTCAAGATACCCAAATGCTCCGCTTATCGATGCCGAACTGATCTGCAATGAAAGCAATCTTCAATTTCCAATCCAGATCAGGACAAGGGGCAATTTCAGAAACCGACCCGATTACTGCCGGTTTTCTCCGCTGATGATTGAATTTGATCCTGATTTTAAATCAGTTAATATGTTTGATCGTTTAAAAATTATAACTCCATGTCAGAGCGATGAACTGCTTGAACGTGAAATGGTTATTTATAAGATTTATAATGCGCTTACCGATTTTAGTTTCAGAATCAGCCGTGTTGAACTTACTTTTATTGATTATGTGGATGATACGCTCCGTTTACGTATGCCTGCTTTATGCATTGAACCCATTGTATTGCTTTCAGAGCGGACTGGTTCTGTACCGGTTGACCCTGAAATGTTACGTTTTACCGATATAGATACTACTTCTTTAAAAATTTTTACTGCTTTTCAATTCCTTATAGGTAATAATGACTGGGATATTTATTCCGGCAAGAACACCGATTTTGTGTTTACCAGAGGCCATTTTATCCCAATACCTTATGATTTTGATTTTGCTGCCATCATGTACGATAAAAAGGCTAAAAATTTGTTCCTGATTGATAAAACACCCGATAAAAACAGGTCTCTCAGGAAGATTGAAGGCAAACAGCCTGATGTCACAACGGTCAATGATTTACTGCAAATCAACCGGAAAAATATCCGTAAAATCATTTTAAAGAGTAATATTGCGCTTTCAAATAAAATTTTTATGCTGAAATTTTTTAAAAACGGACGAAAACAATTAAAAAGAGTACAGGGTTTATAATTATTATGTTAAAGGGTATTAAAATTTTGGTTTTTTGCCGGGTTTTATTGTTAAGCCTGCCTCTTTTCTCCCAATACGATGAAAAATGGTATATGCCAGATAGTAATTTGTGCAACAATGAATTGGTGTATACCGCATACGATAGTGCTATAAAAATGAATCTTACAGATGGTCCGTATATCTGGTGGAATAAAAAAAATAACCAGCTGCGGATTGTGTATTATTCTCATTCTGCAGCCACAAGGAGAACCAAAAGGATGATTTCCCGCCTTAAGCTGCCGCTTGATGATACCTTAGCATATTTTAAAGGAATTAACGGAGATACAAATATTTATTTATTATTCAAGAATAATTATCCTCAACCGTCGGAATATTCTGGTATTGAAAAAATTCTGGTGATCGGCGATATTCACGGAGAATATGAAAGATTGTTAGAAATTCTTCAAAAGGCAGGAGTAGTTGACCAGAAAGGAAAATGGATTTTTAATCATGGGCATGTAATTTTCACCGGCGATGTGGTTGATCGCGGTGATAAAGTCACGGAAGCATTATGGTTGATTTATAATCTCGAGAAACAGGCAGAAATGAATGGAGGTAAGGTACATTATTTATTAGGTAATCATGAGGTTATGCTTTTTGAAAAAGATACCAGGTACCTGAACCTTAAATATTATTTCTTTGCCCGAAGATACAATCAAAGCTACTATTCACTTTTTAAAGGGAATTCTGTGCTTGGTAGCTGGTTAAAGAATAAAAACAGTATATTAAAAATCAATGATATACTTTTTGTTCATGCCGGTATGTCACCACTGTTGGCTCAAAGCAATCTGACACTTGAGCAGATAAATCTGATTGTCAGGAACTATATCGAACGCCCCGAACATTATAAAAATGATTCATTAACCCTTCAGGTGCTTGGGGCTTCAGGAATTTTATGGTACAGGGGATACCTTGCTAAACTTCGTGATTTTTATCCAAGAATCAGTCCTGAAGAAATTCAACCCATTTTGGATCAATACCAGGTTTCAAGAATTGTTTTCGGTCATACAGGCCTGAAAAATATTTCGCCCATGTTTCATAACCAATTGATTGATATTGATGTGCCTTTTAAGGAAATGAATATTCCAACCCAGCTGCTATTGATTGAAAATAATACATATTATATAATTGCAAATGATGGTTCAAAAACGTTATTGTTTGAATAAGTCACTGATTTTTACATTGGTTCTGTTTTATTTGTCCCTTAATCCTGTTAACGGACAAATGCAGTCAATGTCATTATTTACAGATACATCATTGCTAAAAATAAATTTCATAGGCGAATTCCGCAAAATCATTAAATCAACACCCGACAGCGTTTATTCCAATGCAAGCATCCAGTATTATCATCATGACAGTTTAATTTCGGTACCCGTTAAAATCAGAAAAAGGGGAGTGTCACGACAAAATCCTGAAGTTTGTAATTTTCCTCCTCTTTTATTGAAATTCAGCGACATACAACCTGAGGGTAGTATATTCAAGGGATTTGATAAATTGAAACTGGTAACGCATTGTCAGACCGGTCATTCAAATTACGAACAATATTTACTGCTCGAATACCTTGCTTACCGCATTTACAACCATTTGACCGATTATAGTTTTAAAGTTAGGCTGTTGCAGATTAATTATATTTTCAGTGATGTCAAAAACAAACAGGTAACACATTATGGATTCCTCATTGAAGATCTTCAGAATCTTGCTTCAAGGTGCGGATGCAATGTGGCTGATATGGAAAAAATCCGCCCTGAAACAACACAACGGGAAATGATGACCCTGATGCCTGTATTTCAGTTCATGATTGGCAATACCGATTGGTCGGTCACTAATTTGCATAATATTAAAATAATAAAAAAGCCTGAAATATCATTTTTTATTCCTGTGCCTTATGATTTTGATGGATCGGGGTTTGTAAATCCTCCTTACGCAAAACCTGCCGATTTTTTAGACATTGAAACGGTAAGAGATAGAATTTACAGGGGATATCCACGCTCCAGGCCGGAAATGGACAGTGTGTTTGCTTTTTTCAATGACAAAAAATTGATTATTTATTCATTGATAAAAAATCAGCAAGGGTTAAAAAACAGCTATAAAAAGAATACCAGCAGGTTTTTGGATGATTTTTACAGAATCATTAATAATGAGAAATTGAAAAATACTTATTTCTATAGTACATTCAGAGAATAACCCGATATGAACCTGCTGCAGATTGACAATATCTCAAAATCGTTTGGTGAAAAAATCTTATTTCAGAACTTATCCCTTGGTATCGAAAAAGGCGATAAAGTTGGATTAATAGCACGCAATGGTATTGGAAAATCGACCCTGATGCAGATCATTGCAGGCAAACAACCTGCCGATGAAGGAACTGTAACTTTCAGAAATGGCATTACCGTCGGGTACCTTGAACAGGAACCATTAATGAATGATTCTGCCTCGGTAATACAGCAGGTTTTTCAATGGGATAACCCGGTAATTAAACTTATTCTGGAATATGAAAAAGCTGTATTGCACGATAATAAAGATAGAGTAGGGGAGTTGATTCATAAACTTGACGCTGCCAATGCCTGGAATTATGAGGTAAAAATAAAACAGATACTTACCAAACTAAAGATCAATGATCTGGATTTTGAGGTTGGAAAAATGAGCGGAGGACAGAAAAAACGTTTAGCCCTGGCTGCCGTGATGATTCTTGAACCCGACCTTTACCTGCTGGATGAACCTACCAATCATCTTGATTTAGGTATGATTGAATGGCTTGAAGAATATCTGATTAAATCCGGTTCATCTTTATTAATGGTAACGCACGACAGATATTTTCTCGAAAGTATTTGTTCAGTCATTGTTGAATTAGATCAAAACCAGCTATATACCTACAGGGGAAATTATGCGTACTACCTTGAAAAGAGATCGGAAAGAATTGAAAATCAAAATGCTGTAGTTGATAAAGCCAGAAATATTCTACGTGCCGAACTGGAATGGGTCAGAAGAATGCCTAAAGCAAGGGGTACAAAGGCAAAATACCGGTTGGATTCATTTCACGAACTGAAGAGAAAAGCATCGCAGAAAATCACTGAAAATACGATCGATCTGACAGTTAAAACTGAAAGGTTGGGAAAAAAAATAATAGAAATCTATAATATTTCAAAATCATTTAATAACCAAGCCTTGATTACTGATTTTACCTATTTATTCAAACCATCTGAAAAGGTTGGAATTGTCGGCGATAACGCCTCTGGAAAAACCACACTGGCCAATATGATAGCAGGAATTATAAAACCTGATACAGGTCATATTGAAAAAGGTGAAACCGTTAAAATCGGATACTATTCTCAGGCCGGAATTGCGGTAAGAGAAGATAAAAAAGTTATTGATGTGATAAAAGAAATATCTGAAGAAATCTATCTGACCGGTGGTAAGCGTCTGTCAGCTTCGCAATATCTTTATCATTTCCAGTTTCCTGAAAAAATGCATCATGCTTTTGTCAACAGGTTGAGCGGAGGTGAAAAGCGACGGTTATACCTGATGACTGTGTTGATGCAGAACCCGAATTTTCTTATTCTTGATGAACCTACCAATGATCTGGATATTATTACATTAAATATCCTTGAAGATTTTCTGCAATGTTTCAGGGGTTGTGTCCTGGTTGTTTCTCATGACCGGTATTTTATGAATAAGATTGTCGATCACATTTTTATTATGGATGGAAAAGGGAATATAAAAGATTACCCGGGAAGCTATACCGAATACAAAATCGCTGCCGACAGGAAAACTGAAGTCCGGAATCATGAATTAAAAGAAAAAGTCACCCGTACAAAACCCGGGAAACAAAAAAAGATAAGTTTTAAAGAAAAACGTGAGATGGATGAAATTGAGGCGGAACTGGCAAAGCTCGAAGCTGAGAAACAAAGCATTGAAAATCAATTGTCATCGGGAATTGATGAATATACCTTTCTGCAAAATGTTTCGCAAAGGCACCAACAGGTGGTTGAAAAAATTGATTGGCTCACAAACCGGTGGATTGAATTATCGGAGTTTTTATAAAATATTTGCCTTTCATACGATTTATACTTATTTTCGGCCATGTAAAATCAACTGTTTAATGAGAAAACAATTCATTTTCACACTTTTGTGTTTTATCGCAGTTTCTGTGTTTTCTCAAAATGTGAACAAAGTACTTTTATCGCCAACAATTCCAAAAGAAGTGAAAGCCGGAATGGACTTCTTTATTGAGATTGTTGTTGACAAAGGAAAGCTGGAAACTCCTGCACGTTTCGAAATGGTTTTACCCTCCGGATTTACGGCAACACCCAAAAGCCTTTCAAATGGCGAATTTCGTTTTACCGATCAGAAAGTGATAATCCAGTGGATTAAACTTCCGTTTCAGGAAGAACTTACAATAAGTTATAATGTTGCGGTTACCCCCGGGATGGATGGATTTTATGTCATCAGGGGGCAGTTTTCGTATCTTGAAGGTAAGGATCGTCAAACCGTTGAAATGTACCCCCAGGTGATTACAGTGAAACCCAAAGGTGGAAGCGATAAAGAAATGGTAATGATAACCAACAAAGAAGTTGAAACCGATAATTTTAAACAAAGGGGTATTACCTGCATACGGCAAAAACCTTATTTAAATGATAAAAATGAAGTTGTTGTAAATCTGTTAATTACCAAGGGCGATCTGACCAAGTTCGGTAAAATTCAGGAAGAAGTACCTCCGGGTTACACCGCTGTAAGCACCAGAAGTAAAAACGCTATTTTTGTATTTAACCAATCTAACCGGCAGGTAAAATTTATGTGGATGAACATGCCCACCGACGAACAATTTGTGGTTGGCTATAAACTGGTACCAGTTGATAATATCCCGGATGAACAGTTTATTATTACTGGTAAATTCTATTATACAGAGAATAATACTACCAAGACCATTGATATTGTTGAAAGAGGCATTGACCTTTCACAACCTTCAGATAACAAGACTGAATAATTGCATGCCACAAATGCATGGGGGTGCCCCGCAATCAATACAATTATATTGTTTTTGAATGCTTTCGTTATGCCAGTAATGGTTTATCTCCGCATCACACGTAAACAATTTTTCACGAAGCAATGAAATCAGACGATTTTCATTTTTTGATATCCATACAGTTGTAAAAAAATAATTGCAACGATGAATCGAAAGGAAATGGTTGAGCATTGATTTTCCAATGCCTTTTGCCTGGAATTCCTTTCTGACACCTATTAATTTTAAATATGCAGCAGGTAATTTCAATTTATGTGTCTTTTCAATGACAGGCAACAATCTTTCTTCGATGTCGTTAACAGAAAATATTGTTTTTGAAATATAAAAACCCACAATTTGTGAATTATAAACTGCTTTACGGATGTTATACTGATTGTCAAACCACTGAAGGATTGTGGTTTTATTCAGATAGTTCTCTCCAAACAGTTCTGTTGATATGTCAATAATATGCTGAATATCAGTTTTTTTCGCATCATCAATTTCAAAACCAATGAGTCCGGATCGAAGTTTTTCAAACATTTTAATGGTTGATTGGTTTAGTTGATATAAATTTATAAAATAATTTTATTGTTAAATCTATTTATTATAAAATATGGAAACAGCACTCATCACCGGCGCTTCTTCAGGGATTGGTAAAGAGTTTGCCTATATTTTCGCACGTCATGGAATCCGTCCTGTACTTGTGGCCCGTCGTGAAAAATTATTGCAGGAAATTGCTGCCGATATTGAAACCCGCTACCAAATGAAATGTATTGTATATGTTGCAGACCTGACGCAAAATGACCAGATTAATACAATGATCTCAACATTTAAAGATAGTAAGATTGAGATTGATTATCTTATCAATAATGCTGGTTTTGGCTTGCTTGGAGCTTTTAATGGATTGGACTGGGATAGACAAAATCAAATGATTGATTTGAATATTAAAACATTAACCCATCTTACCTATCTTTTACTTCCTGGAATGATTGCAAAAAAATCGGGCAGAATATTAAATGTTGCTTCAACAGCAGCTTTTCAGCCCGGACCGAAAATGGCAGTCTATTTTGCTACAAAAGCGTATGTTTTATCTTTTTCTGAAGCCCTTGCCGTAGAATTGTCCAAAACGGGTGTTTCGGTCACGGCCTTATGCCCTGGCCCTACGATGAGTGAATTTGCATCTACCGCAGGTGTTAAAGAAGGAATGATGTTCAATAAATCCATCCCCGATGCAAAATCGGTTGCCCATTATGGTTTCAGAATGATGATGAAAAATAAAACAGTGGCAGTGCATGGATTTAAAAACCGGCTTTTATCGCTGTTTCTGATACGAATTACTCCCCGGAGCCTGGTAACCAGGATGGTTAATTTTATGACAAACCATTAAGTATGAAGAAAAAAATAGTTGAAGAAGCACAGGAGTATCTTAACGCTGAACGCTTTAACGAAACAATTGATTTTGTTTTGCAGCAATTGAAAAGTAATCCTGATAATATCGACCTGCTGATGTTGTTGGGGAAGGGTTATTTTAAACTGCAAAAATTCGGAGAAGCGAAAAATGTTTTTAACCAGGTTCTAAATTTAGATGGCGAAAACAAGGAGGCTTTTGTTTATCTTGAATTAATTGAACGGATTATCACCATTACCAGGAATTATTATTTTGAAAACACTTATACCGATGACCAGTTGTATGAGTGATATTTTGTACCGAATAATGATTTTATAATAACATAAAAGCCTGACAATCTGATTATTGACAGGCTTTTTTGTGTTCCAGCTGGGATTCGAACCCAGGACCCCATCCTTAAAAGGGATGTGCTCTACCTACTGAGCTACTGAAACAGCCCTTTTAAAAAGCGTTGCAAAATTACATCTCTATTTTGATATTCCAAATAAATCATATTTTTTTTGTTGACCTTTTTCGTTTTCCTGAATTAATACATATTTAGTTGATTGATAATAAATATAATATCAGTTTTAAACCAATTGATTGCAAAATTGTTTATTACATATCAATCTAAGTTATAACAATAATAATATCAATATATGACACTGAACGAAATTATAGAAAAAAGAAAAAGCATCCGCAATTTTTCTGATGAAAAAGTACCCGATGAAAAAATCAATGCTATTGTCAATGCAGCTATTACAGCACCTTCATCATTCAACGAACAACCATGGAGACTGATTTTAGCTTTAAAAGAAGAACCATTATTTAATATTGTGCTTGCTTCATTGTCGGAATGGAACCAGCAATGGGCCAAAAATGCTTCTTTCCTCGCTATTGCCCTTGCAAAAAAATATTATACACACAATCAGAAACCAAATATTCATGCATGGTACGACCTTGGTCAATTTATTGCCTACTTCACCCTCAAAGCTACTGAAATGGGATTATTTGTCCATCAGATTGGCGGTTTTTCTGACCAATATGTACGTGACAAATTAAAAATTGACGATCAATTTGATATTGTAAGTATTGTAGCTTTGGGTTATAAATCAGATACTCCAACCATTGAAGAGCCGATATTTAAACTTGACAAGCAGCCAAGGACGCGAAAATCAATGGATGAAGTTGTTGGTTTCAATGATGTTTCATTGGTGTCGGTAAAAAATATTTTACCCTAAAAGTGAAAAACCGGCATCAACCCGGTTCAAAGATCATTGCTTGAATTCCTGTTCAAGGATTTTTTCAAGTGTTTCACTATCAATACGTTTTGCAATTATTTTTTTATCTTTATCAAGAAGATAGAGTATTGGCGTACTGTAAACATCATAAAGGTTTCTGAAATTGCTTTGGTTGTATGGATCCCAGCAATTTATCCAGTCGGTCAGGCCGTTTTTATCAATATATTCCAGCCATTTTTCTTTTTCAATATGGGTATAAACCGAAAAAACCCTGACCTTCTTATCCCAGTATCTCTGTGAGATTTCGTGAACTTTTGGTGTTTCTTTTTTACAATGTCCGCAATCGGGATCAAAAAAATATACCAATGTGTAAGTGGCATCTACGTTGAGCAATGATGCAAATTTTTCGTCATAAGTAGGAAGTTTGAGCTCGGGTGCAGGCTTTCCTAGCAGGTTTGGTTTTGATTTAGTAACTCTTTCAGCCAGTTTTGAAATAAAAGTTGAATCAACCCAGGGAGTTTTTCCCACCAGGTAATATCTTTCGGCAAGGGCGATATAAATGGCATCGTAACCCATGATGTTAGAATTGACATAATGATTAAAAAACGATTGTATTACAAATTGAAATACTTCCTGGTTTACCATCGACTTGTCAATTACTTTGCAAATATCGTTGATGATGGAATCGGGGAAAGGCTGTAATACACGGTTGATATAGCTGTTGATGCGGGCATGTAAAACAGGTGTCCTTAACAGGCGTTTATCGTTAAAATCAAAATGATCGAAATAGTGACTTTTATAGTACCTGTACTGAAATGTCGAATCGGTAATGCGTCCAAGACTATCTTTCGGGGCATCAGGTACCTCAATTTCAGTAATGGCATAGACAAGTGCTGCCAAAAGGCTTGCAGGATTTTCTTTCCGGATGCGGTTCCAGTAGTCACTTACTTCCTTGTCAATAGCAGTAAGATTTTGCTTGTATGTGGCAACGCTGTCTGATTTTGGATTATCATTGATGAATTTTCTCAAAGTCTGGGCCTTGCGGTTTTTTTCGCCCATAAAAAGCTGGTATGCAATAAATTGTTTATTTTCATCCGAACCTGATATTTTCATTTTTTTTATAAAATCGGAAGGATCAGTACAGGTATCGGTTTCGATTTCGAACACCTGGTCATTATCAATCAGAAACTCGAAATATTTTTTATCGGGTGTAATGGTTATATAGATTCCTTTTTCCAAAGGTTTATCGCCGGTAAAATAGCCTGCACCTTTATTATTCAGCGTAATGGTATCGACCACATAATTTTTATCGGCAAAATGATATCCCAGCATTATTTTCTGGTTTGCCAGACCAGGCATGGTAATTTTGATTTTGTAGGCCTGCGAAAAATTAAAATCACAGGAAAAAGTTAATAATATACAGGTAATGAAAAGGATATGAATTTTATTTGTCATAGTATCCTCATATTTTGGTAAATATTATTTAGTAATCATGTTGTTTATGAAAAAACAACCATTCAAGGAAGCGAAATTATAAAAAATATCAAATCTGGTAATTAATAATATTTTAATTTCAATGGAGAAGATTTTTTCAATTTTATCTGTCAGACTATTTCTGGAAATACAAAGTAGTTTTGAAAAACATATGATGTTCATTTACAATATTTTTTTATAATGTTGATGTAGTATTTTTTTTGTCGGGTAACCTTGGGCTTTTACAAAAACACACCTTTATAATCATCTTCTGACTTTTTGGAGCAGTCTCAATTTTTAATATATTTACCCTTTGAAATCCGCATGGCCGATGGATGAAAAAATAAAATATGACGATCTTTTAAAGCATAGCCAATGGCTTGAACAACAGTTAAAGGATCGTCAGCATGAAGGTAATCAAGGTACAGGAGGAACTTTTTTATCTTCTATTAAAGAAGTATTTTTTACCGATATTCTGGAAAACTCAAGCGAAGGGGTTGTAGTTTTGTATGAAGATAAAATCAAAATATATAATTCAACGGCTTTAAAAATATTGCCTCATCAGCCAGACGAAGAAATTTCAGAAAGATTTTTTATTGAATTTGTCCATCCCGACGAAAGAGGAAAATTATACCAGGCTTTTATCAGTTGTTTCGACCAGAAAGATATTATCAATGAATTAAATATTCAGCTGTGGGATAAATATGATGCTGTTACAACCATTAAATTACGAATTAAAGGTGTACAGATAGGTACGCGGGAATTACTGATACTTTATATGGCCGACAATACAAGGCTGTTATCTGCTGAAAGTCAGGTCTATACATTAAATCAATATATTAAACTGCTGACTGATAATTTACCCGATGCTTTTATGGTTTTAAAACCCAGAAGTGACGGAGCAGGGCAGCACATTGGTTTTTTAATCAGAGAAATAAACCAGGCATTCGAAAAAATTACCGGTCTGTCAAAGGACGAAATGCTAAACCAGGATGTTTCTGCAATATTTCCTGCTTTACAACAGCAGTTTTTGGATATGGTAACTAAAGGGGTTGATACAGTTCAGACTTTTTACCTTCAGTACCAAACGCCTGATGCCCAGAAATTTTTTACCGGTACGGTTTTTCTTTCGGCAGCAAATCATCTTATCTGCATTTTCAGGGATGTTACTGAACTTGATTTTGCCGAAAGGCAGTTGAGCCGCACATTGCAGCAACAGGAACTGATTACCGAAGTAGCCCTGATTTTTAATTCAAGCCACGATTTTGATTTCAATGTCAAACGGTTTTTAGAGAAACTCGGAAATAGCCTAAGTGCTTCACAATGTTTATTATATAAAAATGACGATGAAAAAGGGATAGCCCTCCTTTCAAATTTATGGACCGAACAAAACCAAACACATGATGTTGAAATTCAGCACCAGATTAATTACCAGGAAGTGCCCGAGTTGAAAAAAATGCTGCTGAAAAGTAAATTAATTGTTGCTTCCAATGTTGGCACTTTACCCGAAAACCTTTCAAAATTTTTTATTTCGCGAAATACTTCATCGGTTGTAGTTTTACCTGTTATTGCCAACCAGTTGTTCTGGGGTTTTATCGTCCTTGAGCATTGTCACCGCGAAAAAATATACGATAGTTCTGATGTGAACATCCTTCGCACCTTATCTACCTTCCTGTCTAATGCATTTGAAAGGCAGTTATACGAAGAAAACTTAAAACAGGCCAAAGAAAAGGCCGAAGAAGCCGATAAACTAAAAACAGCATTCCTGGCCAATTTGTCACATGAAATCCGCACACCAATGAATTCAATCATTGGCTTTTCTGACCTTCTGGCCGACCCAGACCTGACGGTTGACCAGCGCGAAGATTTTATTGCCCTGATCAGGAAAAGCGGATATACTTTATTATCCATCATTGAAAATATTATTGATATATCAAGGCTTGAAACTAATCAGCTGACCATTACCCGTGAAGACAGCAATATCGACAGGATCATTGATGAATTGTATTTCACTTATTTACAAGATCCTAAAATCCGTGAAGAAGAAGGCCTGAGTATCAGGAATGTTAAACTTAACCGTAATTACACCATTTTATCTGACGGATTCAGAATCAAACAGGTTTTGAATAACCTGCTCGATAATGCAGTAAAATTTACCGATAAAGGTATCATTGAGTTTGGTTATAAAAAAACCGATAATAATCGATTGTTGTTTTATGTAAGTGACACTGGTATTGGAATACCTGAAGATAACCTGAAAATTATTTTTGACAGGTTCAGCAAACTGAATATACAGTACACACGCCAGTTCAGCGGAACCGGCCTCGGACTTGCCATCTCAAAACAGTTAATTGAATTGCTTGGTGGTGAAATGTGGGTTGAATCGAAAGTTGGTAAGGGCTCCACGTTCTTTTTTACATTGCCCGACACCAAAATTTCGGAAATGTCGGAAGAGCCGGTTGAAGTGTATTTCGACGAATTTTCATGGCCTGATGTGAATATCCTTGTTGCCGATGATGTGGAGACAAATTATCATGTGCTGGAAATGTTGCTCAGGGGTGCAAAAGTGAATGTTATCTGGGCTAAAAACGGGGAAGAAGCCGTAGAAATCATGAAGACCCACCCCGAAATCAAAGCCATTTTAATGGATATCCAGATGCCGGTGATGAATGGTTACGATGCAACAAGGGCTATTCGCAAGATATATCCCGAAATACCTGTCATTGCGCAAACCGCCTACGCCATGACCGGTGAAAAGGAAAAATGCATTCATTTCGGATTTAACGATTATATTGTTAAACCTATCAGGGCACAGGAGTTGTTTCGCATTCTCGATAAATACTTAAAGGCATAGATCTGTGCCGGCGGGTTTGCTTTTGTCTATTTCGTAAAATTGATGTAGGTTTGCCATAAAATAAAGTGAAAGAAAATCCCACATATTGAATAAATGTTGAATAAAGTACGGATAGTTATAGCTTTCGTGGTTTAAAAATAAACCGTTTTCATGTGGGGACTGTCTGTGCTTATTAATTAAATGAGAATAAAAATGAAATTATTAGAAGGAAAAACTGCTATCATCACCGGTGCATCAAGGGGCATTGGGAAACAGATTGCGCTGTACTTTGCCAAAAACGGAGCAAATGTTGCTTTAACAGATATAAATTACGACGATGCTTTTAAAGCTACTGAACAGGAGATTGCAGCCCTTGGTGTAAAAGTCAAAGCGTATGCTTCGGATGCAAGTAATTTTGCCGGTTCACAAACAACCGTTGATCAGATAGTTAATGATTTCGGCACCATTGATGTTCTTATCAACAATGCCGGCATCACGCGCGACAATCTCCTGATGAGAATGTCGGAAGAACAATGGGACGCGGTAATCAACGTGAATCTTAAATCGGTTTTTAACCTTACCAAAGCAGTCCTGCGCCCAATGCTCAAACAGCAGGGGGGCAGCATTATCAATATCAGCTCGGTGGTTGGTATAGGCGGAAATGCAGGCCAGTCAAACTATGCAGCATCCAAAGCCGGGATTATCGGCTTTACAAAATCTGTCTCAAAGGAATTGGGTTCACGCAACATCAGGTGCAATGCAATAGCTCCAGGATTTATCGAAACCGAAATGACAGCCAAATTGCCCCCTGAATATGTAAAATCATGGATCGACAAAATACCTATGAAACGCGGAGGCAGTGCCGAAGAAGTTGCTAAGGTTGCTGTTTTCCTCGCTTCTGAACTGTCATCCTATGTCAATGGGCAAACGATTAGTGTTTGCGGAGGTATGCAGTAATTTTCCGGTAATTTTTTGTTGAATGTAAGGGTTTTGAACTTAGCTTTTGAATTTTCCCCATTTTGGTTAATCCCTGTATTGATATTCGCTGCAGGCGGAACTTATATTTTCTATTACCATGATAGAAAGCTTGGTCATTTCAATGCCTATCTGATAATGACTATTGCATTGGCAAGATTTATCGCATTGTTCTTGATGGGTGTACTTATCCTGAACCCTTTACTTAATCTGCAACGCTTTACTCAACATAAACCCGTCGTGGTGGTTGCTGTTGATAACTCTGGTTCAATGAAAATTACGAGTGATTCCGTTACCATTTTTAAGAAAACCGGTGAATGGATAAATGCTTTAAAAAGCCAGTCCGGAAAATATGACCTCAGGTTTTTATTGTTCGGGAAGGAGGTTTCGGAAAACGACCAACCCGGTTTTACAGATAAAGTAACTGATTTTCAGAAGCTGAAAGATTTTCTCGATATTCGTTTTATGCCGGGGGAACTGGCAGGAATGATCCTGATCTCTGACGGATTACTCACTGCCGGAGAAAATCCGGAATACCTGTTTAATAATGCTGCTTATCCGGTATTTACTGTACTTGCCGGTGACACCGTGGCTGATTGTGACCTGCAAATTAAAAACATAGATTATAATAAAATCGTTTATCCGAATACAACCACTAAAATTGCAGTACATATTGAAGCCAGCCTGATGGAAGGCAAGGAATCGGAAATAAAAATCCTGAAAGGCAATCAACAGGTAGCCCTGAGAAAAATTGCCATTACCAGTCAACGGTTTTTCCATACAGAAATGTTTGATATTCAGGTCGGAGATAGTCCGTTTGAAGCTTACAAGGTTGAATTGGTTTCAGGCATCACCGAAAAAAACAGCATCAATAATCAAAGGCAGGTTATTTTTGAAATCGTTGACCAGAAACTCAACATTTTACTCCTTGCCAAAGCACCACATCCCGATATTTCAGCCATAAAAACTGCATTATCAGCGAATCTGAGGTATAAAATTGATATTAAACGGGTTGATCAATTATCAGGAATAAAAATGGCAGATTACCAGCTTATTATTCTTTATCAATTGCCCGATGCCGGCAGTATGCAACTGATGCATTCTGAAGAAACCGGAATTCCTGTATGGATAATTGTTGGTCCTGGTACAAAAACAGATGCATTGCAAAATATCTTTCCAGGCATCCGGATACAGATGACCAGGGTAAGTTATGATATGGCCGAGGCACTTCCCAATCAATATTTTACAGGTTTTGAGCTGACCGATGAAGATAAAAGGGTTATTGAACATTTTCCGCCGCTGCTCTGTCCTTTTGCTGATTATGTGGTTCCATCCGGTGCGGATATTATTTTATTTCAAAAAATCAGGAATATCCCGACTTTAAAACCCCTGCTGGCATTTATGAAGGGACAGGACCGTCATGTTGCTGTTTTATTTGGAGAAGGCCTCTGGAAATGGCGGTTGAATTGTTATAAACAAACAGGGAATCAATGGGTTTTTGACCGTTTTATCAACCAGGTTGTGCAGCTTTTATCGCTTGACCAGTCAAAACAAAGGTTTGTATTGGATTACGATAAAATTACCAATGAAGGGCAGGCCGTCGGCTTTAAAGCCCAGTTGTACGACAAAACATTTAATAGTACGATAATTCCGGATGTTTCGCTAAAAATAAAAAACAAACAATCGGGGAAAGAATACAGCTATGTTTTTTCAAAAGGGCAATCTTCGTATTCGCTTGTTGTTCATTCGTTGCCGTCAGGTGAATATAGTTTTACCGCTTCAGTGACATTTGGTGAAGAGATTTTTTCAAAAAATGGTGAGTTTCATATCCAGTTGTTCAATCCTGAATTGCTGTCGCAGCAATCCAATTTTTCTCTGATGAAAAGAGTGGCCGATGTTACCGGGGGGCAATATTTTAATGCAGACCAGCCGGAAGAGTTAATCAATGCCTTGCAGCAGCGCACCGACCTGAAAAAAATCAATCGATCAGAAAGTACATTTTATGAACTGATCCATTTGAAAGGATTTTTTTATCTGATTTTATTGCTGCTTACCGTTGAATGGCTTGTCCGTAAACTGGCAGGCACCATCTGATACCGGATTGTTTGTTTTAGTCAATCGCAGGTGCTTTATAATCTATTAAAATTATGGTTTTATCATAAAAAAATACCGGTTAGTCATATATAAACCAGAAAAAAATGATTTTTATAGCCATGAAATTTTGATTTGCTTAAAATATTTGATATATTGCGTGTTATTTGGAATTAATAATTAAATACTTAATCTTAAAAATTGAGCCTATGAGAAAAATTACATTAAGCCTGGTGGCCTTGTTGATAACAGGTGCTGTGGCATTTTCGCAAGCAGTTGCCGATCAGGCCATTATACCTGTTTCGGTAAGCCTTAACTCCATTTTACGCCTCAATGTTACTTCCGGTGGTAATATCGAATTTGTGGTAAATACAATCACCGACTACTCGTCTGGTATTGCAAACTCAGCCAGGTATGATACCAAGTTTACCGTTGCTTCATCGGTAGATTTTAATGTACTGTTATATGCAGAAGATCTTACAATGATTGGCACTGATAATCCTGCTCACACCTTAACCTTGAACAATGTTGGTTACCAGATTTCAGTTGATGGTACTGGTGCTGAAGGAACCAACTGGGACATCCCAAGCGATGGTACTACTACTGTACTTACCAGCACTGCCACTACTGAGGCGATTTCAGCCATTACAGGATTTGCTGCCGGTGATGTAGCCAAAAATGCATTTACCATTAACTGGGAATTGTGTACGGCTGCTGTTCGTGGTGCTGCTGGTGGACCCGCCAGTACTTTGCTTGCACAGAGTAAAGACCCGGACAGATATACAACCAATGTATTTTTAGTCCTGGTTAAAGATTAATCATCAGGAATAAAGATGCCTGATGATGTTATTATGAAGATGTCAGGCATCTTTATTACACTTTGCAATCTCCGGTGAATTACCATTTTTATTGCATAAGGCATAAATGGGTGTGGTTAATTTTGTAATGGATTATTAATGAGAAAAAATGCTGAAATATTTACAATAGCAATATTATTAAAAGTGCTGGCAGGTATTTCATGCTTCTTTTTTTTATCGCTTTCCTATTCTCAAAATCCTAACTGCAGGGCGAGGATAACTGTTAAACGAGGTAATAATGTAGATTTTGTTTTTAATTCTTTTTTAAAATACAAAAATGGCATTACCCTTACCAATTTCACCACCCTCGAAATTTATTGGAAAGACACAGCTGTAAGCCCTCCAAACCCGATACCTCCAAATTATTCTACAACATGGAGGTTGTATGCCAATGCTCTGACCGATAAATTATACGGAGATGAAGCCCCGCATAGCCTTGACCTGAATTATGTTGAACTTACCGCTAATTATCCTACATATTCGACAGGAAAAAAAGCGCTGGTATATGACAATGGAGGAAACGGGGTCGCCCTGGTGACAGGTGCCCCGCAAACCGATCCTAACCCTGTAACCATCACTATTACCTATGATGTTGGGACAGGTGTTAACAAATTGCTTGGGAAAGAGCCCGATTATTATGCAGTGGATATTGTTTTTACACTGACCGATGAATGATGAATCGTTCACTGAAAATATTTTTTACTTTATGCTTTGTCATTTTTTCAGGCATTGTTTACGCCCAGTTCAGCTTTCTGAATGAACCCTACAATGAACTGGAAGTAAATTTTATACGCGAAAAAATTGAAGCAACACCCGAACAAAGCTTTTTTAATCTTATCAAAGTTAAAAACCCCACACAACAGGCTTTAAATTTCCAGCTTAATCTCAATATCCCGCAAGGCTGGAGTTTATTCAACAACCCTACCCAGGCCTATGCCCTTAAACCCAATGATTCAATCATGATCCCCTTCAGGGCATCGATTGCCAAAGATGTAAAAGGAGAGATCGGATATGTACTGGTGGCTTCACTCTCTGACACCAAGGGAAAGCTGGTGAAAACGGGATACAGTTATGTAAATGTACCTAAACAATCGAACCTGCAGTTCAGGCCACTGGTGCGTACGGCCTATTTTGACCAGCGGAGTAAAAAAACCAGGATGAAGTTTGCCTTTTATAACAAAGGAAATGTTGATGAACAGATTTTTGTTAATTTCAAACTGAACAAAAACCTTGAAGTTGAAAATGTTACCAACCAGGTATTTACCGAAGATATTTTTTTACCTGCCAAGAAAGACACCATTATTGAATACGATGTACAGCTTACTGATAAGGTGGAATATGGCAAACTGATGCACCGTATTAATTTTGAAGCAACTACCAGGGACACAGCCTACAGGACAACTTTCTGGTTTAAGGATGTTCAAAGTAGTTTTGAAAATATCATTCCTCCAAATAATAAAATGCTGGTAGTTGATTTGCTGGCCAGTAATCTTTTTAGTGAGTATCCTGTGATTTTTTCCCAGGCTTTTTTTGGCAGGGTTCAGTTTAAACAAGGTACAGATCTATATTATTCCTATCTTAATTTCGACAGTAAGAATAATAGAGATCTGTACGAAAACAGCCAGATGTTTGTTGGATGTATGTATAAAGGTTTTGATATAAAAGCAGGAGATATTTTATCGAGTATCGAAAACTCAATGACCGGCCGGGGGATTGATTTTAACGGAAATTTCAGAAATTTTGAATCGAGGGCCATTTTTTCAAAAGACAAGTATGCTGATATTGATAAATATGGCGGTTTGGTTTCGTACAAACTAAATTCCGGTTTAAAATTCACTGCCGGGTATTCGGCCAATGCCGATCATACTCAGAATAATGATATTTATGCGGTCTTTGGAGGTATCAGTTTTAAATTCCTGGGCAACCAGCAAGGTTCTGTTTCGGGAGGTTACAGCAGCAATAAAATGAACCAATCAGGTAAAGAACTGACAGGGCAAAGCCTCAATCTGAGTTTCGGTGGCCGGGTCAAACAAGTTTTTTACCTATTAAATTCGAGGCTTAGCACCCCGGACTATTCCGGAATAAACCGCGGGCGAAATGAAATTAATTTCATGGTTTCTGACCAGCTAAATGCCAATACATTTCTCAATTTTAATTCAAAATACTATTATTATGCCCCCAGGATATATGCCGGAGATACATTATTAAGCAATGATTTTTCTACCAACTGGCTCACTGAATGTAAGGTCAACCAGGTAATAAGTTCAACTTTAACGTATTATATCGGGCCTTCTCATGAATACCAGGCTACCAACAGTGGTGCTATTTTCAGCGGCGATGATTTTATTTCGACCCAGAGCATAAAGGCAACGGGTGGTGTAAAGATCAGTATTCCAAGTGCTGATGTTTCGCTTTCACCATCATTTAAAGGTGGGATCACCTATATCGATCAGTTCTCAAAAATTATTTACGGCGAATTTAATGCAACACCAAAACCAGCACCGTTTTTCACCGGTAGTTTTTCGTTAAATATACGTGCCAAGGATATGGGTGTGTTTGCCGGATATTTCCATGGACCTATCAGTATAAGCCAGACCATCAATTATGTATATAATGGGAAATTCAGCAAATCGCTGCGTATCATGCCTTATTTTGAGAAATTTGTATATAAAGATATACTCAGGTATGCCATACGTTTTAATTATGTGAACAATATTGAGCTGAATAATTCACGCTATAATCTTATCAATGAGCTTACAGCATTTATGAGGTATGGTTTTACCCTTCGTTTCCTCAATACTTTTGCTTTACAGAAATCGGTTGATATCACGACAGACCAGACTGAGCAATTTACCAATACATATTTCGAAATCGGGTTGCGCAAAGAATTTGGTTTTAACCAGCCACGCCTGAAGTTTCATGACCTGAATATTATATTTTTTAAAGATTATAACGGCAACAATATACAGGATGAGAATGAACCGGGGGTTAAAAATGTTTTGGTTCAGATTACCAGGGACGACATTGCTGACATTGATAACAGGGATTATGTTTATAGCGGTGAGTTTATGCAAAATGAACTCTTATCGGATAATTTCGGAAAAATAAGGTATTTCAATATCCCTGAAGGCAGTTATTTTGTCAAATTTGAAGTAATGGGAGGCCTTGAAGGCAATTTTACGCCGGCATCAAACAATCAGCAGATTGTGATGAATAAAAACCGCATCATATTTATCCCGTTTTTTGAGAATAATAAAATATACGGCCATATTGTTTTAAACAGGAGCAAGCTTTCCAACCTTGGTAAACTCGATATATCGAATATAAAAATTACCGCTACCGATGAAAAGGGGCAGGAAGTATCTACCCTGAGTGATAAAGAAGGTAAATTTGTATTGTACGTTCCTTCGGTTGATAAGTATATTGTTCATATCAACAATATTTTTTACGAAAATTTTGATTTGCAGCAAAACGATTTTGCAGTGCAACTCAACGGTTACCGTCAGTTTGAGGTTAATTTTATTTTTAACGAAAAATCGCGACGCATTAATTTCAGCAATTCACTTGATTATGACAATGTACTGTCGCAGCAGGATGTGCGCATTATGAGACGTACCACTATTAAAGGATCGGTGAAAGATGCCAACACGCTGAAACCTTTAAGGGCAAAAATCAATGTGGTGGATAATAATTCACAAAAGGTGATCGCTACCGCCAATTCAAATCTGCGTACCGGTGAATTTGATCTTTCGTTCCTTGCTGGCGATAATTACTCATTTTTGGTGACTGCTGACGATTATTGGTTATACACTGAAAATCTAGCTATTGACCAGCTTACTACTTTTCAGATGCTGAACCGCGAAGTAATGCTAAGGATGATTGAGATTGGTTCGCGGCTGCAACTAAACAATGTAAAATTTGAACGTAACAAGGCTGAGCTGGGGCCGGAAGCCATAGCTGAGCTCGAAAACCTTGTGAAGATCCTTAAAAACAATCCCAACGTAAATATCCAGGTAGCAGGTTTTTGCGATGATGTTGAAATTCTGAGCAATGCCAATATTGCCAATGAAAGGGCCAAAGTGGTTTCGACCTACCTTGCAGAGAAAGGAATTGTGAACATGACTTATAAAGGTTTTGGTAATTCAAGCCCGGTTGCCGAGGGTGTGAATGAGGAATCGCATGGCAAAAACCGCCGGGTCGAAATTCTGGTGGTTGATAAATAACCTTTCTGTATTTTATTACCAACCTTTTATTTTCACTTGTTTTTTAACTTTAATTGGTAGCCTGTTATTATAATTGGTGTAATCCCTTGGCGATGATTTTTTTTCAGGGATATTGGCACAGAAAATCACGGATGACATCGGCATATCTGTTCATATCGGCCATGCCTGCGTGGAAGGTATTTTTTATTACGAAACATTTTGCATGGGGGTAATATTGGCTGGCATTGATAAATAATGAGGGTGGCGAAAGAATATCAAATTCCCCGCATATCCATGCCGTTTTAACGGGGTTAGCTTCCTGGTTTATATTTGCAATATTTGGGTTGGCGCCGGTTTCGATCCATGCATTAAATATTTCTTCAAGATTTCCGGGGTTATTGTTCAGGTGCGAATTGTTATCCATCAGGCCAGGCTCTGAAAGACAAGGGATTTTGATAAAAAAATCGGCAAAAAAAACATTTCGGGTATAGACTTCGGAAAACATCCGGTCAAGGTACATTTTTCGTAATTCAATGGTATTGAGGTTAAGCAGTTGCACAATCAGGTTTGGGTCGTATAAAACATGAAACAGGGCGATGTTTTGTTTTTCAGTAAATTCAGTTTTTTGAAAAGTTAAATGAAATTTTGTGGTAATTTCTGAAACACTGCTTTGCTGGTGGTTGAGCAATATGGCATTCAATGGCCTGGCTGCAGCAAACATCAGTGATGAAACTTTGTTGGGGTACATTTGTGCAAAACACTGGATAATGAAGCCACCATAACTATATCCGAATAAATGAAATGTATTAATTTGTAATGCATTTGAAATAAGATAAATATCAGTGCAATACTGGGTGAAAGAAAAAAAACCAATACCGAAAACTTTATCCATACTATCGCGGAAAGCATTGGCATAATTTATTATTTCATTGTTTTCAAGTATAAATTCATTTGACTGAATAAGTTTTACCAGCTGGTTGTTTTTAATAACCGGGTATCCATCAACACCTTTGTAACCTACCATCACAATATCAAAAGAATCAAGCAGAAAAGCAGGAAAATGGTTATCCCAGATGTTGCTCATCCCCGGGCCACCCTGGAAGATAAAGACCGGTGGCTTTGATAGTTTTGATGGACTTTTTACATGGATTACCGGTAACTGCATGTAGTTTTCTTTATTATATTTTATGAGAAAAGTATAATAGTCAGCATTGTAGGATTTAAAAGTGCCGTTCTTCATGTAGAAGCGATAAGGAGCCGGATTGGTAAGTATTTCATTGGTAATGTAATGATATACCTGCGAATGACCGGATTGTGTGATGGAGAAAAGGAAAAAATACAGAAAAATGAAATATTTCATATTGCGGAAAATGCAAATCACGAAGTACTTATCATTCTGAAAGGGATCTGCAGAATGCCTGAAAAGGCAAAACCGGCATCTTCCATATCTTCGTCATCGATGAAGTAATGCCATTCCACATTGATTTTGTTTCCGTTACGATAAAGGTGCTGAAACCTGTAAAGAATATCTAGAAACAGTTTTGAAGTTGCTGAGTTAAAGTAATCCATTTCAAAGATGACCGTAGTTTCGGGGTTGGGTTCTTTAATATATTCATCCAGGTAGTTTAACACCGGTTTATAAAATTCCCGTACGTTTTCAGGCATCGATTTTCCCGAGATTTTAAATATGCTTTTACCGATATCGAAAACGATTTCCGGTGATTCGTCGGTTCCCGCTATTGAAAGGTCATCCATTTACCAAATCATAAAATCGTTTAAAAATACTGATAAAATACTAAATATCATAGCAATTTAATTAAATTTTTCAGGATCTACCTTAAAACCAATAACAAGAATATCGTCTAATTGGGGAAATTTATCACTTCTCCAGCCTTCGATGGTAAGGTCAAGAATTTCTCTTTGTTCGTCCATATTGCGGGTATGGATTTCGAAAAGAAATTCCCTGAATTTTTTAAACATAAATTTTCGGCCATCAGGACCTCCGAACTGATCGACAAAACCATCACTGAAAATATAGCCATAAACCGGACCATCGAGTGGAATTTCATATTGCTCATAGGCTATATCTTTATTGGGCATACCGCCAATGGGGTTATTATCGCCTTTGATATGAAACAGTTCCCCGTTTTTGATATATACCAGTGGATTTTTTGCTCCAGAGTATTCAATGACTTTACGTTTTTTATCAATCACTACCAGTGCCATGTCCATCCCATCGCGGTTTTCGGTGGTATCCTGCTTTAATGTTGTCCTGACACCCAGGTTTAATTTTGAAAGAATATCGGATGATTTTAAATTGCCACGGCTGATGGTGTCGTCAATCAGATTAAAACCTACCATACTCATAAATGCTCCCGGAACCCCATGACCGGTACAGTCGACAGCAGCAATGATAATTTTTTGAATTTCCTCATTTGACCTGGTGTCGAAAGATACATCAGATTGCAACAGATTGACATCCATATTTCTGCTGTTGGCTACATTGATGTTCAATTCTTTGAAATAATAAAAATCGCCGCTAACAATATCGCGGGGTTTGAAAAGGATAAATGAATCGGGAAGCAGGTTTTGCAAATCTTCAGGTCGTGGAAGCATGGCCTGCTGAATACCTTGTGCATAATTGATACTTTGGGTGATATGGATATTTTGTTTTTCGATTTTAACAAATGCACTTTCAAGTTCGGCACTTTTTTCGGCTATTTCTTTATTCTGAGAGGCAAGCAATTTGTTGGTTTTTTGTTTGGCTTTATAACCGTTGAAAATAACAATGGAAATAATAATCACTAATCCCAGAATTCCGGCCCCGCTGTAAATAATGAGGTTTTGAAATTGTTCCCTGGCTTTTCGTCGGTCTATTTCGAGTTCTTTCAGCCTTTTTTCTTTATTCAACAGTTCTATTTCATTTTTTCTTGCACGGCTGAGTTGTTCTACTACCAGCAAGCTGTCCTGTGCGGTTTTAACAGTAAAAGTAAGGCTGTCTTCACGTCTTTTCATCAATAACTGTGAAACCATAAATTCATATTCCCTTCTTTTCTTTTCAAGTTTTTCACGTTCAATATCGGTGCGGTTGCTGATTTCGCGCTGTTCAAATTCTTTTTTCAGCACTTCGGTTTGCTGGAATTGCTCTAATGATTTGTAACGGTCTTCAAATTCCTGTGATTTTTTAGTATTTCCTATATTTTTATGGGCTGTAGCCAGGTAATTGTAACAGCCCGACATGAGTTTGGTATTGTTGAGAGCCGAAGCAATATCGAGTGCTTCGTTGAGGGTTTGAATGGCTGCATCGTTGTTATTATTAATCATTTGAACATATCCCAGATCGATGAGTCCTGCGGCAATTTCATCACGTTTTCCAATTTTTCGCCTGAATTCAAGACTGAGGTTGAAATAATCGATGGCTTTATCGATGCTTTCCATATCGGTATATATTACAGCGATATTGGTATAAATTGATTTCAGGTCGTTGTAATTTTCTAGTTTACGGTTTATTTCAGCCGATTTTAAGAAATAATCAATGGCTGCCAGCTGATTATTTGATTCCCAGTAAATAAAAGCTGTTTTATTAAGAAATGCTGCGGCTTGTTTTAAATTTCCCTCATTGATATAAATCTGGATCATTTCGAGGTACTGATCAACCTGTTTCTGCCGGTTAGGTGGCAGCTCAGTGATTGCCTGTCCATTAACAGGTGAAAACTCTGCCAGGGGAAAAAACTGTATTAAAAAAATGAATAAAAATAAAACCTTTTTTTTAGGCAGGAATGACAATAAATATTTTGATCTGGAGCTGTTCATGGATTGCATTTCTTTGATATAAAAATTATATTTGCAAATTAACTAATTCATTTCAAATAATGAACAAACAATTTTTAAATCTGTTTATTTTTTTACCATTTATCTGTTTCGGGCAGGATTTTGAAGTGGCTCCGGTGAATTTGACTTTTAACGCCGACCCCGGGGAAAGCCAGACAAGAGTAGTAACCGTGAAGAACCACTCAAGTTCAAGGGCTTCATTTATTCTTAACCTGGGCGACTACCGCATAAGCAACAAAGGTGTGAAAGAATATATGGCATCAAATACTACAAAAAATTCCATTGCTCCATGGATTACCATCAGCCCGTCGTTTTTTGACCTTAACCCGAATGAAGAAAAATCGGTTTCGGTAACCATCCAGGCTCCGGTCGATGATTTTTCATCCCGGTGGGGTATGATATATGTCAGGACAACCAAGGAGCAAACAGCGTTTACTGCCGATAAAGTGTTGTCTGCCGGTATTGGTGTCAGCCCAAGAATTGCCATCAGCGTGGAGCAGTCGCCCAAGTCAAATGTTAATTTTTCGATGAAAATTACAAAGATGCAGGAATTGCCTGCGCTGAATGATACTACAAGGCTATTCACCGCTATTATTGAGAATCTTGGCGATCGCATTACCAAGTGCAGGATTTACCTGATTGCCTCAAATCTTAAGACCTATGAGGAAAAACAGTTTGAACCGATATATGTTGATGCATATCCCAAAACCACTCAACAGGTTGAGCTCAGGTTACAGGGTAAATTACCTTCAGGTTCATACGCACTTGCAGCGGTACTCGATTACGGAAGTAAAACAAACCTTGAAGGAACTCAAATAGTCATCGATGTTCCGTAATGTAGTTTTTTTTCTGTTTTTATGCTTTTGCTTCGAAGCATTTGCACAATTAATCCCTGTCACAACCTGTTACCCCGACGGAACAAAAAAGGAGCAATTTCAAGCCTTAATCCAGCATGGAGATACGATAAAGCAAGGTTTTTATACCTTTTTTTATCCTGATGGGCGGGTTTACCAGCAGGGCATGATGCGGCAAAACCAACCTGACAGCCTGTGGACATTTTATTATGAAGATGGCAGCCTGAAAACCCGGATGTATTTTAAAAACGGTTTAAAAAACGGCAAAACGATATCATATACATTAAAAGGGTTTATCAGCCAGGAGGTTGATTATAGAAATAACCTGATGGATGGATTGGTGAAGAAATATGATGACAACGGCAGATTACAGGCCATATTTCATTATGAGAATGGAATATTGCATGGTGAAAATATCAATTACAGGGAGGACGGAACACCGGAATCGAAAGTAACTTTTAATCAAGGGGAAATGACTGGTCCTTTTGAGATTTATTACGATAACGGTAATTTGAATTACCAGGGAATGAAACTCAAAGGGCAATATGACGATACTTTAAAAGTGTATTACAAAAACGGTTCCATCCAACGGCTTTGTTTTTACCACGAAGGCAATATCAGCGATACCCTGTTTGCGTGGCATGAAAATGGTGTATTCAAATCAAAAACGCATTATGCAATGGGTGTCCCTGATGGCAGATTTATTGAATATTTTGAAAATGGTTCCATTGCACAGGAAGGTTTTTTCAACCATGGTTTTAAAGATTCATTATGGATTGCCAGTTACCCTGACGGCCAGGTTTTCTCAAGAGGGAATTTCCACAATAATGTATATGAAGGAGAATGGTTAGTTTTTCATCCCAATGGATTGATTAAACAGCAGGGAAGATATAAGGCAGGATTATCGGCAGGTTTCTGGAGTTATTATTATCCCGACGGGTATTTGAAAAGTTGTGGTATATATATAGATGACCTGAAAAATGGAATATGGATGTTTTACAACGAAAACCATAAACTTGTCAGGGTGGTTTATTATGTTAATGATCAACCTGTTGGTGTGATGTGGGTATATGATGAAAAGGGAGAAAAATTTAAAATAATGACCTGGCAGGAATAATATTATTCTTCGTATTCAGCCACATCTTCAATATCAGGAATGATGTTTTCCTCTTCGTTTTTTGGTTCATGCAGGTTGGGTTCCAGCAATTCTTTCAGGCTATTGATATCGTCATCGCTTTTTACATCTACTTTTACAAGGTAATCAGTATCTTTGGTTTCAAACAGTACGGCATAAAACGGAGTTTTTCCGGTTTCGACCTTGATCAGGTTTTCCCATTTGTCTTCACCAAATTTCGCATTAAAGAGTTCTAACAGGTCGGGTGTTAAATTTTTTCTGCTTGTAATAATTCGCTTTTTTGACATAATCACGCTGCACAATCATTTTATATTTCAATTGGCAAAAAAAATAAATTTTCATTAATAAAACCCACAGAATTGAAAAAAAAACATACATATATTGCTATATATTGAAAATCAGTCATGTTAATATTTAATAAAAATTAAACCCATCCTGTAAAAATTCAGTTTTTTATGGAAATGTTTGAATTCTGACAAGCTATCCGGTAATTAATTCGTTTTTCTGAAATAAAAAAGCCGGACAAAGGTCCGGCTTTAAATAAGGTAAAATCATTTTTCAGAGCATTTCTTTTCCGAGGTTGACACGTTTTTGGGTGTGGTCAACATCATAATCGAGCAGTAAATCTCCGGTATCTTTGAAGAGTTTAATATAGTTCAGATTATATTGAATGTAAGCTTTTCCAACTGTTATTCCCGATAAAATATCGATCTGGGCATTTCCGCTGCTGAAGGTGCTGATCTTAATTTTAGCATCGTGATCAATTTTGATGGCATCGAAAGCAACGGGGTTTTTATCGTTGGTGCGAATGGTGATAATGCCTTCGCTGTTTTTGAGGAATTCAATTTTTCCAAGATTTTCGAACATGGCGGGTGATGCTTTCCTGAATGAAGGGCTGACGGCTTCCTGCACTCTTTTTCCCTGCAGCGACATGCCACTGTTATTGATAAGGTTAATGGCAGCAAACAAACCAGCAATGCTACGTTCATATCTTGCTGCTACCAGTTTATCGCTTTCGGTACGTAATGAAACAACAGGATTGAATTCAGTATAGCTCTCGTACGACATGGTTTTGACGTTCAGGCCTGTATTGGCATATAGCGATCCGGCAAGAAATGTGGTACCTGAAGGGTCGATGGTTAATCCGAATTTGCTGTATTGTTCCGATTCGGCGTAAACCCTGACCCATTGTCTTGTACCCTGTTGGTCGAAATTAGCAACAAAAACATTATTGGTGCTGTCGAGGTTTTCAATGCCAACCTGGTTGACCCATATAATTCCTCCCTTGGTTGGGCATTTGGCAACAAAAACATCGCCTTTTTTGCCTGCTTTCAGCTGAGAACCTGCAAAATCGATATCTTTGGTATAGGAACCGGTAAAATAAAATTCTTTATCGTTGGCAACAATCAGGTTGTAGCCTACATCGCTACCTTGTCCGCCAATTTTGTATGCCCATACGAATTTATTTCCGGCATCGATTTTTGTAATAAAGATATCGTTGGTTTGGTTTACCGATTTAAGTTTAAAAGAACCCAGTGTGACGGTATCGTTAAAATAGCCTGTTACATAGGCATTTCCCTGTGAGTCAAAATCTATATCCTTGCTGTTGCCGCCACGGAAAGCACCTGCTTTATTGAGTATTTTCCATATTTCCATAACCCTTTCATAACGGTTTTCACGGTTGCGTAATTCAACTACTTTGGCTGTAGTTTCGGCATATTGTGGCATAACTGTGGCAATAGGGGCTCCAATATAGGTTGGATCGCAGACAATATATTTTTTATCGTTATACATTACATAATCGCCTGGAACTTCGCCGGTAAATTTTACAGCAGTGGCCATGTGCCCCGGATAATTAAGGCCAATAACTTCGAGGCCGGTAAGCTCGCGTACCAGGTATGCAAAAAGCACTGAACGGTCTTCGCAGTCGCTGTATGGATATGAGAAAAGCTCATCGGGAAAGAAAAATTTTTCGTAGCCAAACTGATCCTGGTCGGTTTTATATTCAAAAGATTTCTGAACCATGCGCAGGAGCAACTCAACGGCTTCGGTTTCAGGTTTGCCGGCTATTAATGGTTTGAGCTGATTGACGAGTGATTCTTTGGTCTGGGTAGCAACAACCGCATCGAAATAGATATTGATATCAGAAAGCGGAATGTCTTTGTAAAAATCGATGGCATTCTGGTTATATTCAACCACCAGGTCATATTTTTTATCGTTGTATTCGAAACTGAGATTTCGTTTGGTTGATTTGAAAGTAGTATTAACCGGGCTGTTGATATTCAGGTCCATGATGATACGGGCCTCGGGGAAATCTTTATCGTAGGTAAAAATCGACATTTCCTTTGAGTCGATCAGGTAAAACTGACGGTTGTCGAACATATAATAAGGCACGCCGAAAATAGTATTTACTGATGGAAGTAGCAGGAAAAGGGCATTATCTTTATAGGCTACCCTGGATTTATAATTCGATTTTACCATTAAAAACCATTGAATCAACACCGAAGGATTTGCAGAATTCTGTGCAATGGTTTGCGATGCTTTTTTGATAAGCAGATAATAGCCCCAATCGTTGAGGTTCATATCGTTTTTATATCCGAGCAACTGATTAATAAGCTGGTTATAGTTAAGTCCGTTGAGTTGATCCCATGCAGCAGCAATCACATCGGGTGAAATGGGTGTTGCAAGGTTGGTCGGGAAATTTTTATCGTATGTAAATGTGACATTACGCCCGTAGAAACTGAACTGGCCATTGAGTACCGGGAAATTTTCGGGTTCGGTTTTCTGAAGGAGCGGAAGAACGGGAGCAACGGGCTGTTCAGTCGCTACCACATCGGGTTCGGCTTTAATGGTAACAGGGGCTGGGGGAGTGGTTGACGGAACGAAAACGGGGACTACCTCAGGTTTTGGTTCAGGGGCTGGTTTGGGTTTTAGAACCATATCATAATCTTTCCATGCCTGACGGAGATAGTCAGAAAATTCCTGATCCATTTTTTTTATCATTTCATCTCTTTCTTTGACGAACTTTTCAAAATTCTCCTTTTCTTTCTTCTTGTAATTCTCCAAATCCTGTTTTTGCTGTTTCACCCATTCATCATATGTCTGGGTATATCCCGGAGTGTTTAAACCGGTCAAAACTGCGATAAACAGTGCTGTAATAAAGAATGGTTTATTCAACATGGCTGTACAATTTAAAATTATTAAACTGCAATATACAAAATTTTGGGATGGCCTGAACTAAATTTTGATACCGATGACCAAAATATCATCGATTTGTTCATACTTGGTTCCACGCCATTGCAGGTGTGCTTTCAGCAGGTTTTGTTTTTGCTCTTCCATAGGTAAATGGCAACTTTGCAGCAACAATTCTTTAAATTTTTTCGACATGAATTTACGGGCGTCATCTCCGCCAAACTGGTCAGAAAAACCATCACTGTAAATATAAAACTGGTCACCTTCCTGAAGGTCAATATTATTTAAAGTAAAAGGCTGATCATTTTTAAGGCTGTAACCAATTGGCATGCGATCGGCTTTAATTTCTGTCAGCTCTTTGTTCCTGATGAGGTAGGCTGAATTGTATGCGCCGGCGAACTGAAGTTTATTTGAAGTATGATTTATAATACAAAGAGCCATATCCATTCCGTCTTTACTTTCTCCTTCCTTGCCGGTCTGATGCAGCGATTTGATAACGTATTCGCGCATCTGGTCAAGAATTTCATTGGCTTTCAGAACGTTGTTGCGATTGATGATTTCGTTGAGAAATGCCACACCCAGCATGCTCATAAAAGCTCCCGGCACACCATGACCCGTGCAATCGGCGGCAAGAACAACGGTTTCATCGCCGCGACTGGTCATCCAGTAAAAATCACCACTCACGATGTCACGTGGACGCCACAGAATAAAATGTTCGGGCAAATATTGCCTGAGAATCTCTTCAGATGGTAACAAGGCCGATTGAATACGGCTGGCATAATGGATAGAATCGGTGATATTTTTCTTTTGCTCGGCAATCTCATCCCGTTGATGCATGATTTCCAGTTTTTGTTTTTCTATTTCAGCGGTGCGTTGCCTGACTTTTTCTTCAAGAATACGCTTTTCAATCCTTAGATTTCTCTCCCTGATACGGATAAACAAAACAAATGCCACTGCTGAAACCACTACATATAAAATATAGGCAACGGTGGTTTTATACCAGGGTGGTTTTATAATAATGCTGAGCCTTGTACCCTTTTCATTCCATATTTTATCGTTATTTGAAGCTTTTATCAGCAGGGTATATTTGCCCGGTTGAATCCCTGTATAGGTTGCTTTGCGATCGGAGGCATCGCGTAAACTCCATTCTTTATCAAGGCCTTCGAGGAAAAACATGAATTGGTTTTTTGAAGGGTCGGTAAAATCGAGTGCTGAGAACTCAAAAGCCAAAAAGTTCTGGTTGTATTTCAGTTCAATATATTTTTTCTGATAGATAATGCTGTCGGTTTCAAATTCGCGTCCGAAAATTGTAAAACGGGTAATGACAACAGGAGGCAGGTATCTGTTGGTATTGTCGGGATTGAAGGTGACAATGCCTTTGGTAGTAAAAAACAGCATTTCATTAAGATTTTGCAATAGCCTGTCAGAAGCCATCAGGAAGGTATGTGATTCAAAATCGTCGGGCCTGAAAAAACTCATCATTTGTCCGTCGGTTTTGTCAAAGCGGGTAAGGCCTTTGATGGTGGTAATCCAGATGTGCCCCTGCCGGTCGTCGAAAATACCGTTGATGTTATTATCGGCCAGTCCTTCATCATTGGTATATTTTTTTGAAATTTTTGTACCGCTGTCGAATGAATAAAGGCCATTGTTGGTGTATATCCAGATAAGCCCGTCATCGTCGGCTGTAACATTGCATAATCCTACATCGGAAGCGTTTTCAATTTTGTAACGGTTTACCTGTAAGGTCGAGGGTATAATATTCATCAGGTCGGGCAATGACGAAAACCATATAATCCCCGATTTATCTTCGAAGATATTACCTTCAGAAACAGACCCCTGGATAACTTCGGAATCGAATTTATAGACCTGCTTCATCTCGCGCGAAACGGGATCGAAACGGTAAATGCCATCGGTTGCCCTGAACCAGAGATATCCGTTTTTGCTTGAGATGGCGTGCTTGATATATTTGCGGTCGACTTCAAAGATGGATTCATATTTTACATGAAAAGGAACAAAAGCGTTTCTCCGGCCTGAAAGTTTACTGAAACTGTAAAGCCCGTCAATGGCAATGCCCCATATATTTCCGTAATTATCCTGTAAGAGCCATCGAAGCTGGTTTTTAATACTATCGTTGTTAACAATTACGGCCTTGATATTTGAGCGTGAAACAATTTTTGAGGCATTGGCTTCGAAGCAATACAGCCCGTTATCAATGGCAAGCCAGATAAGATGATCATTTTCCGACAACAGGTCGTTGATCATATAATCATATTCATTGTATTCATCGTTAAAGGCAAATATTTTTTTTTCGAGTTTATAGCGTTTCATTTGCCTGGTTTGTAATGAATAGCATTGAAGGTATTCATCAGAACCATGAAACCAAAGTTGGTTGCGGCTGTCGTAGAGAACCGGAAACTGGCTGTATTTTAATGTTTCAAGGTCATGAAAACGGAATTTTGATTTTTTAAGCCGGTTCAGTCCTTCAAAAGTGGCTACCCAAAGGTTTCCGGAATGGTCTTCATAGAATTTTATAATACGCCTGTCGTACAGTCTGTTTCTGTTGTCGGGAAAATATTTGTAAACCGTATTTTTTTTCCGGTCCAGCAGGTTTATTCCATTGTCGGTTCCAATCCAGATTAGTCCGTCAGAGTCTTCATAAATGGTGAAAACCACGTTGCTGGTAAGAAGTGTATCTCCCTGCTTCTGGTTGCGGTAGGTAATATAGATATTTTTTTCAAGGTCGAATTGAGCCAGACCGTTTGAACTGCCAATCCAGAAAATGCCTTTTCTGTCCTGGTACAAAGTATAAAACTGGCTGGGAGTTTGTGTCTGAAACACTTTCTGAAAGGGTATAGGATAATTTTCAAATTGGTTTTGTTTTATATTAAAACGACACAAACTGCTATCTGTAATAAAAACCATGTTACCGTTTTTATCAACAATCATATCACGTACCTGGTCGTTTTTTATAGTATTTGAAGGATAAAAGGGACGGAGCAATTCGTTATATTCACCAAGATTGGTGCCACCTGGCAGTTCAATGCAGTAAATACCATAAAAATCGAACAATGGCTGGGGTTCGTCGGTCCAGTTGTTCCAGGTATTGGCGTCATCGGTTTTGTAATGAATGGTGTATTTTCCTTTTGCCAGTTTCAGGATATTGATTTGCAGCCTGTTTTTTTCATCTCCACCCGGGTAACGGCTTTCGCTGCAGGTAAGTGTCCAGATGGTTTTGTTCTTTTCATCGGTTATATAACCAAAATCGTAGAAAGTTTTATGATAACCCTCGCCCAATCCTATTACCAGCACATTGATGGGTTTTGACACCGTAAAAACCACTGTCGAATCACAGTTATTTCCCATATTGATTAAAGCTGCCAGCCGGGCAGAAGGAATGAGTTTTTTTGTTTTCTCTATTAAATCGGGGTGATATTGAGGCAGATAATTTTTATAGAATTCCGCTTTTCCGGTTTGATTGTTATATTTTAAAATACCATTTTTTGATGGGCCAATCCAGATATTATCCCCGGCATCCTGGACAAGCCGGGCTTCGAGGTCGAAATGGTTACTGGAAACAGGGACGGGCGGGATATGGCGTTTTTCGTTTTTAAAAGCGGTATATTGGTCATAATGACGCATCCACATGATGTTGTTCCGGTCGTAATAGAGATAGGTTATATCGTTGTAGGGAAGGGAAGAAGAGTCTTTTGACTGGTGTTTGAATAATTTATAATCGAAACCATCGTACCTGACCAGTCCGCTACGTGTAGCAAACCACATAAAGCCCACGGTATCCTGAACAATGCCTGTAATGAAACCCAGTGAACGGCCGCTTTTATCGGTAATCTGTTCAAAGAGCAGGTTAGGTTTCTGTGCCGGGGCCCACTCAAAAATGAATATAAATACAATAAAAAATGATATTTTTTTCATATCACAGGGGGTAAAAACATTATAACAAATTGCTTGCAAGTTCGGCCAACTGGCTTCGCTCGCCTTTTATCAGATTTACATGAGCAAAAACATTTTGCCCTCTCATACGGTCTGAGAGATAGGTCAATCCGTTTGATTTAGTATCGAGGTAGGGTGAATCTATCTGGAAAATATCGCCGGTAAATATCATTTTTGTTCCTTCACCGGCACGGGTAATGATGGTTTTTACTTCGTGAGGGGTAAGGTTTTGGGCTTCATCAACAATAAAGAATGCGTTTGAAAGGCTCCGTCCACGGATATAAGCGAGTGGGGCAATGGCAAGTTCTTCGTTTTTACGCATTTCGTCGATTTTGAGATATTCTTTACTGTTTGATTTGAGGCGGTGTTTTATGGTGTCAAGGTTATCGAACAAAGGTGTCATGTAAGGGCTTATTTTTTCGTTTACATCACCGGGCAGAAATCCCAGGTCTTTGTTTGAAAGAGGAACAATAGGGCGGGCGAGATAGATTTTTTCGTACATTTGTTTTTGTGCAAGTGCTGCAGCAAGTGCCAGCAATGTTTTCCCTGTTCCGGCTTTTCCGGTAAGTGCTACCAGTGGAATTTCGGGATTCATCAGCACATCAAAAGCAAAGGCTTGTTCGGCATTGCGGGGTTCAATACTGTAGCAGGTTTGTTTCATTACGCGATGGATATGCTGATCGGTGGGATTATAACGCGCCAGAATACTTGATTTTCCGCTTCGCAAAATAAAATGCTGGTGGGCATAGGGACGGTTTTTAAAACCGAATGCATCTGCCGGAACACCTTCGTTGCCCGAATACAAGGTGTTGATAAGCTCCTGGTCAATGTCTTCAAAAGTATCGACCGATTTGTAGATATGGTCGAGATTCTGCACTTTGCCGGTTTCGTAGTCCTGAGCCTGAATACCCAGCGATTTTGCTTTCATCCTCAGGTTGATATCTTTACTGATCAGAACTACCTGTCTTTCAGGGTTTGAAGTTCTTATAAAATCTGCAGTTGCAAGAATCCGGTGGTCGGGTATCGTTTCTGAAAAAGAATTCTGCACATCGGGTGAAAAAGGTTTGCCGGTCTCAATTTTAAGCTTTCCGAGTCCTTTGCCTAAGGCAATACCCTGGTTAAATAATTTGTCACCGCATATTTTGTCGAGTTCCCTGACAAATTCGCGGGCATGATAATTGATCAGTTCATTGCCTTTTTTAAAATGGTCAAGTTCTTCCAACACGGTGATGGGTATGATAATATCGTTTTCCTCGAAATTGTAAATGCATTTATAATCATGCAATAATACATTGGTGTCGATGACAAAAATTTTGGGCAGCTTCTTCATACTTATCAAGTATATTTATATGGTTTTAATTTCGTGATCTGATAACAGATTCATAAAAAATACCGATTTTTTCCTGTTAAAAATAAAAAAAAAACCCGAATATCCGTCAACAACAAAATAAAACTGATCTTATTCCTTATTTATGCAATAAACTAAATTCCGTCAAAGTATTTCAGGATTTTTCATATCCGGAAAAAGTAAAATTTGTCAGGCAGCTGAACAAAATGCAAATAATGATTAAATTTGCCGTAAAAACTGAAAAACGATGGACACATTCCGTAATACTTCCACCCGCGAGAAAATATTCCTGGTTGCACTTGTTGCTGCCTTTGCTGCCATTTTTGCCAACTGGCGTAAGATATTCAACAGCATTGACCGGTATTTTCATTCACGCTGATTCAAAAAAAAATGAGCGTCCTGGTACGATGTCCCTGGCCTAAAAATGATGCGGTTTATATCCGGTATCATGATGTTGAATGGGGCGTTGCGGTAACTGACGATCACAAACAGTTTGAATTTCTGGTACTTGAGTCTGCACAGGCTGGATTGAGCTGGGAAACAGTGCTTAAAAAGCGTGAAAATTACCGCAAGGCATATCTTGATTTTGATGCAGAAAGGATTGCGAATTTCGGTGAAACGGATATTGCCAGGTTATTGGCAAATGAAGGAATAATACGCAACCGGATGAAGATTGAAGCATCTGTCAATAATGCCCGCCAATTTCTGAAGGTAGCTTCGGAGTTCGGGTCATTCAGCAGGTATTTATGGGCTTTTGTTGACTTTAAACCTGTTGTCAATCATTGGGATCATTTGTCACAAATGCCGGCAAAAACTGCACTATCGGAAAAAATATGCATTGATATGAAAAAGCGCGGTTTTAAATTCCTCGGTCCGGTCATTATCTATGCTCATCTTCAGGCTACCGGGCTGGTGAACGACCACCTTGTTTCGTGTTTCAGGCATAGTGAAATTGACAGAATGCCTTTTCCTAATTTCTGAAACTGATAAAATACAGAAATAAAACAGGGTGAATCAAAAGAATGAAACACCCTGTTTTTATTTTAAAGAATGGTTATTGATATTTTATTTTTTATTGGGCAGTTCAAGACCGTAGCCTCTTCTCTTATCAACACGGCGGAGAACAAGGGCAAGAATAATTGCCAGTACGCCAAAGCCGGCAAAAATAAGCTCAGGAACAACATAGCTGTATGCAGCAGTTAAATCACCGGCGGCAATTTTTTCGGCAACACCCGGGTTGGCTTTTGAAATTGACCATCCGATGAGGCCGGGAACAGCCATCAGGCCTATGTTCTGAATCCAGAACACACAGCCGTATGCAGTGCCAAGGTAACGTTCTTCAACAATTTTTGGAAGCGATGGCCACATGGAAGCCGGAACAAGTGAGAAGGCAGTACCCAGTATAACAATAGTTCCGAAAGCTAAACCATATGAAAATGTGGCATTGGGTGTCAAAGCAAAAATAAGGTGCGAAACTACCAGCAGGATTGCACCGTAAAGCATCATCGAAGCGCCTTTACCTTTCAGATCGAGGAATAAACCGATAAATGGAGTCAGGATCATTGCCCCGATAGGGAAATAGGAGAATAAGTCGGAGGCGGTAGTAATATCGGTGCCCATTTTTGATGACAGCATATCAACCGCAAATTTCTGGAAAGGAAAAATAGCGGAGTAAAACAAAACACATAAACTGGCAATGGCCAAAAATCCCGGATTTGTAAATATTTTCCCCAGGTCGCTGATTCTGAATTCATCTTCCGGTGCCAGTTTGGCATCATCGCCGAGCTGACGGTCGAGTTTCAGATCAATAAATACATAGGTGAGAAAAGTAAGAAATCCGATGCATAAAAACGCCATACCCATAAATACTGAATTTGCCGGATTCCAGTCGGCAGGGGTTTCAGAGGCAGCATTGGCAAAAACGGGTGATAAACGGAACACGGCAAAAACACCCAGACGGGCAACAGCCATTTCAAGTCCCATAGCAAGGGCCATTTCTTTTCCTTTAAACCATTTTACAATGGTTTTTGACACGGTGATCCCGGCCATTTCAACACCAACTCCGAATATTGCGAACCCGATATAAGAGAAAAGCGCAGTTTTTGGCAAATGAAATCCCAGAATTGACAGGTTTATAGTCGGGTCGACAAATTTCAGGGCCGAAAATTTAATGGCAGCACCACCAACCATGGTCAGGCCGGCAAGCATCAATGTAAAGCGGATGCCCATTTTATCAAGAATAATTCCCGAAAGGATTAAAAACCCGACAAAAACATTGAGCACAAATTCCGATCCACCCAGATATCCAAATACTTCGGGCGACCAGTTGTAATTGGTCAACATCATTTTTTGAAGCGGTGCAACCACATCGACAAAGAAATAGGCGAAAAACATGGTTGCTGAAATCAACGCCAGGGCAATCCATCGAGCCCATGCATTATCGCGCAGCGTTTTGCGAATTTGTTCAGTCATATTAAAAAGTTTTAATGTAAGACAAATAAATCGCAGCAAATGTAAAATAATAATCTAATTGGCGGGTATTTACCCCATAATTTTTGACTGATAATTGAAAATATGCATTGCGGGCTCTTTTCATACCCTAAGTTTTGTACCTTTGTAAATATTTTTTCAGATACGATGACTAACCCTGTTTTATCAAAAACCATTTTATCGAAGTTGAAAAATGTTCCTGATCTGTTTTTTGGTGTCACCTATAATATGAACCTTTATCGTGGCTGCCAGCATGGATGCATTTATTGCGACTCGCGCAGCCTTTGTTACCATATCCGTAATTTTGATGATGTTGATTACAAAGCCAACGCCATAGAATTACTTCATAAGGAGTTAAAAAGACATAAAAACAAAGCTACCATTGGTTTTGGTAGTATGAACGATCCGTATATGCCGTTGGAAAAGAATTTGTTGCTTGCCCGACGGGCTTTGGAGGTAATTCATTTTTACCGCTTTCCCATCCATATTATTACAAAAAGTATCTTGGTGAATCGCGATGTGGATATTTTACAGCAGGTGTCGCAGATCTACTGTGCTGTTTCATTTACCATTACAACTGCCGATGATGTTTTATCGCGCAAAATTGAACCCGGGGCTCCTGTTTCGTCCGAAAGGTTCAAAGCCATGTCAGTATTGGCAAAGGCTGGTATTTATACCGGTGTGGTGATAAGCCCGGTTTTGCCATTTATTACAGATACGGCAGAAAATATCATCCGGTTGATTGCATTGTGCCATTATCATGGAGCAGCCTATATTTTATGCTGGCCAGGTATGACACTCAGGGAAGGGCAAAGGGAATATTTTTACCGGCAACTCGATGATAAATTCCCGGGAATAGCTGACAAATACAGGCATTATTACGGAAATACCTATGCCTGCGATGTTCCGCAGTCAGCCGCGCTTATGCAAACAGCAACAATTGCTGCAAATCAATATAAGATTCCTCTTAAGATGAAGTTTTACAGTCCTCCTGAAATAATTCAAAAAAGTCTGTTTAAATGAAAAACGTGTTTTTTCGGGCAATCAGATTATTACAAAAGAGCAGTATAGAACACCAAAATATATAAACCGAAATCGATTGAAATAATCTTTTTTTCTAAGAAATGTTTTTTAAATTGCACCCTTTAAGCTATTGTAATGTTGAACCAAAATAAATGAATCATGAGAAAAATTACCATTCTGTTAACCATTCTGTTTTTCTGGAGTTTAGGGTACAGTACACCCGTTACCCCTGAAAAAGCACGCCAGGCAGCTATATCGCTTTATCGTCATATAGCACCGGCAGCTACCGATTATACTATTAAAGAAACATTTACGACACAGCATGAAGGTTTGACCACCTTTTATACATTTAACTTTACTGCCGGTGGTTTTGTCATTATTGCAGCCGACGATGCCTCATCGCCGGTATTGGGTTATTCGCCCGACGGAATTTTTCCGCAGCAGGTTGACCATCCTGCGGTGAAATCATGGATGGACGCATACAGCCAGGAAATTGCTGACATTGTAAAAGCCAAGCTCGATAACCGTGCCACCTCGAAAGAATGGAATGACCTGCTTCACAATCGCTTTGCCAAAGGTGGAAAAGATGTAAGCCCGTTAATTCAGACTTTATGGGATCAGGATGCCAATACCAACCTTTACTGTCCTGTAGCTTCGGGTGGGCCCGGTGGCCACTCACCTGCAGGTTGTGTTGCCATTGTTATGGCACAGATTATCCGTTATTACCAATTCCCCGTTCACGGACATGGATTCCATAGCTATGTTCATCCTACTTATGGCCTTCAAAGTGCTGATTTTGAAAATACTACCTATGATTATGCCAACATGCCCCTCAACATGACAGGTGCTTCAAACCTTGAACGCCAGGCAGTATCAAGACTATGCTATCATTGTGGCGTTGGTGTAAACATGAATTATGGCGTTGATGCATCGGGTGCTCAAAGCGAAGATGTGCCTATGGCCATGGCCGGATATTTTGGCTATGATTTGCGAGCCAGAATCATTGCAAAAGCAGATTATCCATTTGTGATTGATTTTAAAACTCCTATCATTGCTGAACTTGAATTGGGACATCCGGTTTATTACAGCGGATCAACTACTGACAATGAGGGGCATGCCTTCATTTGTGATGGTTACCAGTCATCTACAGGAAAATTTCATTTTAACTGGGGCTGGGGTGGATATTCAAACGGTTATTATTCTGTCGGAGCACTTAATCCAATTGGATACCAGTTTAATCAGGATAACCAGGCCATCCTTGGTTTAAAACCTGGTGTTTTGGGCGTGGCTTTACCTTGGACTGAACAGGCTTCAGGTTTTCCAACCCAATCCAGAGGGATAACTCATATTCATGCTTATGATACCCTCATTGCATGGGCATTGGCCTATGATGGTGTAACCCCTACTAATTATATTCTTGATTTTACACATACAGCTAATGGTGGTGAAACATGGACTGCAGGAACAATTACCAACCACACAGGCTACGGTGCATCGATGATTTGCGGTATTGACAGTTTGACAGCATGGGTGCCTGTTTTCAATGCCACCAACGGAGGAGGAAAAATTCTGAAAACTTCTGATGGCGGAGCTACATGGGTGCATCAATCAACAGCTACATTTACCGCTCCTGATGGTTTCCCGAATGTTGCGCATTTCTGGAATGCAACAGATGGATGGTGTATGGGCGATCCTAACGGAGGATACTTTGAGATGTACACCACAATCAATGGCGGAGACACCTGGACACGCGTGCCCCAGGCAAATATCCCGACCAACTCAACTGGTGAATACGGTATTACGGGAATGTACGATTATTATGGCGATACCGTTTGGTTTGGTACCAATAAAGGCCGTGTATTTAAATCGGTCAACCGCGGACTCAACTGGACAGTATCCAACACAGGTTTTACTGGCAAAATTGTTAAACCAACCTTTGCAAACGGTCAACTTGGCGTAGTGCAGGATAGGGGTACCAGTAGTGCAGCAGGAACAGGCTTGTTAAAGCGTACTACCGATGGCGGTGCAACATGGACTGCCGTCACCTCCACAGGTCCATTGTACGATAATGATGTTTCATTTATTCCTGGGACGACCATCCTGGTAACTACCGGAGCCGACACTGAAAATAACCTGGCAGGTATTTCATATAGCTTTGATGCCGGGAATACTTTTATCGATTTCCCATTGGTGAAAGGAATGCAGTTCCTTGCTATGGATATGGTCAATTTACATTGTGGATATGCCGGAGCATTTAACTATTCAGCAACTCTTGGTGGAATGTGGAAATTCCACGGAATACCAACATTCCCTGGCTTTACTGCTGATGTTACAACAGTTGCCCAGGGCATTCCGGTTACTTTTACCAACACCTCAACAGGAGTTGACCTTTCGCAATGCGAATGGAATTTTGGCGATGGAGCAGAACCAGCCACAGCAAATGGTTTTGGCCCATATTCAGTAGTTTACAGCGCTCCCGGAACAAAAACTGTGACCCTTACCGTTACTGTTGATGGTATTGCTTATACCGAAACCAAAACCGATTATATTACCGTTACAGCTCCGGTGCTTGTAAGTGCTGTTACGCTGACTGCTGACAACGACACCATTGATGTTTACCAGGGCAGCCTTCAGATCAATGCCGCTGTATTGCCCGAAGATGCTACCAATAAAAACCTTTTGTGGTCGGTCAGCAATACTACCCTGGCCATGATTGAACAAAGCGGTGTACTTACAGCCCTTCATAATGGCACTGTAACAGTTACTGCTGCTGCAACCGACGGATCGGGTGTTTCCGGTACCATTGACATTGTCCTGATCAACCAGGTGGGAATTCCACAATTGCATAGCAGGGCAATTTCTGTTTATCCTAATCCTGCTGCTTCATTTATAAGGCTCGCATTTAACGGAAAAGGAACTGTAAGCATTTTTAACAGTTCGGGACAACTGGTACAGACCTGTAAAGTTGTTGGAAATATGCCGGTTAAACTCAACAACATGGGTAATGGCCTTTATTTGCTGAAACTGGATACAGGCACCGAAGTGTTTACTTCAACTTTTACGGTGAAACAATAATATATTCGAAAACTGAAAATTAAAGCCGGATCAACAGTCCGGCTTTTTTATTCATGTCACTGCAGATGAAATGAAATATATAATCCGGCTATAACTAAGGTGGTAAAGTTAACCTGTAATGTCAGGTTTAATTTGCAATTGAAGGCTACAGCAATTGCAGCTATCGGCTTTTGATCAGGTTTTTTTATAAAATAGAACCGGAATAATTATTTGACATTATAATTCTAAATGAATCCAAACAAGAAAATTTCGACGCGCTTGTTTTATAAAATCTACCAATGAAAGTATACCTCTGTAATTATCTATGAATACAGAATGCTGCTTTATCATTTTCTGCTGACATCATATTCATTGAATGACAATGCTATGATACAAAAACCGGAATCTCGAAAAAAAAAGACCTGATGTTTCCTGAGGGGAAAAGAAAATTATTCTTAATTTAGGGGCAAAATCTTATTTTTTTGAATATGGATTCGTCTGAAAAAACCGAATTAAATTCATCGATGCCTGAATGGATTTTACGATTTTTAATCAGGAAAAGGATTTCAAAACGCATTAAAAAGCATTTCATTTTCCCGGTGGAAGAATTTCATAAACGCAACCAGGAATTGATGTCCGAATTGGTAAAAAGCCCCATTGCTCACGATATTGAAACCACCAGTCAGAATTTTCATAAACAACCGGTTCAGTTTTTCAGCAGCTTTCTTGGGAGCAGGCTTAAACAATCGGCCAGTCTGTGGTTTAGTGCCACCACCCTTGATGAAGCCGACCAATACACCCTGCGCGATTATTGTATCAAAGCAGATATTCAGGACGGGCAGAAAATTATGGATATGGGTTGCGGATGGGGTTCTCTTACTTTTTACATTTCAGAGAATTATAAAAACTGCACCATTATTGCCATTACCAACAATATCAATCAGAAAAAATATCTTGAGCAACAGATCAAACAACGTGGAATTTCGAACATAAAACTGGTAATTAATAACATCAATAATTATGACACCAGTGAGAAGTTTGACCGTATTGTATCGATAGAAATGTTTGAATACCTGAGAAATTACAAAAAACTTTTCGAAAAAATCAATCATTTTTTAAAAGATCAGGGAAAAATATTCATACAGGCACTGGTTTACAGGCATTATACCTATCTGATTGATTCACCGGCATACTATGATATTCTCTCGGAATATTACCAGGGAGGCACCATGCCTGCCAATTCGCTGTTATATCATTTTAACGATCATTTTAAAATTGCCAGCCATTGGGTTTATAATGGTTCACATTACAGGCAAACCCTTGAATGGAAGCTGAAAAACCTGAAAAATAATAAAGCTGCCATTTTTCAATTGCTTAGTCATACAATGGATATGCAGTCGATAAAAAAATTGTACGATCAATGGTTTACCTTGTTGCTGACCCTGATAGAAATGACCCGTTATGAAAATGGGAATGCATGGTTTACTGCCCAGTACCTGATGCTCAAAAACGAGAACCCTATGCCTGCCTGAGGCAAATGACAGGTATTTGGTTTTTATTCTATCGTGCTTCTTATCAGGACGTTAACAAACCAGCAGGTTAAAAAATATACAGTTTTTTTGCAGGTCTTTAATTTTAATGGTAAATGCTTATATTTAAGCCATAAACTTTATCCATTTTAAACAACCGACCGGATGAACACTTTTTTGGAAGCATTTGACCATGTTATTCAGCTTTATAACGAATATGTTGGAGGTTATCTTATTCTGGCACTGCTTGTGCCAACGGGAATCTATTATTCCATCCGGTTAAAATTTCTTCAGATTACGCATTTCAGGCATGCCATTGACCTTGTAAGGGGAAAATACAGCAAGCACACCGATACAGGCGATGTCAGCCATTTTAAGGCATTGACCACTGCTTTGTCGGCAACCGTTGGTACCGGTAATATTGTTGGTGTAACCCTGGCAATTTATTTTGGAGGCCCAGGTGCAATTTTCTGGCTGTGGGTTACGGGGTTCTTCGGGATGATGCTGAAAATGGTGGAATGTACACTGGCTCAGAAATACCGGCGTATCAATGCTGATGGTACTGTTTCGGGTGGCCCTATGTATTACATTGAGCAGGGGCTTAAAGAGAAACTGGGAAAATATGCCAGACCACTGGCTGTTTTCTTCGCTTTTGCCGGAATATTGTGTTCGCTGGGCACCGGCAATATGGCACAGGCTAATTCGATAGCCGATGTTTTAAAAACCAGTTACGATGTTCCTGTGCTGATAACCGGTATTGTAATTTCGTTTCTTGTTTTCCTGATCGTTGTTGGCGGTTTACGGCGCATTGCAAAAGTTACCTCAAAACTGGTTCCTTTTATGGCGGTATTATATTTTGGTTCGGCTATTCTTGTCATTGGGGTGCATATATCTGACGTTCCTGCAGCGTTTGCGCTTATTGTAAAAAGTGCTTTTACCGGGCAGGCAGCTGCCGGTGGTTTTGCCGGATCGACATTTTTTATGACCATGGTATGGGGTGTACGGCGCGGATTATTTTCAAACGAAGCCGGACAGGGGTCGGCGCCGATGGCTCATGCAGCAGCAAAAACGCATTACCCCATGAGGGAAGGTTTTGTTGCCTCGCTCGAACCTTTTATTGATACCATTGTCATCTGCTCTCTCACCGCTTTGGTAATAATTCTTACCGGTGTATGGAGTAACGGGATAAAAGGCGTTGGCATGACAGTTTCGGGCTTTGAAGAAGGACTGGGAAAAATAGGTATCGGGTATCTTGCCCGCCACCTGGTTGCTGTCAGCCTGTTGCTTTTTGCTTTCTCAACCATCATCAGCTGGTCGTATTACGGAACGCGGACCGCTCAATATATTTTTGGCGATAAAGCCATTCAACCATACTATTATGTATTTACTCTTTTTGTTTTCTTTGGTTCGGTTTGGGGCATCGACCTGGTGTGGCATTTTGTTGATATGGTTATTACTTTTATGAGCATTCCCAACCTTATTGCGCTGCTGCTGCTTTTCCCTATAATGAAAAAAGAATCGGACAATTACCTGAGTTTATTGAAAAGCGGAGCCTTTCACCAGAAGTTACAGATGAAAGGCCCGGAAAAATAATTCAGAAGTATCAGAATGATGATCTGACTGGTTTTTTCAATAAATTAGTTTCAGAATTGCCATTTTGTTGTTGTGCATTATCCTGATACAGTATAATCCTCCTTTTACAAGGTTTACATCAAGATGTACCGCAGCCTGCTGATGACAATTAAATTCGTGTTTTGAGATATGATTGCCCGAGGGGTCGAAAATATCTACCTGGTAGTTACCTTCAAAGCTGGAAGTTGATCCAATACTAATGGCTTCTGTTTCTTTAAAAGTAAAATAGAAAATTTCATTTTCGGGATTGGTCGTTTTCACCGAAGCTATGGCCGGGCAACGGGTTAATCCGTCAAAATCGGTCTGGCAAAGCTGGTAGTATGATAAGCCCGGTAAAGGCATTTCGTCGGTATAATCATATTTTATACACGAAAAAGAATTTCCCTGTCCGGCAACAATAGCAAACTCTTCGAAATGGCGGGCATCAGCAGCGCGTTTCAAAGTAAAATAGGCATTATTCGATTCAGAAGCGGTTGCCCAGTTAAGTATAACTTTCCCGTTGTGTGGTAAAGCGTTGAAATAGAGCAGGTCAACCGGTAGCGGGCCACCTGATCCACCCCCGCCTGTCACTTCACTGAAACTATAAACCCCTGTCCATGAAAGCGTATTGGTTCCTCCGTTGTTTGAACCTGTACCCTGTCCGAACTGATCGGAGAAGTGATAGGTCGGGTCGCTGGCACAGCGGCTTGCAATCCACCCGGTAGGCGAATATTTCAATGGATAAATATGCTGTTTGACATAACTCAGCAAATCGGTACCGATGTAAACATCCGCGTCATGATAGGTAATATCGAGGTTATAGACGGCTGCAGTAATTCCTTCGGGTTCGTATTTCCAGTAACGTGTGATATACCATGTTGGGGTGTTGCTTATCATCTGGGGGTGTAATTCATCGGCGACAAATACTTCAATATTGGCATTGCCGTTGAAAGTGCCGGAAGTAAATGCAATGGTGAAAGGTGAATATTCATCGTTATCTCCAACAGGAAAGAGGAATGAGTTTCCGTTGGCTACATACCTTTTGACTTTACCGGCTGTTGAACTGCCTGTTTTATAAGCTGCAATATAGCATGACGAGCCAAATGTTCCGGTTATATTCCCCCTTGAGGTTGAATTGGTTCCAATGGTCAGGGTGGTGTTGTTCAGCGTCAGGATTCCGGCCGATAGTGTCAATGTGCCTTCAACCACAAGGTTTGCATTGGCAACTATGCCACTGCTGTTGTTGATGGTCAGGCTCCCGGCAGTGATGGTACCTCCCGAAATGGTTTGCTGAGTGCTTCCGGCGAGTTCAAGTGCCCCGGTAAGGGTAATGGTTGCAGAAGCACTAAATGCCAGGTTTCCTGAAACGGTGATAGAATGCCCGTTTTCGACAGTAAAGGCTGCTCCGCCGTCAACATTGATGTTGTGACATACCACATCGGAATTAATAACGACGGTTCTCCCGGTGGGAATAATCACATCGTCGGCGACCAGTGGTACGGTACAATCGCTCCAGTTATCAGTCGTAGTCCAGTATGAATCAGTTCCTGCACCGGTCCATAATCCCCGCTCGCCCGAGGTGGTTGCTGTGGCAACTATCCAGTTGCTTTTACATCCTGTAACCGAGTTGTACATACGGGCCCATACCCTCGTGGTGTCAGGATTGATCAGGCTTGCAGTTGTATGCTGCCAGGGCTCGCTGTTATCGGTCGATGTAGGGGTTGTAGCGGCATCGGGGATGGTGGTTTTATGCTCGAAAAACTGCATCTGGTTACCCGATGAAGCAATAGCCGTGAGGGTAATTGTGCCGCTTCCGCACCTGTATGCGTCTGAAAGGGAAGGCTCAGGAACAATGGGGTTGTTGGTAAGGGTTAAACCCGATACAGGCAAATCGCTTGCGCAGTTGTTTTCGAGAATTACCCTTGCCTTGTAATTTCCGGTGGCAACACCTTCAAACGTTTTACTGTCAGCAATACCGCTCCAGAGTTTTGCAGGAGAAAGCGGGTCACCATTCTGGTCAAGAAGTTCGAATGTCTGTTGTGCATTCTGATCGCTGGTCACACTAATACTGCCTTCACCGCATCCCGCGATGGCATTATCGACTGTTACCACAGGCTTAATATTTACCGTTACCGGTTGCGAAGCGCTGGTTTCGCTCCAGCATCCTGAAGCAGTATAACAGGCACGAAGGTAATAGGTGCCATCGTTTCCCTGGAGTACGGTATCAGAAAGGGCATTATCCGAAGTTGCAGTTCCGGTGGCATTGGTGCCCTGCCAGTACCATGCCAAGCCATCGGCAGGGGTGCCACGAGTTAATACAGTTTTGCCGCACTGGTTGCTGGTTACTGCAATCAGCGGCTCGGCAGGTCTTGGATTGACAGTCAATTTTGCTGCATTGGAATAAGTGCTGCAGGTCTGGTTGTTCACTTTTGCACAAAACTGGTAGTTATTCATGGCGGTAGTAACACCGGTAATTGATAAACTACTGGTTGTTGCACCACCATAAACAGCATTGTCTGAAAGGTTTGTCCATGTTCCGTCGCCTGTGTTTACCATCCATTGGTAAGCAGTGATGGTCCCGGAAGCTGTGATGCTGAACGATGCATTTTCGCCGGCACATTTGGTCTGTCCTGAAGGATGGGCGCTAATAGCAGGTGCAGTGTAGCCGCAAAACATGGTATGAGAACCTAAATGCGAAACATCATCAGTATTATAATAATCCCATTCGGTTGACAAAGTTGGAAAACCACTTGAAGGATTGGTGGTAATTCCTGAGGTAACCGTCGATTTTCTGACAAGTGTTTTATCTACGGTAGAGTGTGAACCGCTGGTCCAGGCTGTACCCGGGTCTTCTCCGATTCTGCCAAAAATATCAACATAGCTTGATGTGGAAACCTTATATAATACCAAGGCATCATTACCACTAAAAGCAACCGCAGCATTGGTGGTAGCAGCCCCTCCATAAATTGTTGCCAAAGAATTTTTATAAACAATGGTTGATCCGGCTGATAAGATTCCGGAAAGCGCAATGTCCTGGTTTGGAGAAGATGCTCCGTTGGCAAAAAATTGTAATTTATAGCCACTTAAGTCAATTCCTGAACTTGTTCCGTTATAGATTTCAATATACTTGTTATTGCTGCTTCCTTCAACATATTCCGAAATAATAAGATCGGTGGCGCAGGCTGCCGGTGCAGCATCCGTGGTGGCTGAGTCGTTCTGAACGGTTCCATCGGTTTTAAAATTGATCAGGGTGCCACTGTTGGTATAAGACCACATTTTGAAATAATATTTCGTGCCGGATGTAAGGCCTGTAATGACTTTTGTCTGAACGCCATGGGCAACTTTAAATACGCCGGATCCATCGCCCATATCGCTGTCGGCAGTAGGGTCGGTGCCGTCAACGGGAGCCGTGAAGTTATTGGTTGTTTTTGCCAGTATCAGGTAATTATCAGGAGCCTGGCTTCCGGCAATGGCATCGGTCCATGTAAGGGTAATCTGTGAACTGTTATTGGCCACAGCATCGAGACCGGTGGGCTGGTTGGCTGGTTCGGCTTTTGCAGTAGTACCATTGGCTGTTGCACCTGCAGAATACGAACAGGTTGCATTTGAATTGGCAGCATCAACCACGGTAAGGATCCTGACATAATAGGTGGTCAACGGGCTCAGGTTTGTGATTGAAACACTGTTTCCATCACCATTGTAAACACAGTAAGCAGCGCCGTCGGCCTGGAAAGGAGTTCCGGACGAAAAAGCCGTATTGGGGGTATAGGTTGAAGGTGCATTGGTAGGTGTACCTGCCGTAACAGCGCTTCCTGCTTTTACAAAGACCAGTGTACTGTGGTTGGCATCGCTGTAAGTGCCGGGTTTTGTCCATCCGATGGTAGCCGTTGTACTTCCGGTGATGGTTACTCCAGGACCGGTCACAGCTGCCGGCAAAGTGGCATGGTTAATGGCCGGAGGTGAGTTAACATTGAAATTAATGTATATGCCGGCATTGGTGTAGGAATAAATTTTATAATTATACATGGTTCCGGCGGTCATTGAGGTAAAACTGCTGGCCGAAGTTGCTGTTCCGGGTGTAACTTTAACATTGGCTGCTCCGGAAGTGATGGCGGTTACATTTGCCGGATCGGTACCATCAACAGGATCTTCGACGGTTCCGACGTTCAGTTTTACAAGATATCCGTCAGGTGCCTGGCTTCCTGTTTCAGCTGCAGTCCATGATAATGGAATGGCGGAAGTTGTAACTGTGCCAACGGCAAAATTGGTTACCTGGTTGGTTGGCTCGGGGTCAACAGTGCAATCCATGGAATGTGATCCCATATAAGCTGTAGTATTGACATATCCATCCCATTCGGTTGCAGGATCAAAAGAGTTGGAACCATCTGTATCTCCGGCTGTAACAGCGTTTTTCCTGACAAGGGTATTATCTTCTGTCGATGTATAGCCGCTTCCCCACTGGCTTGAAGGGTCTTCACCGATTTTTCCGATGACATCGACAATGTTGTTACCGGTAGTTCTTAAAGCGACAGCATCATTACCGTTGAAAGTAATACCCGTTGAAGTTGCATTGGCAGCAGCAAGGATGGTGGAATTGGAAGCTGCATTTGCAATGATAAAAACCGATTTGTTTGCAATGGTGCCAGATAAAGCAACATCCGTAGCTGATGTACTTCCGTTAAAATAAATGGATAATTTATAACCGGCAAGATTGATGGATGCTCCCGTATTATTATAGATTTCGAGATATTTATCATTGCTTGCCCCTTCATAATATTCCGAAATAATCAGGTCTGATGCACATGAAGGTGCTTCGGCAAGGGTGGTTGCATTGCTGGTCTGAACCGTACCATCGGTTTTAAAATTGATGGAGGTTCCACTGTTGGTATAGGGCCACATTTTGAAATAATAAAGAGTATTGGCGGTAAGCCCGGTTACCGATAAAAGTTGAGTGCCATGAGCTACTTTAAATGTGCCGGAACCATCGCCCATATTGTTGTCGGTGGCGGGGTCGGTACCATCGGATGGTGGTGTAAATGTGCCGGTTGTGTTGGCCAGTATCAGGTAATAATCCGGTGCCTGGCTACCTGTTTCAGCATCGGTCCATGAGAGGCTTATCTGCGAAGCACTGACCGGTGAAGCACTCATTGCCGTTGGCTGGTTTGCTGGTTCAGGTTTTAAAACAGAGCCGCCTACCGAAACATTCCTGGTGGTTGCCCCGCTGCTCGTATGGGTGATATTCCCTGTTTTTGTTCCGGCAGGTGCCGATGCTTTTATTCTGGTATATACAGTTTTTGGTTCGCCGGTAATATTACCGCCACTTTGCGTAAGGACCACCGATGCTGAAAAGCTGACATTATCGGTCGATACTTCAAAGTCATCTGGTGCGGTAACTGTAACATCAGCAGTGAGATAATCGGCCGATACGGTATAATTCTGCGAGGTGGATGCATTACCCGAGACACACGAAAATCCTGTTAAAGATGTAGTGGAAGTTGAGATATCGGGAACCTGCGGGTTGACAGTTCCACTGCAGGTTACTGTTTTATTGGTGGCTCCGGACGAACTGGCCGTAATATCCTCGCTGTTATAATCTCCTGTAGCAAGTCCTGATGTAAGGCGCACATAAATAGTCGTATTTCCTACTGTTCCGCCCGATTGGGTCAGGGTAACCGGGTTGGTTGGGGTGAAAGAACCTCCTGTCTGGGTCGAAATCTCAAAATGGGTTGGTGGTGCAATGCTGATGTTGCCCGTAAGGTTTGAACCCGAAATGGAAAAGTTTTGTTCGCTGCTGGGACCATTCTGGTAAATGTAAGAAAAACCCGTCAATACGGAAGGGGCAACAGAAATATTGGGGCCAGCGGCTGAAACAACGCCTTCAACAATCAGCGTATTGTCGTTTATTCTCCATGTTCCGGTTCCGGCTTCGGCACCATAGCCATACCAGCGTATATAAATGGTCTCACCATCGCCGACAGCAATATCGAGCCCTGTAATATTTCCGGTACGTTCGTTTTCATTATCCGGCACGTTAACGGTTGAAATGGTAACAGGGGATGAAAAATCAGCATTTTTTGACCATCTTACCTGGTAATTACGGATACCGGTACTTGACCTTCGTTCGCCGAAATTGATGGTATAGACATTCATCATATAACCTGATTTTGGAGCAAGGGTTACCTGGTAATAGTCAGTAGCATCGGGTGATGTTGCCGTTGTCCAGCTGTTGGCATAAGCCCCGCTTGAACTGAAAGTCAGGGTTCCGATCCCTGTTCCTCCTGTAAAATTTCCGGCAGTGATGTTTGCATTAACGCTACTGGCCACCCCGTTTGTAATAAGCACCCAGGTAGCCACAGGGCTGCTCGATGCTGATTGTGTAACAGCATTGTCAGTGGGTTCTGAGCCTGTTTTAAAATTAATATTGGTGCCTGAATTGGTATATGACCAGATGTGAAAATAATAGGTAGTTGATGCATTAAGTCCTGTAAATGAATAGCTTGCTCCGGTGCCATGCAGCACTTTTACCAGTCCGCTTCCATCAGAGAAATCGGTATCTTCCCCGGGGTCGGTTCCATCAACCGGGTCTTCAAACGAATCTGTTGAACTGACTTTGATAAGATAACCGGTTGGCAGAATGGTTCCTCCGGCATCGGTCCATGTTACATCAATCTGCGACGAACTCCTGGTAGTGGCATCAAATGCTGTCGGATATTGCGATGGCTCAGGTTTAACGGTCGTAAAGCTACCCTGAACGGTAAAGGATGTATCAATGGAATTTCTTGCAAATGCTATGAAATAATAGGTTGTTGCTGATGACAGACCGGTTAAACTTACCGTGAAGGCTCCTGTGCTATAGGTCCCGCTTTCTGAAACTTTCGTACCTGTGGTATAATTAAAACCGCTGGTAGTGCTGTAAAAAACTCCCCTTTCGGTAACAGTGGCACAGCCAATGCTGGTAATCGTTCCGCCGGCTACAGCTGAGGTCAGGGTATAACTGCCCGAAGCCGGATTGCCTACAGATGGCGGCAAATCCACACCATTGCCTGTCAGAGCCACATTCCGGGTTGTTGCGCCGGTGCTTTCGTTTTTAATATTTCCGGTATAGCTTTGTGCCGAAGAAGGTATAAAACGTACAAAAATATCGGTTACCGGAACGCTTCCCGATACAGGTGCAAGAATAACCGTATCATTGCCTGAAAATGATGCTCCGGTACCGGTTGAAATTTCATAGCCGTCGGGGCATGTAACTTTTAGGTTAGCAGTAAGGTAAATGCCTGAGACTGTAAACGACTGCTCATCGGAAATATTACCGGTACATTCATCTCCGAAAGCAAGGCTGGTGGCTGAAATGGTGATGGAGGGATCGGGAACGGCCGTTACCGTTCCGGAACAGGTAACATTCTGTGTTGTTGCTCCTCCGCCCCAATTGGCAATGGTTTGGCTGTTGTAATTTCCAACTGTCAATCCTTCTTTTAACCTGATATAAATAGGTGTTGCAGTGAGTGAACCACCTGTATAACTGACAGTTCTGCTGCTTTCAAACGTGGAATTATTGGTTGAAACTTCGTAGTTGGTTGACCCGGTTACGGTTAAATCACCCGATGCAGGAGTAAGGTTCGACCCCATCAGGTTGTAGGTTTGCGATGATGACGGGCCATACCCATACATATAAGTAAATCCGGTCAGGGAAGAAGCACTGAGTGTAATGGTGGGGGAAGAACTTCCACCTGCTACGGTAACCACTGTATTATCAAAAAATGCAGTCTGGTTGTTAGTAGTCGAACCAGCCCAGTATGCACCCATATATCCCAGTGAAGTTCCGGTATAAGTATTGTCAACAACTGTGCCTTGCGATGTTAATGTGCCTGAAACCGGGTCAGCAAAGGCCGAAGCGCCATCATTCCTTAAAAATAATTCCCATGTATTGGTTGAAGGTGTATAAGTAACTTTTACACTTAGATATTCAACACCAAAATCTGTGAGACCAGAAGTGTTAGAAATTTTAATATCAGTAAGCGTGCCACTTAATCCATTATTGTATTTTGCAAGCCTTACAGGGTCTGTTCCCCCGCTTTGCCCCAAAACAACCGCATAGCCGCTACCCGCATTATATGGAGTTGTTGAAGAACCTGCAAGAATAAATGCAACACCATAATTGCCTGATGTAAACCCAGCAGGATCTGTACGTATTTGCCTCATATTGAACGTCCAGGTGACAAGGCCTGGGTTGGAACTTAAAGTTGCGTTGTAAGGTGATGAAAAAGAAGACGATATGGTTACATAAGCAAAACACCAACCGGCAGCATTGGCCGTTCCACCGACATCATTGGTCAATTCCAACTGTTCGGGTGAGGTATTACGGCGTGCTCCAAAATCAGCCCCGCTGCGATTTACCGACCATGCACTTGTTCCTATTTGTCCTGTTGTCGTGTAATTTGCGTCTTTTATCGTTGAAAAATCGTCAGAAAATACACCTGTACTTCCTCCTCCCGAAGTAACCTGCCCGTAGCAGGTCACATTAACGGTAGTCGCACCACCGCCGGCATTGGAAATGGTTTCTCCATTATAATTTGCTGCAGAAAGGCCAGCTTTCAATCTTACATACACTGTTTTTGGCTGGCCTGTAATGATTCCGCCGGCGTAGGGTAAGTTGACCGAACCTGAAAAGGTGCTGTTATCGGTTGATACTTCGTAATTGGTTGAGCCGGTTACAGTAATATTTCCCGAACCGGTAAGATTTGAACCTGAAACAGTATATGATTGCGAAGCCGAAGGACCTGATCCCTGAACATAGCTAAACCCGGACAAGGTGGAAGGTGATACACTCAAAACCGGGTTCGATCCCCATATCAGGCTTACATACTCAGGATGGTCGATAAACGGGTTGCGGTTTCCCTGGAGCGTATAAACTGCATCGTTACGGCTCAGCTCTTTCTGGTCAACCGGGTCGGCATTGTGCCATTCGAGGAGCATATTGACAGTCCAGGTTTCAAAACACGGAAAAGCACTGCCATCAAGCATGAAATCGCCGTTGGCATCATTTGCTTCCCATCCTGCAATAACGTCCTCGTAACGGGTAGCCATGTAAAAGTATGCACGTGCAAGGTCTCCCTTGTAGTCGTCGGCGGGTTCATAAACTGTTGCCGACGGTCCACCGCTATAGGTGTTGGTGCCAAGCTGGCTGCCATTATTGAATGTTGTTCCGGTGGTTACCACACCAAAAGCATAATTTCCTCTTTGGTTGTTGATATACTTATCTGCCGGCATCAGGTGAAACAAATCGGTGTACATGGGAGCCACATCGCCGCCAAACCAGCTTTTCGGGAAAGTATGTTCCCGGTTATATTTCTGACATTCGGCAGTACCGCCGGTTCCGTCATCCTGATCGGTAACAAAGGTAAAAGAGCATGGCGTACCGCAGATGATATCGGTATAGATATCCCATACTTTCCCGTCGGGGCGGTCATCGGTGGTCTGAAAATCAGTCCATAGCTGGTTGTATGAGCGTTGGGTATGGTTCTTTATAATATTATACAGGTTGGTTTTTAAGGTAGCACCAACACCTGTTGCCGTACTGTAATATGAACCGGGCAGATTGGTAGCAGTGGCTGTTTCACTGATGCTCACATTTTTTGTGGTAGCACCTGTGCTGGTGTGTGTAATATTACCGCTTACATTGCCCGAAGTATATCGTGCGTAAACAGTGGCATTTACCGAGCCACCTGATTGCGTAAGCACAAGAGAGCTGCCATAACCCGAACTGCATGAGGAAGATACTTCGACTCCTGTGGGGGGTGTTACGGTAATGTTGGCAGTGAGGTTTGTTCCGGTTACCGTATATGATTGTGGCCGTGATGTTTTCCCGGTGTACACTTCTTCAAAATTGAGCGATGAAACCGAAACGGTAATGGTCGGTACAGCTCCTCCACCCATAAAATCGAACGAAATGGTTTTTAATGTATTATTTTCAGTGATGCTGGTGATAGGCTTATTGGTATTTGCCAAAAGCCATGATTTGGAGCACGGAGTGGTAGCATCGGTAAAAGAGGTTTTTGAACTTGTTCCCGGCCATGGGCAACCGGTAATATTGATTTTGTTGGCAGAAGCAAGGTGTATGCCATTGGTTGCCGTTGAAACCGCCGACATCGGATACAATCCCTGGTGGCTGCCGGCATTGATATTGTTCGATCCGGTATGTGAACTGATATAGGTGCCATCGACATGGTATATCAACATGCCATGCCCTGGTACATAGGTGTCAAAACCAACCTGTTGCCGGTTTTCGAGCAGAAAATATTCATTGGAAGTGGCTGTGTTATAGCGGTAAAAACTGGTTGAATACTGGGCTGAATTGTTCAGTGTCAGCGAAATTGCCGAAGAAATGGTCGTTGCCGATGCCCAGTTGTAGATATACACTTTGGTATATGCATTGGGATGAGCCGGCGAAATTCCGTAGTTGTTCCAAGAACCTCCGGCCTGGAGGTCCCATTCCCCCATACCATCGTATTCTCCACCTGTTGCGTAGTCAGTGTCATAAAAGTCAGGAGCGCCAAGTACATGCCCGAATTCATGACAAATTACCCCGATGCGGGTAATATTTGTCCCTGATATTCCGCGCAACTCAGGTGAACAGGAATAGGTTGTTATCACTTTTCCATCAAGGGTAACGGGCGAAATCTCCCACTGATGCGCCCAGATACAGGTTCCCGGGGCACCGGCTTCCTCGCCATACCCGGCATAAATCACGTAGATACCATCTACATTTCCGTCGTTGTCATTATCAAAATCGGCATAATTCACTGCTGCATTGGCTGCATTGACTGCTTCGGTAACCAGCACATCGGGCCTCAGGTCATTCCCCTGTGCATCGTTGGTTCCATAATAAGCCATGTTGTTGGCAGCTGTATAAGGCCCGGCCACAGTAACAGTAAGATCAAACTGGCTGTATGATACTTCTTTGAAATAATCTTTAATACTTCCCAGGGCACCACCAGTGGTATATCCTACCTGGTTGAACAAGTTATTGAAATCGGACTGGGTTTTGGTAAATGATTTATCAGTAAAAGCCATTAAAATACATACCAGTTTACGGCTTCCGGTTGTCGGAAAAGCTTTCTGGCCTTCTTTGACACGTATTTCCCAAATCTGTTTCATCATACCGATTTGCGATTTGCTGTAGCGCAAACCCTTAGGCAACGATTCGAGCAGTTTTTTCTCAGCATCAGAACGTTCGTCCTCTTTATTCACCCTGATCCCTGACGGAACCATATCACCCCTGCCATCCATCACCGCATATTCATAAAACCCTGATGAATTTAAAAGAATTGACCAGCCATCAGGCGTTTCGGCCCATTTCACTTTTTCATCGCCTTTTAAATAAATGGTCAGTGTTTTTCCATCGGGCAGGGTATATTCAACAGGATAGGGATACGCAGTAACCGCATAACTTGTTGTTGAAGAAAAAATTACTCCCACTGTCAGGAGTACAATCAACCCGTAAAATCCTTTCATAATAATATTTTTTTATCTTCCGTTTGTGGCGGATGATATGTTTATACATTAATTACATTCTCCTGCGTGCAGCAATACGGTAAAATTGCCGGCACTACTCTGTGCTCCGCCAACTGTGCGATTTACGGTAACAATGCCCGTGGTGGAACTATTTCCGACTTTTGCTTTCAGTTCTGTATCAGATAATATGGTAACATCGGTAGCTGCCGTACCATTTACTGTTACCGAGGTAACACCTCCTGAGAAACCCGAACCGGTTATCGTCATTATGGTGCCGACAGGCCCCTGGTTAGGGGTAAATTCAAGACCAACGGTGCCGTTTCCGGTAATATTGAAATTATATGGGTTCTCGTTTGTGTCGTCGTTGGCAATGCTGACCGAAGCATTTTTAACGCCCGATGAAGAGGGAGTAAAAACGATAGAAAATGAAGTTTCCCCGTTATTGGCCGCCACTGTAGCCGAAGGCTGAACACTGACACTGAAATTGCTGCTTCCGGTAAGGCTGACTTTCGGGTCGCCGGTGATTGACAATGGACCGTTTCCGGTATTTTTGATTTTGAAAGTTCTGGTTACTGTGTTGCTTACAATAGCATTTCCAAAATCAGTATTGTCGCCGGTTACCGGTGTGTCATCCCCGTCGGTTATTTCAACACTGTTGCTTTCAACCATCATCTCATTGTAAGTAGTGGCAGCATTTACCGAAACACCTGCCGACCAGGATGAGGCATGATTATTGAAAATTTTGTAATAATAGCTTGTATTGGGTGTTAAACCCGTAAAATCTGCAGCAGCGGAAGTACCTTTCCAGGCAACATAATTGCCACTGCCAAGGTTCTGGCCAACGGTATATGACGAACTGGTTCCGGTTGCTGTCCACGATACTTCTCCACCGGTGCGGTAAACAATCATGGTCCCGCCGTTCCACCAGTCGGCCGACGGGCCGCTGTATGCTGTCCATGAAACAGAAATAGCGGTGTTTGTCGGGCTGATATTGGCTGCTGCGGCATCGGTAACATCCTGGACTTTGGCGATAGCACTCTGTGGTTGGCTAAGCTGCACAACGCCCCATTCGCTGCTTCCGGTTACATGACCGAAAGCTTCAAAATAATAGGATACTCCTTCGGTAAGGCCGGTTACGGTAACATCTGATGCTGAGCCTTTATAAACAACTTTTCCGCCGTCGAAAGCGGTTCCTCCGCCTGAAAAGTCGCTGTTTGCCGTGTAGGCTGAGCCATCGCCCGAAGGAGTAGCCGTGGTAAATTCGCCACCTGCTTTGCAAATCAGCAATATTTCATTCCCGGTATCTATATCTTCCCAGTCAATCTTCATTTTATTTAAAGTAATATATTGAATGATGACTCCTCCCACCGTGAATGTACAGGTTGGAAGTTCAACAATCGTTGATTCTGATCCTGTCCAGTAATCGGGCGATGTAACGGCAGCAAGAATCTCTTCTGGTGTTCCCGAGGTGATTCCACCCGGATTACATCCGTCATACACGGCATTGTTGTTGTAAGTTGTTCCGGTTTTGGGAATGGCAATAGCATTTACACCGTTGGTAAGACCAGCCGGAAGGGCTGAGGTATGCGAATCGGTGGCATCGCTTTGCCATTCGTTATTGTTGGTAAGGGCAAAAATAAAGTTGTAGGGAGCGCTGGTACCCTGGAAAATAATAATCTGGTCGCCTTTGGTGTTGAAATTAAAATCGGTATTGGGTGTACGTACTGCTGTTCCGGGCCCCGAAATGATAGTGCCGTCGCAATAAAGGCTGACAACGGTAGAACGTGTTACGCCTCCCGAAGGAGCTGTCCAGGTCAGTATCCCTTCGCCGGTCCTGAAAGTATTATTGCTTTTCCATCCGTTATCGGTGAATTTTATTTGTGTGCCGGCCTCCACATCGGCAAGCAGTATAAAAGCAAAGTTGTCGGCTGAGGGAGTAAGTCCTGTGGTGTTAAAACCTAACACAGCAACGTTGCCGGGTTGCAGGGTCGACTGGCCGGTAACCTGATAACAAATTACTGTCAGCCAGATGATCATCAAATATTTTCTTTTTTGCATAAAACAGGTGTTTCTGATTTTTAAAGGTAGTAAAAATCCTGCTGTTGATATTCCGGAAATATTAAGTTTTTGATATATGTTTTATAAATATTTCTGTATTTTTTCAGGAGCAAAAAGAAAGTAATAAAAACATCAATCAGGGGTAAGTTTTATTCCATCAAAAATCAGTTAATTACATTTATAAAATGATACAACTATGCGTTACATCATATCAGTAAGGGTCGGGAAGCATGAAAAAACCTGAAGCCTTTTTTTTGACGAATTCATCAATTCGTTATATATTTGGACAAAAAAGAAACAGGAATGGTTTCAGCACAATTGTATATTACTGCGCGTTCATCAAAAAAATACCTGTTTATCAATATCAAAAGCCGCGACACGGAGTTTGTTATCTGATAGTGCCGCTTAGTAGCCGTACTTTTATTTTACCCACATATTAATCATTTATTAATTTTTTTAAATCAAATATATGGAACTCCCTTTTGCTGAATCATATAAAATAAAAATGGTTGAATCTATCAAAAGAAGCACAAAAACCGAACGTGAAAAATGGATAGAAAAAGCTGCCTATAATCTTTTTAATCTCAGAAGTGACCAGGTTTTTATCGACCTGCTGACCGATTCGGGTACCGGTGCTATGAGCGATAAGCAATGGGCTGCCATGATGGAAGGCGACGAAAGCTATGCCGGTGCCAGTTCGTATTACCGGATGAAAGATGCCATAAAAAATATCATGGGTTTCGATTATTTCCTGCCTACCCACCAGGGAAGGGCTGCCGAAAATGTACTGTTTTCGTTGCTGGTAAAAGAAGGCGATGTTGTTCCCGGCAATTCCCATTTCGACACTACCAAAGGTCATATCGAATTCCGTAAAGCCACTGCGATTGACTGTACCATTGATGAAGCTTTTGATACCACCAGTGACCATCCTTTCAAAGGTAATATTGACCTTGACAAACTTGAGAAAGTTTATAAAACTTACCCGAAAGAAAAAATTCCTTTTGTTGTGGTTACCGTTACCAACAACACAGCCGGAGGACAACCTGTTTCGCTGCAGAATATGCGTGATGTATACCGGCTTTCAAAAAAATATGGTATCCAGGTGCTTTTCGATTCTGCCCGTTTCGCCGAAAATGCCTATTTTTTAAAACTCAGGGAAAAAGAATGTACAGGATTGTCCATCAAACAGATTGTACTTAAAATGTACGAAAATGCCGACATGGCAACCATGAGTTCCAAAAAGGATGCTATTGTCAACATGGGAGGATTTATCGGGTTCAACAGTGAAAAAACCTTCCGCGAAGCATCACTTTACAATATTATGTTCGAAGGATTTATCACTTATGGTGGTATGTCGGGCCGTGACATGAATGCCCTGGCGCAGGGACTTTACGAATCTACTGAATTTGAATATCTTGAAACCCGCATTAAACAGGTAGAATATCTTGGCAAAGCTTTGATTGATTTTAACATTCCGGTGCAAAAACCCATTGGTGGTCATGCCGTATTTGTCGATGCTTCAAAGTTTCTGCCACAGGTGCCTAAAGAACAATACATTGCACAAACCCTTGCCATTGAATTGTATATCGAAGCCGGCATCAGGGGTGTGGAAATAGGTACATTGCTTGCCGACCGTGATCCGGTAACCCGTCTCGACCGCTACCCGGCTGTCGAATTTGTCCGCCTGGCTATTCCCCGCAGGGTTTATACCAACAATCATATGGATGTGGTGGCCGTTGCCCTGAAAAATGTTTATGACCGCCGGCATGAGATAAAAACCGGCTATAGCATTGTTGATGAAGCACCTATCATGAGGCACTTTACCGTGAAACTTAAAAAAGCAAAGTAATGGACAGCAGATGCAACAAACCTTGTAGTCAGTTTTAAACCTGCAATGTACTAACAGATAATTCAATATTAAATAGGCTTTCTGACTTGCCTTTCATTGTATTTGTCATTCTGCTAATGAAGTTTAATTTTGCATGTTCAATAAATCATTGATTTTTGCGTTTACCATACATGAATTTTCTGAAACATAGCTGTTTTTTTCTGTTGTCTTCCGTTTTTGTAACGCTTGTTCAGCTTGCATCAGGTCAGATTTCGGGCATTGGCCATTACCTGGTAAAACCGGCTCAATACACTGTTCCTTCAGTCAGTGGCACGGACACTATATGGATTACCGATTCTATATATATTTTTCATACACCTATCGGTAACGGATGGCCTGTCAATGCAAGGCTTCAGGCTACAATTGCCGGGCAGTCAGACCTTTGTTTTACCTGGTGGAAATTCAACCCGGTTAAATGGCAGTTCAGCGATTCGCTGCGCACCGATAGCCTTACAGATGTTTCGGTTATTCAAAACCTTGCCTCGGGCGGGTATTTGGTTCATGTAACAGGTAGTCATATTGATACCATCATGAGGGCATGGGTTTTTACCAATTATTTCCAGGCAAGGTTGCGTCAGAACAACAGTTGCGATGAAGTGGAACTTACATGGTTCAGCGGCCCGCAAACACAAAGTGGAAAATCATTCCGGTATTATTACTGGAACGATTCATCAACCTATGTGCTGCAAAATGGTTTGAAAATATCATGGAGCGCCTGTAAATACCTCGATAACGGAACACTGGTGCCCGATACACTCGAATTTATCCCCGTACTTTATCCCAAACTGACCCTTTACGATGATCATCGTTTTTATCTTACCATCAACGACAGTCTCAATAATCGTTTTGCTGACAGTATCGATTTTATGGCCATAGCTGTCAAGCCTTCATTCAGGGCTTCGCGTGCAAAACCTTATCCGCATTTTGAAACCGATACTACAGGCGAAGCGCCTTTCAGGGTGATGTTTATCGATTCATCGCTTAATACCGAAAGGTTTACCTGGGTTTTTCACAAACCCAAATACCTCTGGAAAGATAAAACCGATACGGTAATCAGTATTTTCAATGAAAAAATATTGTCCGATTCTGTACTTTATATTCAGCCCGGAAATTATGATGTTGAGCTCATTGCCGAAGGCCCACGTTATTATGTCGAAGGTGAAGCACGCCGCTGCAGGGTTTCGTTGCGAAAAACTGAACTGATACAGATTGACAGTTCATTTATCGGCGACCCGAAAGCAAAAGATAAAATAGCCAATGTTTTTACCCCTAACAACGATGGCCGTAATGATTATTTCAAACCTGTAAGTTCCGATACAGGTTACATGGCTGGCTCACTCATGAGTTTTGAAGTATATATTTTTACCCGGTGGGGCAATCGTATATACCATTTTAAAGCCAGAAACCAGGATGACTACCATGACTGGCCCGGATGGAACGGTAAAATTGGCGGAGATGGAATGGAAGCAGCTCCCGGAATTTATTTTTATGTCATCCGCGGTAAAGGATATGACGGGCTTGAACATGCACGGAAAGGATTTGTTTACCTGATTAGGAGTGTAAACGATATGAAGCAGATGAGTGACATGTAAATTTCGGAATACCAGGAAAAGACTTTTGAAGTTTTTATACCTGCTGATTAAAGTACCAACAATAAGTTAAATAGGTTTCGTAATGATTAACAGCCATGTAAACAGCCTTGAATGGTTGGAGTTCAGTAATCTGTTGCAATTTGAGTCCATCGGGCATTTTGTTTCGACCCGGATTGGTGGTGTCAGTACTGGTGTTTTTCAATCGCTTAACCTGGGTTTGTCGTCGGGCGATGACCTTGACCATGTGTTGAAAAACCGCACATTGCTTGCCCGGGCTGCCGGGCTGGAACCCGGACAGTTTGTGGTGGCCGAACAGGTTCACAGTGCTGCTGTTGCTGTTGTTACTGCTGCCGATGCCGGCAAAGGCATGTTTGATGCTGCAAGTGCCATTGCACAAACCGACGCCCTGATTACGCAAACTCCCGGACTCTGCCTCGTGGCTAAAAGTGCCGATTGTGTGCCTGTGTTATTGTACGACCCTGAAAATAGAGCCGTTGCTGCTATTCATTCCGGATGGAAAGGAACAATGCAATGCATTGCTGCGCAAACCATAAACGCCATGAAAGAAAATTTTGGTACACGGCCTTCCGCTTTAATTGCTGGTATTGGTCCGTCAAACGGGCCATGTTGCTACGAAGTTGGCGACGATGTTGTTGATACAGTTGCAAAAGTCTTTGATACCAACCGCCCGTTTCTGAAATATCAGCCGTCAAAGAAAAAATTTCATCTCGACCTATGGAAAACCAATGAATTTATTCTGCTCGAGGCAGGGGTCAACCGTAAAAATATTGAAATTGCTGCGCTTTGCACCCAATGTAATCCGCAATGGTTCTATTCGGCCCGGAGAAAAGAAACCGGACGTATTTTTGCCGGCATCTTTTTAAAAGGCAGGTTATAAGTTTTTTCAATTGATCAACAGGAGTATATAGCCCTGTTATTGTTTAGGGAAGTTGAAAATAGGGTTAAAAAAAAGCAAAAATATGTTCTTAAGCATATTTTTACCTCCTTGAAATTCTTTAAACTTATTACAATTTTGCAAACAAATTAATAACCATTAAATAATAAAGTTATGGCTAAGATGACTGCAAATGAATACATGGAGCGTGAAAGCAAATACGGAGCTCACAATTATCATCCCATTCCCGTGGTACTTGAAAAAGGGAAAGGTGTTTATGTCTGGGATGTGGAAGGGAAAAAATATTTCGATTTCCTTTCGGCATATTCAGCTGTAAACCAGGGACACAGCCATCCGAAAATTATTAAAGCTGCACGCAAGCAAGCTAAAAAAATTACCCTTACTTCAAGGGCTTTCTACAATGCCTGCTTAGGTGAATTTGAAGAATACATCACCAAATTGTTTGGCTACGACAAGGTACTGCCGATGAACTCAGGCGCCGAAGCCGACGAAACTGCCCTTAAGCTATGCCGCCGCTGGGCTTATGTAAAAAAAGGTGTACCCGAAAATGAGGCTAAAATAGTGGTTTGCGAAGGTAATTTTCATGGCCGTACCATTACCGTTATTTCTATGTCAACCGATCCGGATTCGTATGGAAAATTCGGACCTTTTACACCCGGTTTTATTAAAATTCCATACAATAATATCCAGGCTCTTGAAGAGGTATTGAAAAGCGATCCGAATATTTCGGGTTTCCTTGTTGAACCCATTCAGGGCGAAGCCGGTGTTTTTGTTCCGCAGGAAGGTTACCTGAAAGCCTGCTACGACCTGTGCAAAAAACACAATGTGCTTTTTATTGCCGATGAAGTTCAGACCGGCCTTGCCCGTACCGGAAAAATGCTGGCCTGCGACCACGAAGGTGTCCGTCCCGATATCGTTATCCTTGGCAAAGCCCTTTCGGGTGGATTTATGCCTGTTTCATGCGTCCTTGCCGATGATGACATTATGCTTACCATCAAACCGGGCGAGCATGGTTCAACTTTTGGCGGAAACCCGCTTGCTTCAAAGGTTGCTATAGCTGCCCTTGATGTCATCCGTGATGAAAGATTAACCGAGAATGCCGAAAAAATGGGAAAAAAATTCCGTGATGAAGTGGCAAAAATCAAATCAGATATGATTGAAATCATCCGTGGCAAAGGATTGCTCAATGCCATTGTCATTAAACCCAAGAATGGCAAGGAAGCATGGGATGTCTGCATCGAAATGGCAAAAAATGGCCTGCTGGCTAAACCTACCCACGGGCACATTATCCGTTTTGCACCACCGCTTTGTATCAACGAAAAACAGATTCTTGAATCAGTGAAAATTATTGAAAAGTCGCTGAAAAAATTTGAATAATATCTAACTTTTATAAATCAAAAAAGGCCGGAAACCCCGGCCTTTTTTGTTATTGTTCTTCTTTATTCAACATGATACCCGGTCAGTTTGCCCGATAGCATTTTACGGGCATTGAAAATACGGCTTTTTACCGACCCGATAGGGATATTCAGCATGCCGGCTATTTCACGGTATTTGAAACCCTGTGTGTATAAACGCAATGGTTCCGAATACTGCTCTTCAAGGGTGCCGATAGAAGCCACAATCTCTTTGTACGAATATTCCGATTCGGGTTGTTCATGGGTGAAATTGTAAAAATCATTCACCGTTTTTTTCTGGCGTTCGCTGGTAGCGTATTCGTTGTGCCTGCTGTTTTTACGGTAAAGATTGATAAAGGTGTTTTTCATAATCGTATATACCCATGCTTTCATATTCGACGGATCGATAAACAATTCCCGGTTCAGGATGGCTTTTAACACCGTTTCCTGGTATAAATCCTTGGCATCTTCCACATTGGAGGTTAAAGTATAGGCAAATGAACGTAAGGGTTTTTCAAGGTTCATCAGGTTATAGTTAAATTCAATGGCTGTCATATCTTTAAGGTATTATGTTAGTAATTCATTGTCGCCTTATAAAGGCAAATGTTAAGCCATTGAAGCAAATTATGATGTCAGGATGTACCGGTATTCTAAATAGTAATGATGGTATATTGCATAAAATCAATCATTAATAATAAAAAATCTGACTATGGTCTAAATTATTTGCTGTTTTTTGAACTGTTGACTAAACATGAATCATTTTTTAATAAAAAGTTGACTTTATTGCTTGTAAGTTAAACATAATCATAATGATAATACTGATTTTTAATAAAATAGTTTCGTATATGTTATTTATTTGGCATTTTCCCGATTTTGGAAAATGATATTCCCCGAAAGGGAAGAAGGTAATTAAATTTTATAACAAAGTATAGTTTTAATTTGTTCGCCCAGGGCGAAGAAAAAGAAAAACAGGTATAAAATTAATGAGTTAAAAGAGGCAGATGAACTGAATAAAATTGTAAATTTGAAAGTGATAAGACCTATACAATGAAAGCCTGTTTTCTTTTCATTTTGATTTTGTTTTCCCTGGCATGGCATGGCTGCAGCAAATTTGAGCGCGACAACCCCTACGATGAAAAAGGAAAACTCCCCGAGGTAAGTACAGCTGCGGTTTCCAATATTACCGCCATTACAGCCATCTGTGGCGGAACGGTGACCAGGTACAAGGCCCTGTCACGAGGTGTTTGCTGGGATACCATTCAGAACCCGACTATTGAACAAAGCCACACCAGTGACGGAAGCGGCTCAGGCGCTTTTACAAGTAATATTACCGGCTTAAGTCCCCACACTACTTATTATGTCAGGGCTTATGCCACCAATGCGGCAGGCACGGCGTATGGAAGCGAGCAGTCCTTTACAACACAGAATGGTGTTATTATGCTAACCACTACTGCAATTACCGGCATTACCGCTACAGCAGCTATAAGCGGTGGAAATATAACTTCCGATGGTGGTTTCCCGGTCACCGCCCGTGGCGTATGCTGGAGCACCAGCCAAAGCCCCACCATTGCCAACCCCCATACCAGCGATGGAAGTGGCACAGGCACTTTTACAAGTAATATTACCGGTTTAAGCCCCAATACTACTTATTATGTCAGGGCTTATGCCACCAATGCGGCAGGCACGGCGTATGGAAGCGAGCAGTCCTTTACAACACAGAATGGTGTTATTATGCTAACCACTACTGCAATTACCGGCATTACCGCTACAGCAGCTATAAGCGGTGGAAATATAACTTCCGATGGTGGTTTCCCGGTCACCGCCCGTGGCGTATGCTGGAGCACCAGCCAAAGCCCCACCATTGCCGGCAGTCACATCAGCAATGGAAGCGGCACAGGCGCTTTTACAAGTAATATTAACGGTTTAAGCTCCAATACTACTTATTATGTCAGGGCTTATGCCACCAATGCGGCAGGTACGACATATGGAAACCAATTGAGTTTTACTTCAAATGGAACAGGTTCTCCTGTTACTGATGTTGATGGTAACAATTATGCAACCATCTGGATTGGCGGACAAAACTGGATGCAAGAAAACCTTAAAACAACCCATTATCGTGACGGTGCCCCGATACAACCGGTAACAGACAATACCACCTGGGCCAGTATGACTTCCGGTGCGTATTGTTATTATAATAATAATACTTCTTATGGCAATACCTATGGCGCCTTATATAACTGGTACACGGTAAATACCGGTAAACTCTGCCCCACCGGCTGGCATGTACCCAGCGATGCTGAATGGACAATGCTTACCGATTATTTGGGAGGCGCAAGTGTTGCCGGCGGCAAATTAAAAGAAGCTGGCACCGCACATTGGCAAAGCCCAAATACAGGTGCAACCAACAGTAGCGGCTTTACAGCCCTTCCGGGTGGCGATCGCAACAACAGCTCTGGTAACTTCAACGATATGGGCAACTACGGCTACTGGTGGAGTTCTGCAGAGAGCAATACGATTGGCGCCTGGTTCCGGTTCATGAGTTATAATAGCGCCAATGTTTACAGAGGCAACTACTACAAGGTTGATGGTTTATCTGTCAGGTGTTTGAGGGATTGATTTATTTGATTATTTACCACCACAGGCGAACGCGCAGCATTATACTAAAACCCTGCGTGGTCACCCTGAGCGTCACCCTTCGATTCGCCAAACCAGCAGTAGCTACCCTGACTTTTTGCAGTTTTCTGGCTTCGAAGCAATTGGCCTTGGTTTTTCTGGTTTTCCCAACCCCGAAGGGGTTGAATCATGATAACCCCCTGCGAAGCAGGTGGCAGGATAACCCGATAGTCTGCAACCCCGAAGGGGTTGAATATCTGGCCGTGCGGGCACCACCCTGGCTATTTCAACCATGCAGCCATTGATCATCCGGTTGATGGATTAAATTTATATCGTTTTTATTGCCGCGTCCTTCAGGGCGTGGCAATGATATGGAAAAATGATGTTTGGAGGGCTTCAGCCCTTTAAAAGTGATTATATAAAGCCCCCGGGCAAAAAGGGCTAAAGCCCTGCCTGGCAATTTATTATTTTGTTTCAATTGCCCTGCCCTGAAGGACAGGGCAATTGGTTCGCTACTCAATGCAATAGGATGTCCTGACCCTGCCTTTCCAGAGTAGGTCGAAAAAAAATCCAAATCAATGGATTGCTCTTTGCGCTACCGGCCTGCCAAACCAGCAGGAGCTACCCTGACTTTTTGCAGTTTTCTGGCTTCGGAGCAATTGGCCTTGGCTTTACTGGTTTTCCCAACCCCGAAGGGGTTGAATATTTTACCTGCGAATAAACCTCAGCCAATACTCTATAAATTTTCACATATCCATTTTCACTGGCTGTGTCAGGTTTTTCCCTTTTGCTTTACCTATTTCTGATATTCCGACGGATTAATGCCAAACTGTTCCTTAAAGCACCGGTTAAAGTAGGAAAGGTTGTTAAAACCGGTTTGCCATGCAATTTCCGAAACATTTCCTGCATTTTGTTTCAGCAGGCAGGCTGCTTTTTTTAACCTGATACTCCGGATAAATTCAGTTGCCGGCTGGTTTGTAAGGGCTTTGAGTTTCCGGTGCAGGTTAGTGCGGCTCATTCCCATCAGGCTGCAAAACCTGGTTGTGTCAAAATCCGTATCGGCAATGTGATCTTCAACCATTGCAAGTGCCTTTTTTAAAAACTGGTCATCTACCGAGATAACTTCTTCCTCGGTGGGTTCAACCGTGATAAACCTTTGGTATTTCTCCCGGACAATACGACGGTTTTCAATCAGGTTTTGCAGCCTGATATTCAGTTCATCGGGATTAAAAGGTTTGGTAAGGTAATCATCGGCGCGGGTGCTGAGTCCTTCTATTTTGCTTTCATCGCCAGCCCTGGCTGTAAGCATTATTACAGGGATATGGCTGGTGCGCTCGTCGTTTTTCAGTTTTTTCACCATTTCAAGCCCGTCCACTACAGGCATCATAACATCGGCAACAATTACATCGGGGATGGCCTCTGCAGCCATTTCAAAGCCTTTCAGGCCATTCTCAGCTTCCAGCGTACTGAAATCCGGCGGAAGGTTTTTTCGGATAAAGTACCGCATGTCGGCATGATCGTCAACAATCAGCACAAGCAGATTTTCTTCCGTTTTTTCAATAGCTTTTGGTAATTGGCTGACTTCCGGTGCAGGGATGGTTAATGTTTTTGTTTCTTCTTCAAGGTGCAATCTGTTATCTGTCTCAGCCGCCGGATAGCTATCTGCATCTACAGGGAAACTGAAGGTGAATGTAGTTCCTTCCCCTGGATGGCTCGATACCTCAATGTTGCCATGATGCAGATCAATCAGCTCTTTCACCAGTGCCAGTCCAATACCTGTACCTTCAAACCGGCGGTTAATATCGCGTTCGCCCTGGAAAAAGGGGTCGAAAATGTGGGGCAGGTGCTGCGGGTCAATTCCTGTTCCTGTATCACTCACCACAAACACTGCCCGTTGGCCTGAAATTCCGAGACTGACAGCAATTGTCCCATTCCGGGAAGTGAATTTAAAAGCATTGGTAACCAGGTTGACCAGTATTTTTTCAATTTTATCGGCATCGAACCATGCTGAAAAATCATCGCTGATACCCGAATAGGAGAGATGTATCGCTGTTTCGGCACTATACGATTCAAAGGCATTGACAATGCGTTTTGTAAAGGCATTAAGACTACCCTGTCTGACCTGCAGTTTCATAAATCCTTTTTGCAGTTTCGACAGTTCGAGCAGTTGGTTTATCAGTTCGAGCAGCCGTCGGGCATTTCTGAGCATCAGCTGATATTCTTCTGACAGATCTGGATTTTTTTCATGGGCAGCCAGCTTTGTCAATGGCCCTAAGATCAAGGTAAGTGGTGTACGCAATTCGTGAGAGATATTCGTAAAAAACGATGTTTTCAATGCATCATATTCTTTCAGCTTTTGTGCATTGTCGCGTAACATTTCATTTTGCCTTTCCATGGCTTCTTTCTGTCGGGTAATTTCGCCATTGCGTTCTTTTAGCAGTAGATTCATTTTTTTCCGGTTCCTGCCCGAATAATACAGTAAGGCAAGCATGGCAGCAAGCAACAGTGAAATAATACCGAAGAGAACAATAAAAACCGTTTGCCTTCCGAGGCGGTTTTCTTTGATTTCATTTTCGCGGTTGAGCAATTCAATCTGCTGCTGCTTGACTTCTGTTTCATACAGGGTTTGCAGGTTCAGCAGCTTTTCCGACATGGTGTTCTTATGCAGTGTATCTTTGGCCTCGGCATATTTTTGTTGAAAGAAAAGGGCTTTTTCATAATCGCCGCTTTTTTTTGCAATTTCCGATTTAAGGTTGTATACCTCAGGCAAATACCTTAAATTTTTACTTACTTTTACAAGCTGTTCTGCTTTTGTGGCTTGTTCATCTGCTTTTAACCGGTTGCCCATATCCAGGAAAACCCATCCGGTATTGATATCATTTAAAATTATCCCGTTGGTAAAGCCCAGCTCTTGGGCATAACTGGCTGATTGCCGGTAATTGATGAGTGATGTTTGAAAGTTATTCATTTTGTAATAAATCCCTCCAAGCAGGCTATATACATTGCAAAGGGTATAAGTATCGCTGCTTCCTTTTAAAAGCGACAGAATGGTATCGGCATATTGAAGTGCCTGCTGGTATTGTCCTATATCCAGCAAAATATCTGCAATATTGATTAACGAAATGGCAAGATCACTTTTTTGCCCTGATTTTCTGTCAATTGCGAGAGCTTTTTGCTGGTAACTGATGGCCTCACTGTTGCGTTGCTGTGCATGGTAAACCTGCGATATGTTGGTGTAACACATGGCTTTACCTCGTTCATTTCCTGATTGATTAAAATATTCAAGTGCTTTGAGATAATAATCAAGGGCTTTGTCATACAAGGTATAGGCATCATAAATTATTCCAAACAGATTCAGCGTTTTGGCAAGGCCTTCTATATTGTTCTGCCCGGTAAAAAAGGTGAGGGCATTGTTCAGGCTAGGCAGGGTTTTCGAATAATCTGAGAGATAATAACAGACCAGTCCCGTATTATAATTGGCTTCGGCAAGTCCGGGTAAATATTGGAGTTTTTCAGCCAGCATTTTTGCTTCACTGGCATAAAGCATTGCTTTGTGATTATCGGTTCCTGCAAATTCAAAGCTTAAAGCGTTTAAAATATTAATACGCTGGGTATCGGTTGCTGTGGTTAAGCTCTGTTCCAGCGAATCGGTTTTTTCGAGCGCATAGGATCGGATAAAACATAACATCATGAAGGCCGCAATGAATAACAGCTTTCCGGAAAAGGTACTGCGATATAATGGTTGTTTTGATAGCATAAAAAAATATCACCCTAAATTATAAACAGGTAGTGATAAATGCAAACCTGCATTGAAAGATTTGGTTTTTATACTGATGGAAAACTTTGATAATGGGCTTTATGGAGTAATGAGAAACAATTTTTTAAAAAGTAAATCATTCATGGGTTTTACCCTTAAAAATAGCCGGTAATATTTCAGACACTTTCTATAGCTTTAAAGCAGCTTTGGTAAAAATATAGGCGGGTATTTCCTGGTCGAATTTGATGTTGTTGATTTTAAACTCCGTTCCATCACCCTGTTTAAGTATATCCTTGTAAACGATGGTAGTGGGGAACCACCTGCCATCAACTTTTATAACATCTGACAGGGTTGAAAGCTTGAGCAATTGTCCGCTTTTTGCAAATAATTCTTCTTTAAGCGGAACATATCTTTCTGCATCTATCCATATTTTGCGACGGGTATAGGCAACATCTTCCACTTTGGCAATCAATTCAAGAATCCATGTTTTCCGGCCAGCCAATTCATCATTACCAACGAGATTTGCAGTATATATATCGGTAAGTTTACGATCGTCCATCATATCTTCGTACGATAAATCGGAGCCCATTACCGACTGGCGGAGCATATGACCGGATATCTGAATGATACGGTCGGTGGATGGAGAATAGATCCACAACTGGTTTCCAAGTTTCAGCATTTTGGTTCCCTGCTCGCGTGCCGGAGAAAGATATTCAGTAAATGATTTTTTGTCTCCTTCAGCGTATGATTTTGATACAATGGTGCGGCTTCCACGCTTGCTTTTTATTGTCATGGTTGATTCAAATACCCTGTTTGCTGAGGACATATTTTTATCGACCTTTTCAATAATTTCATTGGCATCAGGTTGGGAATATCCTGCCAGGCTAATGGTTGATATGATAATGGCTAAAATTGTTTTCATGCTGCCGGAATTTAATTATTTACTTTGTCTGGAAAATTGCTTTAAATGGCAATTTGGACTGCTGAAATTTCATCTCATAAGATTTTATTATTAATAATCAGGTTTCCAATTCTTTAAATAATTGAGCTGTTTTTCTTTTAAAAATCCCTATCCCTGAAAGCATGGTGCCTGCCACCGTTGAAATCACGCCGGGAATAAGCCCGATATAAAAATCGGTCGGCGTTATCCGCGAACGTACAATATCCGGCATCATGATACCGGTGGTAGCATTTTTTGTAAACTCGCTGATATCCAAACCATACGTCTGCATTAACCACGATAAACCCAGTCCGATGGCTGTTCCGGTGAGTGTACCTGCCATGCCTGTCATCAATGATTCAACGATCATTGAACGGTAAATATGTGTTTTTTCTTCACCAATGGCAATACGAATGCCAATTTCGCCATATCGGCGCAATCCGCCCAGCAGGCCTGCATTCCAAAGTACCAGTGACATGGCAATCATAAAAATAAAGGTAACAATAGTGCCCATGCTTTTTGTCAGATCAACATACATGGAAAGGCCTTCCTGATCCCTGAGCCGCATCATGACCGGTGCAAATTCATCAGCCGGGTTTTCAAAATTCTTTTTAAACAGGGTAATTACAGGTTCTGCTGTTTCATCTTCATAATATCCGCCGTCAAAAAATCCAATGATCTCACCGGCAGCGTCGGGCATATCCAGCGCCATTTGAACATCTTTTATATCGGCAATGAACATTCCCCTGTCAAGTGCAGTATTTCCAAAGCGCACCGTTCCGGATACAATAAAATTGTAAAATGACATTTCCCCGTTCATGGTTGAACCAATAAGGGTAACTTTACTGCCCGGGTTAATTCCCAGTTTTTGTGAAAAATTTTCACTCATTAAAATTTCTCCACTGGCCGAAGGCAATTTTCCTCTTATCAGCGATTTGTTAAGATTAAGCCGCTCTGCTTCTTTTGATTTTACGGAAAACAGGTCGAGCCCCAGCCCGATTGCCGTCCCCTGGCTCATTGTTTCTCCCTTATCATCAGGCACATCAATCAATCCGCCGCATTTAATACGGCTTACCCATTCCATATCGGGGAAATTTTTCTCAAGTTTTGCTTTGATGCTGCTTACTTCCATAAGAGCCAGATCGTTAGGCAGCTGGCTCATATTTTCTGCATAAGCCCTTGTCATTACTTTTACATGCCCGGTATTAAAACGCGCCGTCTGTTCGATCATATCAACCATAATGCCGTTAATATAACCCCTCATAAATACAGCAAGCATAACACCTATGGTTATCACGATCAGAGGAAGTAAACTCCGGCTTATATCCCTGATCAGGCCTTTGAACAGAAAACGTATCATTGTATTTTCCCCCTTAAAGCTTCTGTTGGATTCATTTTTGCAATTTTTCTCGAAGGCCAGTAACTTACAATGGTTGTGGCCAGTATTACAATAATTATTGTCCCTGAAATCAGGGAAGCGCTGTAAACCGGATACATGGTAGCGGCAATGGCAAAACCATAATCGGCCGAAGATAAGCCAAGCGAAATTCCATGATGGGCAAACCACATCAGGAAGGGAATACCGTAAATTGCTCCCACTATGGCTGCAAAAACCGAATGCATTGCACCTTCGATGGTAAAAAGGCCGACAACCCCGCTGCGGGTGTACCCCAATGCGATATAGGTGCCTATTTCTTTTTGCCGGCGAAAAATGGATAATACCTGGGTGTCGAAAATTGCCAGCAACGCCAGAATTAATAAAATGATATAAAAAATGGATTGACCCACCGATTTTGTTTTTATCATTTCATCTATTTCGCTGACCAATGCATCGAAAGTCATTATTTTCCAGTTTTCAATTTCAGCCCGTTTTTGATTTTTGTCGCTATAAGTTACCACTGTGGCCTGGCCTGGCATAAGGGTCATAGATTGTAAACTGTCGAGCGGAATCCATACCTGCGAAACATCAACGGCAGGCACATTGGTAAAAAATATGCCTGTTATACAGATTTCGGTTGCATCAAAAGCTCCATGGGCATTACGCCATCGCAGGGTTAAATAATCGCCCTGCTTCAGTTTGTTTGCCCTTGCCATGTTTCCTCCAACGATTGCCGGAATGGCACCGACTGCTGTATCGAGGCAATGGGTTGGCAATTTCAGTAATTTCTGCTTTGGGTCAATTCCTTTAATCAGTATTGGCTGCATTCTGCCTTCGCGATAAATAAAACCCTGCGTAATGAGGACAGGCACCATGTTTCCATGATGTATTTCTTCGTCAAATTCCAGAGGTATTGGGGCATGTGCTTCTTCGAGGGAAAAAGCATCATAAGGGTCGTATTTCTCATGCCAGTATTGGCCGCCACCGATTTCCCAGTCTTTCATATCATTTTTTGCCTGACGGTCCCATCCAACCAATATTCCTTTGGCAGCAATAATTATTACAAACGAGAACGATAAAACAATTACATTGAGCCAGGTTCGCAAACCCGCCCCGATGAGATTCCTAAATGCCAGTTTTATTGCCAGTTTCATACGGTTAGTTTTTACTTTCTGTCATTTCAATTTTATCGATCAGTCCGTCTTTCAGAAAAATTTTTCTTTTCAGATAACCGATTACTTTTTCGTCGTGGGTGGCAAAAAGGAATGTTGTTTTCAGTTCCTCATTCAGTTTCAGCATGGTTTGCAGGATATGGTGCGAATTGGCAGCATCAAGGTTTGCTGTTGGTTCATCGGCAAGCACTATCGATGGTTTTTTTACCATGGCCCTTGCAATGGCTACCCTTTGGCATTCGCCCCCCGACAATTGCGGAGGTTTTTGTTGCATTTTATCCGTAAGACCAACCCATTCAAGGGCATCGAGTACCATTTTTTTGCGTTCAGCTGCCTGATTTTTCAGCAATAAAAGAGGGAACTCAATATTTTCGTATACGGTATAAACCTGCAACAGATTATAGCTCTGAAAAATAAATCCCAATTTCTCTTTCCGTAGCCTGGCAGCTTCTTTGGCAGTCAGCCTGCCGATAGATTGCCCCAATACAAAAGCTTCTCCATCGGTAGGTGAATCAAGCGAGCCAATGATATTGAGCAAGGTGGTTTTTCCTGAGCCACTTGGGCCTATTAAACCGGCAAATTCGCCAACGCCCAGTTCCAGATCAATTCCTTTCAGGGCATAAAAATCTTCTTTACCCATGGGGAACCTTCTCGTAAGTTTTAATGTGGTGATAATCGGATTTTTTTCCATGTTTTTTTTATTGATATTTTAAATTACGCGCTCATATGTTCTAATAGTTAAAAACCACCATTACCTGCATCCCGTTTCCTGCGTATAAAATTTTACCGGAATTGCCGGCAGGTAAATTGTATTGTTTCGGATTTATGTAAGCCATAACATGAAGTGTTATTTTATTGAATTGCCTTTGCCAGTTTAAAAAATTGTAAGCCTTATGGTTTGTCCAGTCGTAATATACAATGCTACTGATATTATCCGATATTCCAATGGGATATGAAAAGCTTACTAATGAAAAAGTAGCCGAATTATCTGATTTTAAAGCCTTTTCTCCGTACGATACCATAAGTTGTTCGTAAATAACTGTTAACCCGTTGCCTAATCCAAAAGTGTAATCAAGCCCAAGGTTGATCATTTGCTGATTGCTTAATTTACCAATGTTTTTATTGAAATTTGACCAGGATGCCTCTATCCACCAACCCACTACCATATCGAATTTTGCATCAATCCCAAAACGGTTTTCTGCTATTTTTTGCAGGTTTGATGACAAACCCGATAAAACACTGTCATCTGATATGCGATGATGGTACGAAAAGCCGGTTTCTCCTTTCGGAAAAGGTGTTTGAAACCGGCCTCCAAACTCGGGTACATCTTTTTTTGTCTTTAAAGTTTCCCATCCTTTTGAATTTTTATTTCCATATAAGCCCCAAAGCCATAGATTGGTATTATTCAGAAAATAATACCTGGCCAGGACGCCCCAAACGCCATCTGTAAGTTTCAGCGGGTCGCGGGGATCAACCTGGTCGAACCACATCAGTGGCCTTAACAGCGTTGCCGACCCAAAATTGATTTTCTGTAAACCAGTACGTACTTCGAACTGGCTGGCAGAATATCTTGCCCATAAACGATAGGGCTTCAGATCCCCATCAAGACTGCTTGAATCAAAAAGCTGAAATCCACCATTTCCATAAAGGTTGGCGGATGCTTCAACATCGAGTAATTTTTTTTCGTGTAGTTTGTATTTGTAATTGATCTGCGGGATATACCTCCCCCCGTTCCACCATGGAAGTGCATTTTCGCTGTTCAGGTGCGTGAAAGCCGAAATCTGGCCTTTAAAAATGAGCGTATCCTGGGCAGAAATATTCCCATGGGTAACAATGAAAAAAAGGCTGGCCAATATTTTTATTTCAGTTCTTATATTCAGGGCATATATGGTTTGACTTCAGACAGGTGTAAATCCTAACCAAATTTAAAAAAAAATCCCTGATAATTGCAGATAGTTGCAGGTATTCCTATATATGTTTTTTAGCACAGGCACTTTTTGGCAGAATGAATATTTCAATGTATCATTCCTGCCATATTTTTAATATAGTTTCCAGGGGTTTTCTGAGTGGTTCAAAATTAATTTCGCAATATTTTCCTGTTTGCTTAAATGTTAAAGGAATAAAAAAGCTGCCCATATAAATATATTGGTCAGAAGAATTCACTGATCCTGAAAATTCAAAAAATATTAATTTTTCCGATGACCTGAAATTGTGCAGCTTTTCTCTCAACCTGGTTGTATTCCCTTTTGTATAAACAACAATTTGAAGGAATTCTTTATCAAAATTATTGCCATAATAAATAGCTGAAGTACGGAACCGTGGGTTTAAAAGTGGGTAAACCTGGTGTTTTACCGGGTAAGCACGAATGGTATTTTCTCTCCTGATTTTTTTTGTCAGTTTATAACCAATTTTATGCATTTCGTCCCAAAGTTGTAAAAGTGCAATATGAGATGAGTCTGAACCAGAAGTATATAAGTTGTCTTTTGCTCCTTTTATTACTCTGCCAATCAATCCATTGGCTTTTAAAGCCATTTGAAAATCATTTAAAATTTTTTCACTTAAACCCCCTTTTCTTGTGCTCCGGTTAAAAACAGGTATGAAATCTGTCCATATATAATGGTCTGAAATAATGGGATGTATATATTTTGGAAGTTTTCTTAAATCTTTACTATCATGTTGAATATTTGAAACAAAAATAATATTTGCATTTGGTAAATCAGAAACCAGCTTGGAATGTTTTTCCATTTGACTGAGATTTAGCGGAGATTCAAGTTTATTTTCAAAATAAAGCACTCTTTTACTGCAAATTATTTTTAAATCAGGTTTTGATTCAAAATGTGATTCCTGAAATTCATGACCAATAAACTCACAGGATATAAATTTCCCAAAATAATCGGCAGGTTTGCCTGAAAGGCTTGCGATTCGGATTAATAACCGCTGTCCAATATCAGGGAATAAATTCAGAAGATAAGCTAAGGAATAGGAGAAATAATCTTCATTGCAATGAGTTTGATTATAAAATATATTGGGGATCATAATTTTGTTTTAGTAAAGAATTAATTATTAAGTTTTCATTTTTTTTTCAACAGAGAGTCGTTATTTTTACAATAACAGCCAATATTAAATCTATTCAAAATTATAAAAACTTTTATAATCGCAGATAGTTACAGGTATTCCTATATGTGTTTTTTTAGCACAGGCACTTTTTGGCAGAATGAAGATTTCAATGTATCATTCCTGCCATATTTTTAATCTAGTTTCCAGGGGTTTTCTGAGTGGTTCAAAATTAATTTCGCAATATTTTCCTGAGCCTCTACAGGTCAATGGAATTAAAAAGCTGCCAAAGCAGTTTAATTCATCCGGGTCATTGCCGGCGTGTAAATATTCAAAAAATATAAAATCATCTGAAGGTCGAAAACGGGGATTTAACAAAGGGTAAACCTGATTTTTAAAAGGATTAGCCCGTATGATCATTTCTCTTTATGATGATAATTTTCCAGGATAAATGATTCCAGAATTCCTCTTCCGGCTTTGAATAATTCATCATCAAACCTGATTCCCCTGATCGGGATTTTTCTTATGGCCGTTCCTTCTATCTCAGCAATAGTTTTTGTCAACCACACCTGATCTTTCAATTTTCTTTCAACGATAACACAAATTCTGCCTATATACTCAAAATCAGCTTCGGTCAGATAACTGGTTTGTGCCTGTTCAATATCGGAGGGGTTAACACCCAGTTCAAGTTCTGATTCATGCTGGGCAATTCTGATTACCTGTTTTAATAATAATTCGTTGTCCTTGAATTCTCCGGGGTAGTTTTGATTTCCAGGTTGTTTTTTACCAAATAAAGTATGCCACCAATTAAAAAAAATCCTGAAAGGCGATGGTTGGTTTTTTAAATCACTCATAATTTGTCATTTATCCAATCAATAGGCAATATCAATTAATCCAGGTGTCAGCTTTAGTATTAAATATCCTTTAGACAAATATATAATAATATGTGAAAGAAGGAAAGCGGTTTGGTTTAATTTAAAAAACAAAATTATTATATTAGAGCACGGTTTTTTATAAAGCAATTTCTCTGGTAAAAACATACTTCAGAAAGAAGAATAATATTAAAAAAATGCCTGAAAGTAAATTTTAAACATCTTATATTGAATATTTTACCCGGCATGGAACATTTGTACAAAAATCGGGAACATCACTGAAAATATCATTGACAGGCAGGTTATATTTTTGCAGGGTGAACTAAAATCAATCGGGTTATGAAAAAAATTGTAATGCTTCTAATTTTATTTCTGTTTTTAAACCATGCTTTTGCCTACACGGTAAGTGGATATGTAAAAAAAGCCGATGGCACGCCAGTCCTCAATGCCAGGATTTATGTCTATGGGCAAAGCAATTCGCAGCACGAAACCTACACCAACAGCAGCGGGTATTATTCCATTACCATCGATCCGGGCTGGGGTGGCTTTTTGTATTGTTCAAAGGTAGGTTTTACTTTTACCCCGGCCGATTATGCCTACAGCAATGTGAGCCAGAACTATAGTGGTAAAAACTATACGGCTGTGCCTGTGCCTGTAAAGGTGTTTGGTCATGTCGAAACATATTTTCACGATGCCATTCAGGGAGTTACCATGAGCGGTTTTCCTACATCGGTGGTTACCGGGCAGGATGGCAATTTCCAGACCTATGTCGATTATGGATGGAGCGGCACGGTAACTCCCCAGAAAACGGGTTATTCGTTCAACCCGCAATCGGTTGATTTAAACAATGTAATTGCTGAGATCAATACGGGCTGGTTTACCGGAACATTGCTGCAATATACAGTGTCAGGGAATGTCAAAGATGCTTCAGGAACAGGTATTCAGGGTGTCGCTATGAATGGGCTTCCGGGAAACCCTGTTACCGATGTTGCCGGAAATTATTCCGTTTCGGTAAGCCATGGATGGTCGGGAACGGTGACACCGCAAAAAGCAGGTTATACATTTTCGCCGGCATCTCTTAGCGTTTCGGCTGTGGTTGGTAATATTGTACTTGGCGATGTTACCGGCAACCGTACCGATTTTGTGATTTCGGGCCATATAAAAAGGGCAAATAATTTTGGTGTAGAAGGCGTAACGCTGAGCGGGCTTCCCGGCAATCCGGTAACCAACAGCGATGGCTATTACGAAGCCAGTGTCCCGACCGGTTGGAGCGGTATAGCAAAACCTTCGTTTCCACATGGAGTTTTTCTACCCGATTCCATAATTTACAGCCTTGTAGATAATGATAAAATTACCAATTATATAGCTTCTATTGAATCGTTTACCATTGGCGGGCTGGTTCTTAACCAAAACGGGCAGCCGGTAGCCGGTGTCAAAATATCAGGTTTTCCGTTTGGTGATGTTTTTACCAATGCCGATGGGGCCTACTCGGGTATCGTTGAATATGGATGGAGCGGAACATTTTCTCCTGAAAAAACAGGCTTTAGCTTTGAACCAAATTCATTTCAGCTTAGCAATGTTGTTGCTAACCAGCAGGTTAATTATACTGCCACTGCTTTAACTTATACCCTTTCAGGCCGGGTTTATGATGCTGTTCATGATTTTGGTTTTGATGGAGTTGAAATGAGGGGTTTGCCGGGTGTTTATACAGGTTATGATGGATATTATTCCTTATCAGGCATTCAGCCAGGCACCACATTTACCTATGAACCCATAGTTGTTGGTGTAAAAACCAACCCGGAACCAGTTACGGTTACCGTCAATTCAGACATGACCGTTAATTTTACGGGTTCGGCGTACAATGTTACCATTTCCGGACAAGTTAAAAAGCCTGATGGTACAGGGTATCCTTATATCAATTTTATAATTCCTGGTTCGGGAGTTGCCTTTACCGATGTGAATGGTAATTACAGTATCATGGCTCCTTATCATTATACGGGCCGTTTCGGGCCATATGGAGGATCTAAAAAATACAGCCAGCGATATTATGAAATCAACGACCTGAGACAGGATATGACCTGCAATTTTCAGGTAATTACGCCACCTGCGGGCATTTCTGGTGCAGTATTTTTTAACCAAACTTATGAGCCTCTTGAAGGAGTTACCATTACCGATCTTAACACCAGCCAGCTAATGGCAACAACAGATGCTGATGGTGCATTCGCCATTGCAGCTACCCAGGGCACCAATTACATGCTTAAATTTGAGAAAAACGGTTATGCTTTCTCCAATCAGATATTGAATATAACGTATTATAATCCTTCTTATAATGAAATTCTGGTATCGGAAATTCCGTTTACAATAGCAGGTCTCATATCCGAAAAAGGAAACCCGGTTGAGGGTGTTGACATGCTGATCTCCGGTGAAATACGGTCAACTACCAGTGATCAGGGATATTACAACATTTCTGTTCCTCATCATTGGAGCGGAACGGTAATTGCTTCAAAACCAGGTTATGCTTTTGAACCCGATACCATTGTTTTTAATGATGTTAATGATCATCAAATGGTCAATATTTCAGCCAATTTTATAGGCAAACAAATCTCTGGTTACGTGGTCACTCCCCAGGGTGATTCACTGCATAATGCGGTTATTTCTGCCGGAGGTTTTACAACTACTACAAATACCTCTGGCTTTTTCAACCTGCTTATACCTGACAACTGGAGCGGATATGTAACAGCTTCAATGTTTGGATACCGGTTTTCGCCCGATAGTGTATTTATTCCTTCACCCGATAATGATACTTTAATCCATTTTACAGCTTCTCCTGTATTTATTACTATTTCAGGATTTATCCGGCTGTTTGGCGATGCAATGTCTCAGGTACAAATCGTGGGTTTGCCCCATCAGATATTGTCCGATACGGCAGGATTTTATTCCGATTCAGTGCCTTACGGCTGGTCGGGGACCATTAAACCGGCAAAAACGGGTTATCATTTTTCGCCCGATTCGGTTACAATGAATGGTATTACAAATCACAGGACAATAGATTTCAATGGGTTTATAAACCTTTACCAGGTTTCCGGCATGGTAAGTTGTAATGGAAATCCATTGACCGGAATATTGCTTATTGACGAGAGTGACAGTGTCTTTACCGATTCGCTTGGTTTGTATTCATTTACTGTGCCTCATGGCTGGAGTGGTTCTGTAGTGCCTGTATCACAGGTTTATCACTTTAATCCTGACACAGCTTTTTATTCCGGAGTTTTTACCAACCTGTCAGCCAATTTTACGGCAACAATCAATACATATGCTGTTTCAGGCCATGTTAATACAGCACAGGGTGATCCGCTTCAGAATGTGACTATTTCTGCCTCTGATACGATGGTTTACTCCGATTTAGCCGGTAATTATTCTTTTTTGAAAAATTATGGTTGGAGTGGTGTACTGAAACCGGTTAAAACCGGCTATTCCTTTACACCCGACAGTGCAATTTTATCGGGGCTTTCTGCCAATCAAACAGTTGATTTTACAGCAATAAAGCTTAAATTTTCCGTCTCGGGTACCGTATCTGATACTGCAGGAAATGCTTTGAGCGGTATTGAAATCACAGGTTTTCCTGTTGCCGTAGTCTCCGGTGAGAACGGATATTTTTCCTGTGAGGTGGAATATGGCTGGAGTGGTATAGTGGCAGCCCAAAACGAATATTATTATTTCGACCCGCTTATAATTGGTCCGGTTGTTCAGAATATTACAGGATTTAATTTCATGGGTGTGCCGGTGAGCCATGAATTTTGGGGTAGAATAAGCTATGCAGATAACATCGGAGTAGGGGGTGTTGTTATTACCGGTTTGCCAACGGAAGGGTTAACCGTTTCTGATGGTAATTTTAATGTATTGGTTCCGCACCGTTTCAGCGGTATCGCCGTACCTGTAAAAGCAGGCCTTGAATTTACCCCGGATACCGTTGTCATTGACCAGATAATTTCAGATATGCATGTTGATTTTACAGCTTCGGTGCAGATGCTCCGTATCCGTGGCAGAATTTTGTGTAATGGCCTTCCGTTACCCGGGGTAGCCATGGTTGGATCGATAGATACAGCTTATACCAATGAATCAGGAAATTACGAAGTGCTGGTACCTTACCAGTGGTCAGGCTGGCTGACACCGCAGAAAGAGGGTTTTATCTTTACGCCTGCATCGCTTTATTTCAGCAATGTTACCCAAAACAGCAATAACAACAATTTCAGTGCTGTTGCTCCGGTCATCTGCGGATATGTCAGGCTATCCGATGGTACTCCTGTTGCCGGGGTCAGTTTAACCGGTCTTCCGGGAAATGCAACCACCGATTCGGCAGGATTCTATATTTCACTGGCAGGAGCCAACTTTACAGGAACCGTTGTTCCCAAAAAAGCCGGTTATATTTTTTCGCCCGATACGGTTTTCTATAATGGACTGACCCAGAACGATACCACCCATTACACCGCTACTGAGATTTTTTATACCATTTCGGGCTACATCACCGGCAGTGACAGCCTGCCTGTCGCCAATGCTGCTATATATGGACTTCCGATCGCAGTAATGAGCGATACAACGGGTTTTTATTCGGCTGTTGTCCGTCAGGGCTGGTCGGGTGTTCTTATTCCGGTGAAACAAGGTTATTATTTTGTGCCCGATACCATTCAGATTGATAGTATTTGCGCCGATACCAGCATTATTATCAATGGATTCGCTATTTATTTCCAGGTTTCAGGCGCTGTTTCTTTTAATGGCTATCCGTTAAGCAATGTAGCAGTAACAGGCTTACCACAGGCTACACTGACCAGTAATGACGGATTTTATTCTGCCATAGTGCCTTATGCATGGAGTGGCATTGTGGTACCTGTGAAAGCAGGCCTTGAATTTACCCCGGATACCGTTGTTATTGAACAGATTACTTCAGATATGGAAGTGAATTTTGAAGCTTCGGTGCAGATGTTTCGTGTCCTAGGCAGAATTTTGTGCAATGGCCTTCCGTTACCCGGGGTAGCCATGATTGGATCGATAGATACAGCTTATACCAATGAATCAGGAAATTACGAAGTGCTGGTACCTTACCAGTGGTCAGGCTGGCTGACACCGCAGAAAGAGGGTTTTATCTTTACGCCTGCATCGCTTTATTTCAGCAATGTTACCCAAAACAGCAATAACAACAATTTCAGTGCTGTTGCTCCGGTCATCTGCGGATATGTCAGGCTATCCGATGGTACTCCTGTTGCCGGGGTCAGTTTAACCGGTCTTCCGGGAAATGCAACCACCGATTCGGCAGGATTCTATATTTCACTGGCAGGAGCCAACTTTACAGGAACCGTTGTTCCCAAAAAAGCCGGTTATATTTTTTCGCCCGATACGGTTTTCTATAATGGACTGACCCAGAACGATACCACCCATTACACCGCTACTGAGATTTTTTATACCATTTCGGGCTACATCACCGGCAGTGACAGCCTGCCTGTCGCCAATGCTGCCATATATGGACTTCCGGTCGCTGTAATGAGCGATACAACGGGTTTTTATTCGGCTGTCGTTCGCTATGGCTGGTCGGGTATTTTGATGCCCGAAAAGGACGGGTTGGCTTTTACCCCTGCAGTTGTTGAAATTGATTCAATTACGGCTGACACAATCATTGATTTTACCTCACGCATTCAATATTTTACTGTTTCCGGATGGTGTACGCTTAATGGTAGTCCAATGCAGGGTGTTGAAATTCTGGGTTTGCCGTCGGTAATAAACACCGATTCTCTGGGATATTTTTCCGATTCAGTGCCGTACAACTGGTCAGGGATGATATATCCGGCTAAAACAGGCTACACATTCACTCCGGATACCATTTATCTCAATGAAGTGAAAGCCGATACTTCCATCTGGTTTGCCTGTAACCCCATCCTGTTTGAAGTTTCTGGTTATGTAATCACCGCTGGCAGCGCACCGGTTGTTTCAGCCATGCTGACGGGATTTTCAGATACCGTTTTTACAAATACAGAAGGTTATTTCTCTTCCATTGTCGGTTATAACTGGAGCGGGGTGATTGTCATTTCCAAACCCGGTTACACGTTCAATCCCGATACCATTGTACTGTCCAATGTTTTATGCGATACTGTTTTAAATATTAATGCAGGCGAAATCCGGTTCATGATTTCAGGAACCGTAACCCTTGTAACAGGACAACCGGCCGAAGGAGTATTGATGCAGGCATATATTGCTTCGGCTACCACCGATTCAGCCGGATATTATCAATTGTCCGTTCCGTGGAATTATACCGGTATCGTTCTCCCGCAAAAAACAGGTTTGCTCTTTGAACCTTATGTAAGATATTATAATCAGACACTATCCGATGTCAGCGGGCAGGATTATGTTGCTTTTGCAGCTCCTGTTATTTCAGGTACCATCACCAACGAAAACGGGGAACCTTTGGCCGATGTGGATTTAATAGGTTTTCCGCAGATTGTTTATACCAATCCCCAGGGATTTTTCAGTGTGACAGTTCCTTCCGGTTGGTCGGGAGTAGTTACGCCGGTTAAACAAGCTTATACCTTTATGCCCGATACCATCGTCTTTGACAGCATTTATTCCGATACCAGTATAAGCATCAATGGGTTAGCTGTACAGTACCAGGTTACTGGTGTTGTTACTCTTTCCGGTTCACCGTTATGCAATGTGCTGATTACAGGATTACCACAGGCTACGCTTACCAATGCTGAAGGGCTTTTTACTGCCATGGTGCCTTACGGATGGAGTGGAATTGTGGTTCCCGTTATGAATCATATTGCCTTTACACCCGATACCGTTTTTATAGGTCCGGTTTCTGATAACCCCGATACTTTGTTCTTTACGGCACGAATCCTGCAGATTCCTTATGTAACATGGATGAGCCCCGATGAAACAGTTATTGACAACTGCGATGATGTAAACCTGCAATGGAGCACCGACTATCCTGCTGCATATTATCATTTGATCGTGGCAACCAGTTTTGATTTTTCAAATGTAGTTGTTGATACCAGTTACCTGACCAATAGTTATTTTCATCTTAATAATCTGACAGATGGAATGGATTACTGGTGGAAAGTGGCTGCTACCGGGGCTGATGGTACCGGCGATTGCAGAACCGCGCATTTTATCACCCAACTGAAAGCCCCGTCAGCATTGACCGTTCAACCTGATGTGTACAATCCTTCTGTCGCATCGCTTCAATGGATTGATAATTCAGAAAACGAGCTGGGTTATTTGGTAGAAATGAAACACGGCGACAGTTTGAGTAACAATACTTTTGAAGTACTTGACACAATGCCTGCCGGAAGTACAACTTTTGAAATTTTTATAGGTGCCGATATGGGTATGTTCACTTTCAGGGTAAAGGCCTATAATGACCTGGGCGAATCGGATTACAGCAATATGGCAGTATTTGATACCGGCAACGGAATTGACAGCGAAAATGAAATGGATGTGTCAGTACAGGTTTATCCGAATCCTGCCAGTGATTATGTCAGTTTTAACTTTTATACACTTGCCAGTGAGCAATACAGTATTGAAGTATTTAATTTGTCAGGAAGTAAAATATTTACTGTTTCCCGGGTAAGCACATCAGGAAAAGACAATCTTACGCGTATTCCGGTAATTAACTGGCCAAATGAAGAATTCATCTACCTTATTAGTATAGGTAATAAAAAAGCCCGGGGCAAATTCATGACCAGATAGCTCACCATTTACTGCCTGAGGGTTGATAAGAGGCTGTCTCAAAAGGACAGCTTTTTTTATTATCAATTATGCGGCAATTT
>CAZLJX010000006.1:0-166791 GCA_964559985.1 uncultured Bacteroidales bacterium
GTTTCTGATAAACTGTTTGATTGCCCGAAGTAATTCCTGTAAGGTATAATCCGGCGGGAAAGGTTGAAATATCTATAACCTGACCGTTGTAGTATGGATCAGATGTCTGAATTAACCTGCCATCGGGTGTGTAAATATTTACGGTAACAGGAAAGGCAAAATTACCGCTGATAGAAAATCGGGTAGTTGCAGGATTGGGAAACAGATGGATTGCCCTGGTGGTAAAAATATCCTGCATACCGGCAATAACCGATCCGTACATTTCGGGGCAGGTGTTCCGGCGTTCCCACCAAACCTGGCTTACACCCATCTGGTTATCCGATATTTCTGCCATTTCAATGCGCAGCGACTGTGGTGAAGCAACAAGAGTAACAAAATAGTTGGTTTTGTCGCCGGTATTATAATAAAGTGGCATTGATGCAAGTTGTTCATTTTCAGCCAAAGATGTAATGCCAGCCTGTGAAGGATTATCGAAATTTCTTTTATCAGAGGTCCACAATTGATAACTAAAATTGCCCTGCGAATTGGTTTCAATAGCAGTCAGGTCATCGGTAAAACCATCATTATCAGAATCGACCGCAGAAAGACTGAAAGCAACCTTTGAAACATCGAAAAATTCGTCGTACCATGCTGTAGTTGGCCACTCAAAAGATTTACGGGTTGATTTCCAGACAAATATTTTAGATGATTTATCAGTATATCGGTAAATGGAAGCAATATCGTCGGTAAAACCATCGTTGTCGAAATCGCCCGAAATGGTGGTGCCTGATACGCGTGAGGCATTAAAATCGGGGCCAATCCACCAGGTTCCCGGCCACAGGAATTCCTTCCCGTTCGATAACCAGACAAAAATTTTAGTGCGTACCTGGTCATAATCATAAATAGCGGCAATATCATCGGTAAAATTATCGTTGTCGAAATCGCCGGCAACTACCCTGAAAGCAGTCTGGTTGGCTTCGAAATCCGGTCCAAACCAGCATACAGCCGGCTCTGACCATCCGTTATTGTACGAAATGACGATTATATGGGTTTTGCACGGAGCAGTATGAACGATCATGGCAAGCTCGTTGCTGAAACCATCGTTATTGAAATCGCCGTTGACAATGCGTCCGCTTACCTGCGGAAACCGATAACCTTGGATGTTCTGTACAGAAGAGGTTGAAAAACTGCAACCTGCCGGTTTCAGGACGGTGATTTGTAGCCCCGATGGCGTTCCTGGCTCAACCAGTGCTATTTCCTGGCATATCCCGTCGTTATTAAAATCACCTTTGACAATGGTATATTTTTCTCTCTCAGGGGCGGGGGTATTTCTATCCTGTCCAAAAAGCGGTAAAACTGCCAGGTTTACTATCAGTAGTATAACAATCCCTTTCATAATCTTTTCTTTTTAATTACTTTAAACCCAAAACAATTTATTGTTTTTCAATTATTTAATAATTTTTTCAGTAAATCATTTCTATGATGCAATATACAATTTCTTTTTTAAGGTTTACAAAAATTGTGCTAAACGGAATACAAAAAATGATAAATCTGCATCCTGGACGGATAAGTTTTAAAGGCTTCTGTGATGAGCGGTGATGAAAAGGCAAAAATCTGTGCATTGAAAAATTATACATGCATCAGTGGTGCTATATTATGTCTGTTGCTACTGAATAACAGATGGAGAAATGAACTATGAACGGGTTGCCGGTTTTAATACTAGGTATTTGTTGGGTGTATATTGTTACTAAGCATAAAAATTCCGGAAGTTTATTTTTGATAATGGTAACATAATCAGCACTCTGTATTTGGAATGATGTAAAGCATCCAAATTTTAATTTGATGTTTTATCAAATGTTATTGCAATAAATTTTAATAATTCGATAATTTTAATAAATTTGGCACTGTACATTATTTAAATAATAGCATCATGTCGGTAATCAACCCTTTGATTATTGAAGGTACCAGCAAAACACCACAGGTTATTTTTGACCCCGATAATAATTTTTTCGAAATTTCGGGCCGGTCATTACCTGAGAATGTGCTTAAAACCTACGAGCCGGTTATTGAGTGGATTGATAAAAACATCAACGATATTCACCACAGCATACATATTAACATAAAACTTGATTATCTGAATTCTGCATCTGCCAAAATGATGTCGGTTTTATTGAGTAAGTTTGAAGAATATTATAAATCGGGGAAAGATATTCTGGTTAACTGGCATTATTCGCCCGAAGATGAAGATATTCACTCTGAAGGTGAAATTTTTTCGATGATAAAAAAAGTACCCATCAAACTGGTGCCTATCACTGAAGAGAGTGATGAATAAAACCAGGAAGATTAACCAGTAAAAATTTCCGGGATTGGAACTTTCGGTTCTTGCAGGTCGTTTTCAGGCCAATCATCCAAAATTCAGTGCCTTTTTAAAGTCATTTGCATCGCAGCATCAATATTACAGCGTAAAAGGTTTACATGGGTCATCCATGGCTTTTTTTATTGCTTCTTTCTGTAAATCGCACCATCATTCAGTAATAGCAGTGATGAATGACAAAGAGGAGGCATCGTACCTTTACACCGATTTATCTGAAATGATTCAGGATGAAGAAATAATGTTTTTTCCTTCTTCGTTTAAACGCTCGGCCAGGTACAATGCTGTTGAAACAGGCAATATTGTGTTAAGGACCAAAACCCTTGAAGCGCTTAAAACCCCGCAGTCAAGGCATATTGTCATTACCTATCCGGAGGCCATTGCAGAGCGTGTTGTCACATCGGAACATCTTGAACAAAATTCGCTGCATATTTTCAGGGGTGAAAAAATTTCGCAGTCGTTTGTCGTGGATGTTTTGAATGAATATGCCTTTGAACGCGCCGATTTTGTTTTCAAACCCGGACAATATTCAGTCAGGGGCAGCATTATTGATGTTTTTTCGTTTGGGGCTTTTCAGCCTTTCCGCATCGATTTTTTTGGCGATGAGGTAGAGAGCCTTCGTACTTTTTTGCCCGATACACAACTCTCGGATAAAAAACTTGACCATATCACCCTGATTCCCGACCTGAAGCAAAAAATTGTTGATTCAAAAGCCGTTTCGTTTTTTGAATTTGCCGGAACAGATACACTGGTACTTGTTAAAGATATTAAATATGTAAGCCAGTGTATTGATGATATTTATAATAACTCTAACCTTATTTTCAGCGCCGATGAACAGGTGCTTGGCTATAAAAATCTGCCGGTTGAAAAAAGACTGATTTCCTCAGCTGTTTTTCATGAAAAAATTTCACTTCACCGTATGATTGAATTTTGTAACCAGCCATTTCTGAAAAATGCACCTGAGATAGTTTTTAATACGGGTTTACAGCCACCTTTCAATAAAAATTTCAATCTGCTGATCGGTTATCTTTCAAAAAATGTGGAAAATAGTTATTCGAATTTTATTTTTTCTGAAAATCCCCGTCAGATTGAAAGGCTTGGTTCCATATTTAATGAATTGAAACCCGGAGTTCAGATTAATTATATCACTCCTGCCATTCATGAAGGATTCACCGATCATGACCTTATGTGGTGCTGTTTTACCGATCACCAGATTTTTGAACGTTATCACAAATACAAGCTTTTTGACACAGCTTTGCAGACTAACCATCAACTGATCAGTGACCTGACCGACCTGCATCCGGGCGATTATGTGGTGCATACCGATCATGGCATTGGCAGATTTGCTGGTCTTCAGAAAATAGACATTAACGGACACAGGCAGGAAGCCGTTAAACTGGTTTATAAAGACAATGATATTGTTTTTGTTACTATTCATGCACTTCACCGGATAGCCAAATATAAAGGAAAGGAAGGCGAACCACCCCATCTGCATAAAATTGGAGGAGCAGCCTGGCAAAATCTGAAAAATAATACCAAAAAGAAAATTAAAGATATTGCCCGTGACCTGATAAGGCTGTATGCCCGGCGAAAAATGGAAAAAGGCTTCGCCTTTTCACCAGAGTCGTACCTCACCAGGGAATTGGAAGCTACTTTTATTTATGAAGATACACCTGACCAGGTAAAATCGACCAACGATGTAAAAAAGGATATGGAAGCTGATTTTCCGATGGACAGGCTCATTTGCGGCGATGTTGGATTTGGTAAGACCGAAATCGCTATCAGGGCAGCCTTTAAAGCAGTTGCCGATGGCAAGCAGGTAGCTGTACTTGTGCCAACCACCATTCTCGCGTTTCAGCATTACCGGACTTTTTCAGAAAGGTTGAAAAATTTTCCGTGTACAGTTGATTATATAAGCCGTTTCAGAACATCGGCCGATATAAAAAAAGTGCTGGCCAGCATCGCTGAAGGAAAAACCGACATTCTTATCGGAACCCATCGTATTTTAGGTAACGATGTAAAATTTAAAGACCTTGGCCTTTTAGTCATCGATGAAGAGCAAAAATTCGGGGTGGCAGCTAAAGAAAAACTCAGAAACCTGAAAGTGAATATTGATACTTTGACCATGACTGCAACTCCAATTCCCCGAACACTTCAGTTTTCGCTGCTCGGGGCAAGGGATTTGTCGGTTATTAATACTCCTCCGCCCAACCGTCATCCCATTGTTACTGAATTACATGTTTTTAACCCCGATATCATCCGCGAAGCCATTCGTTTTGAACTGCAGCGTAACGGGCAGGTTTTTTTTATCAATAACCGCATACAGAACATTAACGATGTTGCCAACCTTGTGCGCAAAGTTGCTCCGGTAGCCCGCATCGCCATTGGTCACGGACAAATGAAAGGAAATGAACTCGAAACCATTATGCTTGGTTTTATCAATGGCGAATACGATGTGCTGGTTTCGACTTCGATTATTGAATCAGGGCTTGATATTCCGAATGCCAACACCATTATTATCTGCGATGCCCATCATTTCGGGCTAAGCGATCTGCACCAGTTGCGCGGAAGGGTTGGCCGTTCAAACAGGAAAGCTTTCTGTTACCTGCTTGCCCCTCCGTTAAGCTCATTGCCCGACGATGCCCGACGCAGGTTAAGGGCTATTGAAGAGTTTTCCGAACTGGGAAGTGGTTTCAGTATTGCCTTGCAGGATCTTGATATCAGGGGGGCAGGAAACATGCTTGGAGCCGAACAGAGTGGTTTTATCAGCGATCTGGGTTACGAAACTTTTCAACGAATCCTCGATGAAGCCATCAATGAGCTGAAAAATGAAGAGTTTGCAGGGTTATACCAAACCAGTGAAAAATCAGACCATTTAATAGAAACCTCTTTTATTTCGGATTGTTATATCGATACCGACCTTGAACTGCTTATCCCCGACACCTATGTAAACAGCATTACCGAAAGGGTAAAACTATACCGCGAAATAGATAATCTTGCCGATGATAAAATGATGGAAGAATTTATTGCCCGGCTCACCGACCGCTTTGGTCCGCCCGTGGAGCAGGTGAACGAATTGCTCGATGTTGTCAGGCTCAGGTGGCTTGCCGTAAAACTTGGGTTCGAGAAAATAATTTTAAAAAACACCAGGTTGGTGGCATGGTTTGTTACTTCTCAGAATAATCCCTATTATCATTCCGAAATATTTATACGCATCATCAGGTTTTTAAATCAGCCACAAAACCTTAGTATGAACCTGGCCGAGAAAAACGATAAACTCATGTTGAGTACCGGACCGGTTGTAGCCATACATGAGGCTTACCTGCTGTTCAGACAGATTTTTGTCCATGTATTCGATAGCGGAATGAAAAATCAGAATATTAAAGGCTAAAAGAATAAGTAAAATGCACATAAAAAAAACATCAGGAGTAAAACGGAAAAACCGTTTATACTCGCTTATGAAAAGCCATAAAGTGAAAAAGATATTGAAAGAACACCAACTAAGTCATAATCAGTATCTTGAATTTAACAGGCTGGTGCTTCAGTATGAAAATAAACTGAATAACCTTGTGCTTGAGATAAACCAGGCCGAAAGTACCCTTACAGAGCGGAAAAGTAACCTTGAATTGCTCAGATTGATGAAAAAAGAGGGAAAACTCAATGAGAAACAGGCAGGAAGCCTGCTGCATGTGAGGCATGATCTGAGTAAGCGAAATATCAGAAGAATACTTAAACCTGTAAAGGAAAACCTCAAAATATTGAAAAAGCAACACCATGAAATGCTAAAAAATTTTGACAACCAGCTTATTTCTTTTATAAAAATTGTAAGGCTTCAGACAGAATTATTACCTTTCAGCCATCAACAGAATCAATAATTAAAAAATATATTGTATGATCAATCATATTGTAATGTGGACATTGAAAGATGAGGCTGACGGCCGTTCAAAAGCCGAAAATCTGCTGCTGATGAAACAGATGTTGCTTGACCTTATCTATGAAATTGACGAAATAAAATCGCTTGATGTTGGTATTAATTGCGGCGATGCCCGGTTTACCAATTTTGATATTTGCCTGTCGGCCACTTTTGATACACCGGAAGATATAGAAAAATACCAGCAGCACCCGGCTCACCAGAAGTGTGTTGAATTTATAAGAAAAGTGCGTAACGAGCGCGCTGCCATTGATTTTCCCGATCAGGATTGATAAAGCTATGTATATCACACTGCCACTGAAAAATGCCTATAGGCTGCTGAATGCAGGCTCACTTGTTGTTGTTTCAACTTCTGACGGGCAAAACTACAACCTTGCCCCTATAGCATGGAATTGTCCTGTTGAATATGATCCGGTGACACAGGTATTGATTGTGGTTTCACGGCAACATAAAACACATGATAATATTATTAAAAATCAAAAATTTACTCTTATTATTCCCCATGTTTCCCAAAAGGAACTTGTAGTTGCACTTGGATCAGTTTCGGGACACGATATCAATAAATTTAACGAAATGGAAATTCCGGTTTTTTATTCTGAATCAATGGGTTATCCTGTTTTAAAAGGGGCTGTCGGATATATCGATTGTAACCTTATAAAAGAATTGGTCCATGGTGATGTTTCCGTTTTTATTGGCGAAGCTGTGTATGCCGGGGCACTTGAAGCTGCTTTTGACAAAAGGTTGTTGTGTGAAAAACCTGAAGGCAAAACATTACATCATCTTGGCAATAAAATTTTTGCAACATTCTCCGATAAATTGGTTTAAAAAGCAGGTTAAATTTTATTTATGAACTATTTTTATCAAAACTGCGGTGCCATCAGGATTTATCGAAAAGCTTTCCGCAGAAAGATATTTTTGGTTTGTAGTATTGATAGAAATATATGTGTGGCATAACAGGTATATACAGTTTTAATGGTGATATTTCGCTGCAATGGGTCGAAAATGCCGTTGCAGCAATGAATAAACGCGGGCCTGACGGACACGGTACGTATACCCATCAGTCGGTAGCTTTGGGACATGCAAGGCTTGCTGTTATTGACACCACCCAGGCGGCACGTCAACCTTTTACAGATTTATCAGGACGTTATACGATAGTTTATAACGGTGAGTTTTTTAATTTTCAACATCACAGGAAAGCGCTTCAGGATAAAGGAGTTAAGTTTATTTCGACTTCCGATACCGAAGTGTTATTACAACTGTATATCCATTACCGGGAGCAAATGCTGCCAATGATCAATGGTTTTTTTGCTTTTGCCATCTACGACAAAGAAGAAAAACTCTTGTTTGTTGCACGTGACAGGCTGGGAATCAAACCGCTGATGGTTTATTCCGACAGCGATAAATTGATTTTTGCTTCCGAACTGAAAGCATTGCTTAAATACCCGGTTAAACCCGAAATTGATTTTGTATCGGTGTTATGCTATTTACAGCTGAATTATATTCCACCTCCCGGATCAGTTTATAAGAATATTTCTAAAATGCAGCCTGGTACCTATATGTGGATATCTTCCGGCAATATCACCACAAAAAAATGGTATAACATTCCAGAACCTGAACCGGCAAATGATTGGTCATATCAACAGGCACAACAGGAATTGTCAAAGCTGGTGGAAGATGCTGTGCAAATGCGCCTGGTTTCTGATGTCCCGTTGGGCGCTTTTCTTAGCGGTGGTATCGATTCGTCGGTTATTGTTGCGCTGGCTTCAAAACATACCAGCCAGTTAAATACTTTTACCATAGGTTATAAAGACGAACCTTTTTTCGACGAAACCCGTTATGCAGCCCTTGTAGCCAAAATGTACCGGACAAATCATACCGTTTTTAGCCTTACAGAAAACGATTTGTTTTCTCATTTTTATGCATTTCTCGATTACCTTGATGAGCCTTTTGCCGATTCTTCTGCATTGGCGGTTTTTATCCTTTCTGAGCATACCAGGCAACATGTATCTGTAGCACTTTCGGGCGATGGTGCTGATGAGTTATTTGGCGGATACAACAAACACAATGCACATCTGAGGGCATCAGCGCCCGGAATATCGGAAAAAATGCTGAAATATGCTGCCCCGGTCTTTGATTTCCTTCCAAAATCGCGTAACAATCGTCATTTAAACTATTTAAGACAGATGTCAAGGTTTGGAAAAGGTGTAAAAATGACTGACAAGGAGAGATATTGGTTCTGGTGTAGTATTGCAGGTGAAAGTGAAGCAATGAAATTGCTGAATGGTAATCCAAAGGATGAGTATTTTGTTTTTAAAAATCATTTGTTATCAACCCTTATTCATTCCGGTGATATAAATGATATCTTACGTGCCGATCAGCATCTGGTGCTTCAGGGCGATATGCTGGTAAAAACAGATATGATGTCGATGGCCAACAGCCTTGAAGTCAGGGTTCCTTTTCTCGATTACCGTATTGTTGAATTTGTGCAGAAATTGCCGGCACATTTTAAGATCGATAGCAGCATAAGAAAAAAAATCCTGAGAGATTCTTTCAGGGAAATATTGCCGGAAGAGCTTTATCACCGTCCGAAGCACGGGTTTGAAGTTCCTCTGTTGAAATGGATGAAAGGACCTTTGTTTCCTGTTATTGACAATGAATTACTGTCGCGTGAGATGATTCAGAAACAAGGTATTTTTAATTTCTCAGAAATTGAAAAATTGAAAAAGCAGTTGTTTTCAGTCAGTCCGGGTGAAGTGCAGGGCAGGATATGGGCATTAATGGTTTTTCAATATTGGTGGAAGAAATATATGTATTAATCAAATATGATTCAATGTATAAAACTTTGTTAATCGCAATCCGATATAAGATGTAAACATAAATAAGATATGCCAAGGATATTGCGAATAATAAACCGTTTTAACCTGGGAGGCCCCACTTACAATGTTGCATACCTGACCCGCTATCTTTCTTCGAGGTATGAAACCTTGTTAATAGGAGGAATGAAAGACGATACAGAGGACAGCAGTGAGCATATTTTAAATGAGTTAGGTCTTAAGCCTATCATTATTCCCGAAATGAAAAGAGACCTGAATGCACGTAATGATATTGCAGCATACCGGAAAATAAAACAACTTATTGAGTATTATAAACCTGATATTGTGCATACCCATGCCTCAAAGGCAGGAACAGTAGGTCGGCTTGCTGCTATCCGCAGTAATGTTCCGGTGATTGTTCACACTTTCCACGGACATGTTTTTCATTCGTATTTTTCGGGCTATAAAACCAAAATTTTTCAGAATATTGAGAGAGGTCTGGCAAAAAGAAGTACTCAGATTATCGCTATCAGCGAGAAGCAAAAATCTGAACTTACCAATGAGTTCAATATTGTTGGCCCTGAAAAAGTATCCGTTATTCCGTTGGGATTTAACCTCGACCGTTTCCGTACCCAGATGGCCGAAAAGCGCCGTCAGTTCAGAATGATGTATCATGTTTCTGATGACGAGCTGGTTATCAGTATTGTGGGTAGGCTTGTTCCAATTAAAAATCATGATATGTTTCTTTATGCCCTTAAAAATCTGATCAATAACAGTGATCAGAAAATCAGGGCATTTATTGTCGGTGACGGAGAATCGCGGTACCATATAGAACATCTGGCATCCAGGCTGGGATTTGATTTTGTTACACCTGAAAATAATGGAAAAACTGCAACAGTAACTTTTACTTCGTGGATTAAAAAAGTGGACATGGTGTACGCCGGTTCAGATATTGTTGCCCTTACATCGCTTAACGAAGGTACTCCGGTAAGCCTGATTGAAGCCCAGGCTGCCGGCAAACCTGTGATATCAACCAATGTGGGTGGAATTGAAAATGTTGTTGTTGATGGGATTACAGGCCTTCTTTCAAAGGAAAACGATGTGAATGACTTTTCGCAAAAATTATGCTCATTGGCAGCGAATAAAGAAATGAGATCATTTATGTCAGAAAATGGTTGGAAACATGTGGGTGAGAAATTTAATTACGCCCGTCTTGTCAAAGAAACAGAACAACTTTATGACAGGTTGTTGCAAAAACAGAAGAAAATTCCATTTATCAGATCAGTTCACCACCGCTGATTTTCGCGAAAATGAATATAGCATTTGCTGTTATAATAGTTTTAAAACCTTTGTTGTTTCATTTTTCTGACAAAAGATTTTTATATCTTTGGGAATTTATTTCTTGCCTGTAAAGAATGAAAGCACTGATTTATTGGATCGCATTAGTTGCCGTTTTACTGATAACTTCATGTAAGGTTTTCAGACCCAATGATTTATTCCGGACCGACCATGCATATCCTTATTCAGATTTCAAACCAGGAGAAACCCAATACCGAATAAAACCTTATGATAAGCTGAGTGTGCAGGTTTTTACCAACGACGGATTCAGGCTTATTGAAACCAGCGGGGTGCAGGGAACAATTCAACAGATCGGAATTGAATATCTTGTTGATAAAGATTCAACTGTTAAATTACCCACCATCGGAATTACAAACCTGGTAGGGCTTACCATCCGTGAAGCGGAATTATTTCTCGAAAACAAATACAGCCAGTATTACCAGAAGCCATTTGTGAAACTGAATGTTAACAACCGGCGTGTATTGGTTTTTAAATCGGGCAGCACTGCCGCAAATGTGGTGGATATTACCAACGAAAATTTTACACTTATTGAAGCCCTGGCAGTAACCGGAGGAATTGATGATTATTCCAAAGCATTCAGGATAAAACTTATCAGGGGTGATCTGAATAAACCCCAGGTTTATTATTATAACATTCGAAATATCAAGGATATGGAAAATGCAAATTTTTTCCTTCAGGCCAATGATATTATTTATGTTGAATCGCGCCCTCGTTATGCTTCACGTTTCGTTATGGAACTTACTCCTTACCTGAGCATATTGAGCACCGTATTACTTATTATTACATTAGCCAGATAAACGGGTACTATGCAAAGAAATATTCCGATAATAAATGAAAATTTTGATCTTCAGATTTTTTTGCAAATCGCCAGAAAGAGTATCTGGTTTTGTGTTTTAATCATGATTTTAGCCTTTATTGGCGCTTTTCTGTATTTACGATACACACCACCATTGTATCAATCTTCGTCCATATTGCAGATAAACGAAGAAAACCAGACAAAAAAAATACTCCAGATTGCCGATTACGATCAGTACGACCTTTCAAACAAACTGGAACTTTTAAGATCAAAAGAGTTTTTAAAGCGTACTTTCAATAAATTGCCGTTATCGGTGAAATATTATAACCAGGGGACTTTTCTTTCTACCGAGATGTACCGCAGTGCCCCATTCAAAGTCGATGTTAAAGTGAATAATTCGGCACTTTACGAAATTCCTGTTTATATTGATTTTAAATCGGATAGTACCTTTAAAATTCAATATCGCTACAAACAACGTTTTTTTGAAGGCGATTTTCAATGTAACAAATGGGCTGCCCTGGAAGGGATGGATGTTAAAGTTGAAGTTTTAGATTATCAGCCCATTAAGGAAAATTCGGAATTGCTTAAACCTATTGAAATGTTTTTTGTGGTTAAAAATCCACAAACCCTGCTGGAAGAAAATCTTAAAAACCTGACCATTGAAATACTGAATGCTTCTGCTAAAACTATTCTGATAACCTTTAAAAATCATAATGCTCAAAAAACGGCTGAAGTGGTCAATACCATTGCTGAAGAATATATTAAATACGACATTGAAAAAAAGCGGGAAAGCTCACAGAATATCCTTAATTTTATTGAAGAACAACTACGCATCGTGTATTCAAATCTTGATAAAACAGAGCGTAATCTCCACGATTTCAGAAAAGAGAACCGGATTAATGAAAATGTAAAAGCCATTGAACCATTTCCGATTTTTACCACTAAAATCAATGAATTTCAAAACGAAATCATGAACATTGAATTTGAGCTGGTTACACTGAAGCGAATTTCTGACCTGCTTGATAAAGATCAGAATATTAATATTTACGAATTTATAGCCCTGTTGTCGGGTACTAAATCAGAAAGTATCCTGGTCAGCATTTTAAATAATATACAAAGTATTTTAAATCAAAGAGAACAATTATTATCGGATGTTACATCGAACAATCTGAAAATTAAAACGGTAGAAAAGCAACTTGAAAATCAGAAAAAACTGCTGAAAGAATTTCTCGGTGCAACCATATCACGGCTTTCTTCACAGAAAGATGATTATAAACATAAGATAGAGGAATACGAGAAAAATCTTTTTACAGAGTCGACTTTCAAAGAAGTGGAATATTCAAAATTGCAACGTCTGTACACCATTAATGAAGGATTTTATCATAAGCTGATTGAGAAGAAAGCAGAATACATGATCTCACAGGCAGGATTTGTATCACAAAATGAAATACTTGAAAAATCAACTTCCAGTAACATTCCTATATCACCTAAACCCAATCAGATCTATGTGGTGGCTTTTATGATAAGTTTACTGGTATGTGTGATGATTATTATTGTCAGGTACCTTTTTTATGATGTTATTACTTCCATATCAAATATTCAACCTTATACCGATGTGCCTGTTATTGGACTTGTTCCCAAATATAAACGGAAAATACCTGTTTCCCAGTTACTGGTCAACCTCAAGCCAAACAGCATGTTCTCAGAATCTTTCAGGGCTATCAGGAGCAATCTTGAATTTATTTCAAACCATCCGGGAACGAAAATTATTGCCGTTTCGAGTACCATATCGGGTGAAGGTAAAACTTTTATTGCCATTAATTTAGCCGGAATTTTAGCTTTGACAGGCAAAAAAGTCCTGCTGCTCGATTCAGACCTTCGTAAACCCCGTGTGCATTTAGGATTTGACACTGAAAACAAGATTGGTGTAAGCACAATTTTAATCGGGAATAATACCCTTGCCGAGTGTATCCACCCTTCAGGCTTAAAGAATTTTGATTTTGTAACTTCCGGAACCATTCCGCCAAACCCTAACGAACTGATACTGGGAGAAGAAATGACCAAATTGCTTGAACAGGCAAAATCGCTGTACGATGTTATTATCATTGATACACCTCCCATTGGGATAGTAACAGATGCTCTTACACATTTTCAGGCAGCCGATTATCCGCTTTATGTTATGAAAGCCGATGTTTCAAAGCGCAGCTTTATTCAAAATATTAATAATCTGGCTAAAACAAAAAACCTACATCATTTGTCTATTATTCTGAACTGTATCGATTTTCAAGGAAGTAAATATGGATATGGATATAAATCAAGAGGTTATGGTTACGGATATGGACATGGTTATTATGGATATGGATATTATGACGAAGAGAAATATAAAGCGCTGCCATGGTACAAACGGATTTTCGGTCAGGGTTTGAAAAATCATCATGATTAATTTATAAAATATGGTATTTCAATTGATTTTGGTTTTTTTTATAGCTTTGGTTTTAAGTTTTATCAGCCATCAATACCTGGTTAAAAATTCCAGGCGATATACCATCCGTAAAGCAAATATTTCAGCCATCAGGTGGGATTCGCAGACAAAACCCATCCTGGGAGGAATCACATTTTATGTAATTTTTACCTTAATCTTCATTGTTTGCCTTTTCTTTTCAGATTCAGTGGCGATTAAACCCTTTCAGATGTTTGGTGTTTTCCTGGTGCTGACCCTTTCGTTTTTTATGGGTTTTGCCGACGATCTGCTTAATACCCCTCCGGGTTTTAAATTTATTGTTCAGGCAGTCAATGCTTTTATTTTAATTTATTTTGGTATTTACATTCAGGTAACCTCCTATGTCTGGATTAACTATACCCTTACCTTTTTCTGGGTGGTGGGCATTATGAATTCTATCAATATGATTGATAATATGGATGCCATTTCATCAACCATTACACTTTCTATATTGACCGGACTTTTTATCAATGCCTGGCACAGATCGGATTCAGGGAATTTATTTTATTTGTTTTCTATGACTGGTGTCGGTGCTGCTCTGATATCCTTCCTTTATTTTAACTGGCATCCTTCAAAAATGTATATGGGCGATAACGGAAGCCAGTTTATCGGTGCTTTGCTTGCCATTCTGGCCATTCATTTTGCATGGAATCAGGCTGAAGGTGTGGTTTATTACAATACCACGCGGCAATTTGTAATTTTAATTATTTTGTTCCTGGTTCCCATCACTGATACGGCTTCTGTAACCATTAACCGGTTGATGAAAGGGAAATCACCTTTTATCGGGGGCAGGGACCATACAACACACCATCTGTCGTACCTGGGCTTTACCGACAGACAGGTAGCGATTATTCTGGCTTGTATATCAATAATAAACATGGTAATTTCCGTTTATATTTCCAATTATATCTATGTATGGGAAACCATTCATACAGTCATTGCTGTTGGTTATATTTTGCTCGTTTCAGGAACCCTTTTCCTGCTCACACGAATTACCAAACCTCCGGTTAAATAGTCGTTGTATATTTTTACATTAAATCCTGCTTCTTACATGAAAAAACTCAGAATAACATTATTAATCATTTCACTGCTCATTATATCAGCTTCGTTTATCTGGTACAGTTTCAAAAAAACCGGATTTCCGGAATCAGGTATGGCTATTCCGACAGATAACCCGCCATCATCGGTTGAAATACCCGTTTCCATCACATTTGCCGGCGAACCTGTACCGCTTCAGTATTTCGATGTTCGTGAATCTCTTGATCGTGAATTGCTTATTAACACCTACTGGCATTCACAAACCATTTTATTCCTTAAAAAATCGAAACGTTTTTTTGCTGTGATCGAGCCCATACTTGCCAAAAACAATATCCCGGATGATTTAAAATATATTGTTGTTGCCGAAAGTGGATTTTTAAACCTGGTATCACCGGCCGGCGCCGTTGGATTCTGGCAGATACTTGAGCCAACAGCCAAAGAAAACGGACTTGAAGTGAATGCTTACATTGATCAGCGATATAACCTTGAAAAAGCTACTGAAACAGCATGTAAAATTTTGTTAAAATCATACAGCCTTTATCATAGCTGGACTTTAGCAGCTGCAGCCTACAATATGGGAAGGAATGCCATTAATAAACAAATAAAACGTCAAAAATCCGGCAATTACTACGACCTTGTATTGGGCGAAGAAACAGGACGTTATGTATACAGGCTTGTTGCATTCAAAATTGTAATGGAGAATCCTTCAAAATATGGCTTTAATTTGTCCGAAAATGATTATTACCCGGTTATACCGCAAAAAGTGATTTCTGTCGACAGTACCATTACCGATCTGGCGCAGTGGGCTATTGATATGAAAATCAATTATAAAATATTAAAAATTTATAATCCCTGGCTTCGCGATAATGTTTTGCCCAATAAAAGCAGAAAAACCTATTCCATTGCCGTTCCGGCCATTAATCTCAGGGATAACATAAATACCGGGCTGCTTGATATTGATACCAATTCACTGAATCAGTAAAAAATGTTTGTCTTTTAATAAGTTGATTATGATTCCGGATGATAAGTACATATCAGTTTACGGCGCCAGGGTTCATAACCTGAAAAATATTGACGTAAGCATTCCACGCAATAAACTAACGGTCATTACGGGTTTAAGCGGTAGTGGAAAATCGTCCCTGGCCTTTGATACCATCTATGCCGAAGGACAACGTCGCTATATCGAAACTTTTTCGGCCTATGTACGTCAGTTCCTTGGGAATATGGAACGTCCGGATGTAGATAAAATAACCGGGCTTAGCCCTGTCATATCCATTGAACAACGCACCACAAGCCGTAATCCACGCTCGACCGTCGGTACAGTTACCGAGATTTATGATTTTTTACGTTTGCTTTATGCAAGAGCCGGAACAGCTTATTCTTATGCCTCTGGTGAAAAAATGGTAAAATATACCGACGATCAGATGGTAAATATTATTTATGATAATTTTATTGATCAGAAAATTTTTCTGCTGGCTCCGGTTGTAAAAGGAAGAAAGGGACACTATAAGGAGCTTTTTGAACAAATCAGGAAAAAAGGTTTTATCTCGGTACGTATCGATGGCAAAATAGAAGAATTGCGCTATGGCATGAAGATTGACCGATATAAAATGCATAACATTGAAATTGTTATTGATAAATTGCAGGTTACTAAAGATATGCTGAAGCGTATTAAAACATCATTGCAAACAGCGCTGCATCATGGGAAAGGTGTAAGTATGATTCTGAATACGCAGAATGATGAGATAAGGTACCTCAGCCGCCAGTTGATGTGCCCGGTTACCGGATTATCATACAATGAGCCTGCCCCTCATTCTTTTTCTTTTAATTCACCGGTCGGAGCCTGTCCCAAATGTAAAGGACTGGGTGTGATAAACCAGGTGGATATGGCAAAAATTATTCCCGACCGTTCACTGAGTATCAGCAAAGGAGGGATTGTCCCTTTGGGAAAATACAAAAGTTCATTGATATTCTGGCAGCTTGAAGCCATTGCATCTAAATATAAATTTTCACTGCACGACCCGATTGATGAATTGCCCGATGAAATAATCGACCTGATTTTATATGGAAGCGATGAGAGTTTCAGCCTCATAAATACGCCATTGGGTCTATCTTCAAATTATATGCTCAGTTTTCCCGGAATTATTTCAATGATTGTGCAAAGTGAAAATGATGATAATGAACGGACAAGGAAATTGTGGGCAGAGCAGTTTATTATCCAGGTAACATGCCCCGAATGCGAGGGTACAAGGCTTAAAAAGGAGGCCCTTTATTTCAGATTGTTGGATAAAAACATAGCTCAGCTTTCGAAAATGGATATTTCAGAACTTGCTGATTGGTTCACAGGACTTTCAGGTCAATTATCCGATCGTCAGCGTACCATTGCCGCTGAAATTATTAAGGAGATCAATACCCGGCTCAGATTCCTGCTTAATGTCGGTTTGAATTACTTATCACTCGATCGTAGTGCCGGCAGCCTTTCGGGAGGTGAAAGTCAGCGTATCAGACTTGCAACACAGATAGGCAGTCAGCTGGTAAATGTGCTTTATATCCTCGATGAACCCAGTATTGGATTGCATCCACGCGATAATATCAAACTCATCAATGCATTAAAAGATCTCAGGGATTCCGGCAATTCGGTAATTGTGGTCGAACACGATAAAGAAATGATGTTGCAGGCCGATTACATTATTGACATGGGTCCATATGCCGGACGAAACGGTGGTAAAATTGTGGCACAAGGTTCTCCGGAGCAGATGATCACCCAAAATTCGCTCACAGCTCAATACCTGAAAGGGGAATTAAAGATTGATATTCCGGGCCATCGTCGCCAGCCTAATGGAAAATGGCTGATTCTGGAAGGTGCAAAAGGCAATAATCTTAAAAATATTACTGTAAAATTACCTCTTGGTACTTTTATCTGTGTTACCGGTGTTTCAGGAAGTGGTAAATCGTCATTGGTTGCTGATACACTTTACCCGATTCTGACGCAGCATTTCTATCATTCATTTCGCCAGCCATTGCCATACAGCCATATTTCTGGTATTGAATTCATTGACAAAGTAATTGAAGTTGACCAGTCACCCATTGGCCGAACACCAAGGTCAAATCCGGTTACATATACAGGTATATTTTCAGATATCCGTGTATTATTCGAAAAACTTCCTGAAGCGAAAATCAGAGGTTATAAGGCCGGCAGGTTTTCGTTCAATGTAAAAGGCGGCAGATGTGAAGGTTGCAGGGGGGCAGGGGTTAAAACCATTGAGATGAATTTTTTACCCGATGTTTATGTGCATTGTGACCAATGTAACGGTAAGCGGTATAACCGTGAAACCCTTGAAGTCCGTTACCGTGGAAAGTCAATTTCTGATGTGCTGGATATGACTTTTAACCAGGCTTCTGAATTTTTTGAAGCGATTCCTTCGCTTGTTTATAAAATAAATACTGTTCGCGAAGTCGGACTTGGATACCTTAAACTTGGCCAGCCTTCAACCACTTTATCGGGTGGCGAATCGCAGCGCATAAAACTGGCTGCAGAACTATCGAAACGCGAAACAGGAAAAACAATGTACATTCTTGACGAACCCACCACCGGGTTACATTTCGAAGATATCCGTATTTTAATCCAGGTGCTTGACAAACTGGTAGATAAAGGCAATACTGTTATTGTGATTGAACATAACCTTGATGTAATAAAAGTTGCTGATTTTATTGTTGATATGGGGCTTGAAGGTGGAAAAAAGGGCGGAGAAATACTCTGCCAGTGTACGCCTGAAGAAATGATTCATAATAAGGAGAGCTATACCGCGGATTTTCTTAGAAAAGAATTATCACCTTTAAAGGAAATAGTTTAAAATCAATATTTTATATCAAAAATTCTGCATATTGCCACTTTCTGGTTTTTTTTTAATTTTAAGTGATTTTTATTGCATTTTTTTAAGCTGATTCTGAAAAGAGCAGGTTATGATTATCTTGTAAAATATGGTTTTATGAAAAAGCAGGTAGAACTGATTATCGAAAACAATCAAATTCAGAAAAAATACCCGATTGGCACAAGCCTGGCCGAAGTTGTAAAGGAAATCGATCACGGTTTGGAGAACCCGCCACTTGGAGCCCTTGTGAATAATAAAATCAAAGAATTGTCATATGTTGTTTACAAGCCAAAAACCATCCGGTTTATTGATATTACCCATCCAGACGGTATGCGTATGTATGTCAGGTCATTGTCGTTTGTGCTGATTAAGGCCGTTCATGACATTAATCCTGCTTATAAATTAAAAATTGAGCATTCAGTTTCGAAAGGATTTTTTTGTGAAATTGAAGACCTGCCTGATATTCCAATTGATCTGGTTTTTGAAATCGGAAACCGGATGCGTGAAATAATAAAATCAGATATACCTTTTGAGCGGGTTGAAATGCCAACGGTTAAAGCACTCGAGTTATTCAAAAAGGAAGGTTTTGATGATAAAGTCCAGATTTTAAAAACACGGCCACAGCTTTATACCTCAGTATATTACCTTAACGACAACATCGATTATTTCTATGGTTTCCTGGTCCCTTCGACAGGCGTCCTGAAGGTTTTCGATCTGAATAAGTATTACCACGGCATGTTGCTTATGTTTCCCAAACATAATAATCCTGCAGAAGTTGAAGAAATTATTTTACAGGATAAAATGTTCGAGATTTTCCAGGAAAACAAAGAATGGGGTGAAATTCTCGGTTGCAGCAACATTGGCAGCCTTAACGAATTTACTTTAAACGGAAAGGTTGGCGAAATTGTGAAAATTGCTGAAGCGCTTCATGAAAAAAAAGTGGCACAGATAGCCGATAAAATATTTTCAAAACATCATAAAATTAAAATAGTTCTTATTTCGGGGCCATCATCATCGGGCAAGACTACTTTTTGTAAAAGGCTGGCCGTTCAGTTAAAGGTATTGGGATTAAGCCCGCTTCAGATATCGCTCGATAATTATTTTGTTGACCGGGAAAATACACCACGGGATGAGAAAGGCGATTTTGATTTCGAAAGTCTGGGAGCACTTGATTTAGACCTTTTTAACCAGCATCTTGTTGAGCTTCTTGAAGGGAAAGAAGTTGAAATTCCAAGATTTTCGTTTGAAACCGGAAAACGATATTATGTTGGTGATTTTATGCGTATTGAAGAAAAGAATATCATCCTGATTGAAGGAATTCATGCACTGAATCCCAGACTGACTAAAAAGGTCAAGACCGAAAACAAATTTAAAATTTATGTATCGGCCCTTACCAGTTTATCATTCGACCGGCACAACCGCATTCCGACTACCGATAACCGATTGATAAGAAGAATAATACGCGATCATAAATACCGGAAATATCCGGCATTGGCTACTTTGAAAAGATGGGAAAGTGTGCGGCGTGGTGAAGACCGAAATATTTTCCCTTTCCAGGAAGAAGCAGATGTCATGTTCAATTCTGCCCTGCTTTTTGAACTGGGAGTGCTAAAACCCTATGTTGAGCCGCTTTTAAAAGAAATACCACCCACGGAACCCGAATACGCCGAAGCTACCCGCTTACTGAAGTTTTTTACGTTTATTGCCCCGATTTCAACTTCTGAAATTCCACCGACATCGCTGATAAGAGAATTTCTTGGCGGAAGCAGTTTTGATTATCATTGAGAGTGTTGAAAAAATACTTTTTTACGCAAAGATAAATCGCTTAACTTAATCGGCCAGTTGTCAGTACCGCTTTTGCTTTTTACCTTTTTTATTTGTTAAAAAATTGTCAATTAGATAGTTATAATTCCGCTGTGTTGTTAATATTTTTTGTAAAAATGCCTGTTTCAAAGATATTTGATATTTCGCATAAATATTCTAATTTTAGAAGGTATTATATTTTTTCATTGTTATGATCAAAGCAGTCATTTCGGTATTGAGCACATTCGGATTTTTTTCGCTTTTTGGCCTGTTAGGCGACGAGGTTAAAATGACTGCCAATTTTCCTTCAGAAATAAAAGCCGGTAACGAATTCAATGTCCAGGTTACTATTAATAAGGGAAACATACAGGGATTTGCGCGCTTTCAGCAGGAACTTCCACCGGGCTTTACGGTTACTGTAAAAGATGCAGCAGGTGGTGATTTTAAATTTGAAGATCAGAAAGTCAGCATAAAATGGATCCGGTTACCTTATGATAAAGAGTTTACTGTAATTTATACCATGAAAATTGGACCGACTGTTAGCGGAATGTTTAAAATGGGAGGCACTTTTTCATATATTCAGAACAATAAAGTAGCCACAGCAGATCTTACAGCAACGGAAATGAATGTAAAGAATGACGAGGAAATTGCACGGCAACCGGGCGATACGGCAATTACTGTTTATAAATATGGACAGCTCTATATTAAAAATATTGACTGTATCAGGCAAACGCCTTTTTTAAATGATAATAATGAAATTATTGTCAATATCTTAGTTAAAAAAGGGATCAATGATAAATTCGGCAAAATACAGGAACAGATTCCAACCGGTTATTATGGGGTAAGTGTAAAAAGTAAAAATGCAATTTTTTCTTATAAAAACCATATTATTAAATTTTTATGGATGAATCTTCCCCCCGAAGAGCAATTTACGGTCACATATAAATTATTGCCTGAAGACCAGATTCCTGATAAAGAATTTATTATTACCGGTACTTTTTCTTATGTTGAAAATGAGCGTACCGAGGTAATCAATGTGGTTGAACGTAATATTAACCTTGAAGAATTTGACAGCGAAAGGCTTGTTGCCGAATCTGTTACACCCGAACAAATTAAAGCACAACAGGATGCAAAACCAAAATTCGGGCTTGAGAAGAACAGGTTTGCCAGCAATGTTTCATCTACCCAACCAGGGCAAACAACCCAACCAGGGCAAATTGCCCAGACAACACAGCCCGGACAAACCGGAAAACAAGTACCGCCTAAGACCAGCGATCTGGCAACCAAAACCGATAAAAACATTATATCACAAACAAATCAGCAGCAAAGTCTTAACCAGCAGCTGCAACCCGGAACGCAAACCAGGCAACAGACACAGACAGGCAATGAAGGTTTGCAACAACCTGCCCAGCTTACCAATATTCCGATGCCTGCCGATTGCATTTCTTTCAGGGTACAGATTGCTGCCGGACACCGGCTGGTCAATGCGCGTTATTTTAAAAAGCTGAATATCAAAGATGAAATTTTTATCGAAATGCACGAAGGCTGGCATAAATATACCATTGGCACTTTCGAGGCATATATTGATGCACGTGATTACAGAAATTTTATCTGGGAAACCACACCCATCAGCGATGCTTTTGTTTCGGCCTACAACAGCGGTATGCGTATTACAGTGCAGGAAGCTTTAATGGTTACCAATCAGAAATGGTTAAAATAAACTGACAATGTTTGAAAAGTACTCACAATATAGTATCAGATTATTAAGTGTTTTCATTTTTGCAACAGGTATTTTGTCTGTTGCACCTGTTTTTTCTCAGGATATTCCTGATGATTACGAAACCCTTTTGTTGGCTGAAGAAGATGAAGAACAGGCATTTTCGGCATTTAAACCCGTTTTGGGAATTGGCAGGGGTATTGTTACTAATTTTGGCGATGTTAAAGATTTTTATTTTAAGCCTCTCTACGGACGACCAGCTACAAGTGCTTTTATTGCCCGTAATATCAATAAATTTCTTGATTTTGAATTGTTTGTCACTTTTGGAAAAATGGCTGGCAATCAATATCTGCTTGAACAGAATTTGAATTTTGAGACCGATATTTTTACCGGTGGTGTTGGATTGACCTACAATTTTTACCACCTGCTCAAACGCAAAAGACCGGTTTCACCCTATATCTCACTAGGTGTTGAAACATTTCAGTTCAGCCCTAAAGGTGACCTTAAAGATGCTTTTAACAGAACTTACCTCTATGGACCGGATGGGACCATCCGCGATATGGACCACCCATCCGTAATTATTACCCGCGATTTTAAGTATGAAACCGATTTGCGCGATTATACCGGAGGAAACTATTCACTCATGACTTTTGGCATTCCTTTTGATTTCGGGATCAATATCATTGTAGCCGATAGGATGACAATGCGCATTGGTAATGCATTTCACTTTACTTTCAGCGATTATGTCGATGGTAAAAAATCGGGAAGCGGATTTTTTGCCAATGATAAATTTCTTTATACCTATGCTTCTCTCAGGCTCGATTTATTTTCACCGGCTGAAGAAATTGTTGCTGTTGAAACTTTTAAAAATCTGAAATTTACCATTACCGATAATGTCGATACTGATCAGGATGGTGTTGACGATTTCAACGACGAATGTCCTGATTCGCCCCTGGGAGTTGAAGTCGATTATAAAGGTTGCCCGGTGGATGAAGACCATGATGGTGTTCCTGATTATCTTGACAAACAACCGGATACTCCTGGAGGTTCTGTGGCTATCAGCCCAAGTGGTATTCGTATTATCGACACCCACCTGATATCCATGCTTTACGATCCGGATGCCGTTGACCGTAAAGAACTGATGAATTATTACAAAGGTACCGAAAACGTAAAAGCCCGTGAACAAAAAGTTGAACACACTGAAATTCCGGCCAAATTCAAATTTCTCGACCTGAACGAAGATAATTATATCAGCATTGAGGAATTGCAGAAAGCCATCGATGGTCTGTTCGATTTCAGCTCGCCTCTTACCGTGGAAGATATTTACGAATTGCAGGAGTTTTTCTTTGAACAGTAATAATTATTTTATTACTTAATAACTACTTGATTTTATTGGCTTTTCGTTCAATTATTTTTCGTATTTTTTTATAGGAAGGAGGTGGCCCTGTCCTTAATTCTTTGCCATCAATCAGGATGGCATCAGAGCGTCCCCACTCGAGCAGCAAACTCCGGTCGATGGTAAAGTATTCATTCAGCCTGACTTTATCTTCGAAACCCTTAATTGCCCGTAAAGTGCGTTCATAGCTCATATTCATTGCCGGGCACCATCCGTTCATAAAGAGGTCAATATTTATTTTTCCGGAAACCTGTTCAGTTTTCCTGGTGGGTTTTAAAAAAGACGGAGGTGTAGCATCAGGATGAAAAGGTTTCCAGACCAGTTGCATCAATCCTGCATTTGCCACTTTTTTATAGCCATGTTTTTTGAACCATGCGGCCCTCATAAACACAGGGATAATCATTCCCCAGGCAGCCAACCCGTTTTTTCCCATATGTTTCACATCTTCTTCTGCAGCGCTGAGCAAAGCTTTTCCCATTCCTTTTTTACGATAATCACCCCGTCCTTGCTTATGGCCGTGAACCCAGATACATAATATCATATAGAGATTTTCACCTTTGAAAGAAGAATATTCAATGGGAATATATTGAATCATGCCACCAACGGTTCCGTTATCGTCGACAGCAAGTTTAACCCTGAGTCCTTTGTCCTTCATGGCAGCATACCATTTTGCCTTATGATTGCCACTTTCTTTTATTTCATCGCTCCATTCTTCGAGGCACAGGAAATATATGCTTTCGTTTTCGGGGGTTAGGTCAATGATTTTCATAGCATTATTCGTTGTATCGCTGCCTGTCCATTTCTATACGTGCATCGCGGTTTTTCAGGGTTTCACGTTTATCGTATGATTTTTTTCCTTTTGCCAGGGCAATGTCAATTTTTACCAGTCCTTTCTCATTGATATAAAGCAGAACAGGCACAATGGTCAGCCCTTTTTCCTTCACCTTCCGGTCTAATTTATTTAATTCGGTTTTTTTAAGCAGAAGTTTCCGGTCACGCTTTGGTTCATGATTGTTAAGGTTGCCATGGCTATATTCCGCAATATGCATATTTTTAATAAATAACTGTTTTCCTTCAAAGGCACAGTAAGCGTCGTTCAGATTGGCTTTCCCAACCCTGATGGCTTTCACTTCAGTGCCCTGAAGAATTATACCGGCCGAAAAAACTTCGAGCAGGAAAAATTCAAACTCAGCTTTCTTGTTTTTTATTTCTATTTTGTTGGGCATAATCAGGTTAAGGGCGAAATCTGGTTTCCGATAAAATGCAGCAGGTTTCTGCATATCTCGCTGATGATTTTATAGATCAGCATATAAACGATAATCAGTGAAACGATATAAGGAATCACTTTTTCGATTGAAATTTCCATCATGATTTTTGCACCGGTATATAACAGGTAAATGGAAAAGATGCCGATAAGGATAAAAATATTTTCAAACCTTGGTACCAGGTCTGAAAAAATAAAATACAGATAAACCGGGATAAGCGAATAAAACAGGTACCTGAAATCACGGTTCCGGTCGGTTGTGGAAATTTGAAAACCCTGGTTAATGTATTTTACAACAGAATATAAAGTATATAGAACCAGAAGCGGAATGGCAAATTGCAACAACAGATCAGTAATGATAAAAATCGTATCGTACTGGTTGAAGTAATTTCTTTCCGATGGCCATAATTTACCAAGCAGATACGAAAAAGTAATGGCAATAAAAATGGGAAATGCCAGGTAGAATGAAATGTGTTCGCTGCGTGCATTTTCAAGTTTTATTTTTTCCCATTCGTGTACCGGGTCAACAATAAGATTACGTGTTCTTTCGTAAAATAATCTGAAATACATACCAAGACATTTTAATATGCAAATCTATACCAATAAATACAATATTCCCAAAAAATATAATGTTGCTACGGCCAATTTTATGTTTTTGATATCTTTACATTTTAAAGAAAAATATATGTCCGTTAATCTGATTGTCGTAACCGGGCCAACAGCTACAGGGAAAACAGGTTTTGCTGCTGCCCTTGCTTATTCGCTTGGAAGCGAAGTTATTGTGGCCGATTCGCGCCAGGTTTACCGTACAATGGATATTGGTACCGGCAAAGATATTGCCGCGTATCAAGTGAATGGAGTGCAGGTACCTTACCACCTTGTTGATATTGCAGATGCAGGTTATAAATACAATGTATTTGAATATCAGCGTGATTTTCTGGATATATTTCAAAGGCTCCGTGACAGGGGAATTATTCCGGTTTTATGCGGAGGAACAGGCCTTTATATTGAGGCGGTTTTAAAAGGATACAGGCTGGTTGAAGTTCCCCCGGATGAAACCCTGCGCTCTGAGCTTGATCATTTAACACTTGGGCAACTTACCCAAATGCTTTCGACCATGAAAAAACTGCACAATATAACCGATGTGGATACCAAAAAACGTGCAATCAGGGCTATTGAGATAGAATTATTTTATGAGAAAAATAAATGCAGTGAGCAAACTTTCCCAAAGATTGAACCGGTAATTTTTGGCATCCGTTTCAGCAGGACTGAACTTAGACAACGAATTACCCAAAGGCTAAAAACAAGACTTGATGAAGGAATGGTTGAAGAGGCAAAAAAATTGCTTGAAAACGGGTTAACCTTTTCCGACCTTGAATATTATGGACTGGAATATAAATTTCTTTCACGGTTTTTATCCGGGCAAATCAGTTACCAGCAGATGTTTGAGGGTTTAAATACTGCTATTCACCAGTTTGCTAAACGACAGGATACCTGGTTCAGACGTATGGAACGAAACGGAATAAAAATCCACTGGCTTGATGGCCATACTACAATGGAAGACAAACTTCATGAAGCCCGGAATATTCTGTCATCAGGTTGAAATATAACAACCCGCAGCAAAATTTATTTATTTTTGTTTTTTTTACATATTGCACTTTTAACCTTAATGCAAAATACCATGAAATCAATGTTAACTTTTCTGCTTGTTTTTATTGTAATGATTACATGCGGGCAGAGTCTTTCGCCGGAAATGATTCAGAAAATCAGGCAATCCGTCAATCGGGATAACAGTTTTAAAGTTGCACAAAATGCCTTGACCAACAACGATTTGGGAAAACTTGTGGTAAATCGTGAATTTGCCGGTAAAACCGATCATTATTTCAAATACAAAGTGGATGTAAAAGGCATTACTGACCAGAAAAGTTCAGGCCGTTGCTGGATGTTTACCAGCATGAATGTTTTCAGGCCAAAAGCAATGAAAACATTCAATCTTTCATCATTCGAATTTTCTCAGAACTACCTGTATTTCTGGGATATGTTTGAAAAAGCCAATCTTTTTCTTGAAATTGCCTGGCAATATGCCGATAAACCTATGGAATCGCGTGAGAATGAATGGCTTTTTAAAGAAGGAATTGGCGACGGTGGACTATGGAGCTCTTTCACAAACCTGGTGGTTAAATATGGTCTTGTACCAAAAGAGGTGATGCCCGAAACCAATTCGAGCAATAATACTTCAAGAATGACAGGTTTTATAAATCGTAAATTGCGTGAATTTGGGCTCGAAATGCGCGAAATGTATGCACGGAAAGACGACCGGAAAAAAATTGATGCCCGTAAAACCCAGATGATGGCCGATATTTACCGGATGCTTGCTGTTAACCTTGGAGAACCTCCGGTTTCTTTTCAATGGCGTTTTATGGATAAAGACAATAAGATAAGCGAATTAAAAACCTATACTCCGGTTGAGTTTGCCAAAGCAGCCCTTCCTGATGTGGTGTATGATGATTATATTATGTTTATGAACGATCCGTCGCGTGATTATTATAAATTATATGAGATTGAAAATGACCGCAATGTGGTTGACGGACGTAACTGGATGTATATTAATGTGCCGGCAGATACGCTGAAAAAAATTGCTTTGTTGTCGATTAAAGCCGGCGAAGCTTTATATGCTTCATGTGATGTTGGTAAATTTCTGAATAATGACATCGGAATTTCGGCTCTCGAAAATTTTGATTATGAGGCACTTTATGGAATCAAGTTCAATATGGACAAGAAACAGCGTATTTGGACCAAAGATTCCGGATCGAGTCATGGAATGGCACTGGTTGCAGCAGATGCTGATGAAAACGATAAACCCCTGAAATGGCAGTTTGAAAATTCATGGGGTGCATCAAGTGGATACAACGGATACCTTACATTTACCGATAAATGGTTTGATGAATATATGTTCCGTATTGTTGCGCTCAAAAAATTTGTTTCACCTTCCTTGCTTGAAGTATTAAAGCAAAAGCCTGTGAAACTTCCACCATGGGACCCAATGTTTTCGATGGATGAATAAATTCTGAAAAGCAAAATTTCTTTTTACATCCGGTCATCTTATCTTTGCTGAAAATCAATGAGGATGGCCGGATTTATTTTAGATCATGCACTCAACCAGCTGAAACCGGTATATTTTCATCCTTTTAAGCATCACCTGATGTTTATTGCCGGATATTGCCAAAATTATAAGTTGGGGAAAAATGATCAATACAAAAAGTTGCTGAATGATTTGAAAACCATTGGCCATTGCCAGCTCGATTTTTATACCGGCTTATTGCCTCCCGAAGAAATTACCAGCCAGGTTTATCAGCAATTCAATACCAGCGATGAAATGCAAATATCTGTAAAGGAACACAATAACAATTATTACCAGATTAAAATAAACGATAATTCGGTTTGGACACTACGCAGAGCTACCGATCCAGGTTTTTTAATCCATATTCACCCGGCAAGGAATAGCGAATTTTCAATCCGTGTAAGGGCTGCAGCGCTTAAAACAGCAATCGGGCTTTCCATCGTATGCCATGAAGGAAACATTAATACGGAAAAAATAAACTATGTCAGAAAATTGCTCGATACAGGCTCTCCGGTGGGTGGTAAAATGGAAATTAAACAGATTTACCACATGTACAGATTAATAACGGGTTTTCACATTGAATAATTAATAGATGCCTATCATTACTTTGCTGACCTGGTTTCCTGACTGAATGAAATACATTCCCGCTTTAAGTGCTGAAACGTCTGCTATCCAATAATTTTCGTTGAAAATGGTTATAGGACAATCGATTTTAAAGCCGGCCAGTGTATAAAAAGCCGGCTTTATTACTGATTTTAGTGGGATATACAGCATTTTTTTTGCCGGATTTGGAAAAACCGGGATAACAGTGTCTTTATGATGTATATAATTTAAATTTAACAGGTTGTAAGAAACAAAGAAGTTTATATTTCCTGGTTGGGCATTAAGTTGTTGCGATCCAAAAACCGTAAAACCGGTATACCATCCACAGCTAACAATCAATGAATCATTTAACAGTGATATACCAGTGGCTATGTCGCTGAAAGTACCTCCGGCAGTATTGACCCAAAGCAATTCGCCGTCCGGGCTGATTTGCCCGATAAAAATGTCATCGGCACCTGCAGCAGTCAGATCGAACCCCAGCACAGGAAGTGTATCGGTAAACGAACCGGTAAATAAGGCACTGCCATCTTTAGCCAGGGTCACAGCACGTCCTTTGTCGCTTCCCTTTCCACCTGCCGTAACAGCCCATTGCCATTGGCCGTTGTTGCTGAACCGTGCAACATAGGCATCGTCAGAGTTTTGAAAACTGTTGATAATATGATCGTTGAAAATACCAGTCTGCTGATACCGGCCACAAACATATCCGTTGCCTTCATTATCAACAGCAATGCTGTTGACAGATACGCCTCCCGAAGCCTGACAAACCCATTCAATTAGTCCGGTTTGGTTGTATTTTGCGACAAACATTGAACCAATGTTCACCATCAGTGAGTCGAATTGTATATTGCCCGATGCTACCCCTGTAATGTAAAGATTTTCATCGGCATCGAAACCTGCTTTGTACCCGTAGTCAACACCCGCCGATCCAGCATGCTTTAACCATTGCAACTGACCATCGGTATTGAAAAAACCAGCAAGAATATCGCTACCTCCATAACTGGTAATTTCCTGCCCGTTGTCAAACCTGATGGTGTCCTGAAACCAACCTGTAAAGCCGATATTGCCTGCCGGTGAAACAGCAATACCGTAAATAATTTCGCTTTGCGAACCCGAGGCGGTGCGCACCCAGGCTACTTCGCCACTGGAATTTATTTTACATAAATATAATCCCCAGGCTCCGTCTGAGACTACCAGCTGGTTTCCAAACCATGCTGAGTCGTTGTAATATCCCGCAAAATAGATATTTCCGTTTTCGTCGCATCCCGCAGTGATGGAAACATCTTCCTGTTTGCCACCAAATGCCCTTGTTAAAGTATTTTCACCTTCGGGGGTAAAAACCGAAATAAAAATATCGGAAATGCCTTTGCAAATCAGTGTGTCGGTCAGGGTAAACAAAGTATCGGTAAATTGCCCTGTTACCACACTATAGTTTGAGGGTAATGTAACAATATCCCAGGCTCTTTCCATGCCTGTCCCATTAAGCTGGACTGCATTCTGCCAGCGTTGTGCGTTCAGTGAATGAAAGAAAATCAGAACATAAAGAGTTATAACGTATTTCATAAAATTGAATGATGATTGATGTTGTTTGAGTGATGGCTAAAGTATCAATAAAAAAGGGAAAAATAAAAATCAGATGTTGAAAACCAATTCGAATTAAGTAAGAATATTTTCTTTTTGGCACGAAATGGGCAATATCATTTTAATTAATAATGCTCTTTATCTTTAATATATTTTTCCAGTTCGGTAAGCTGTTGCTCCCAGCATTCCATTTCTTTTTCAAGTTTGCTTTTCAGAAGGCGATAGTCGGCAAAAAATTTTTCATGAGGAATGGTGTTGAATGTGTCCGGGTTAGCCATCATGGCATCTGACAAGGCTATTTCTGATTCAAGACGGGCAATCTGATCTTCCGATTTTTTTACAGCATTTTGTAATCGCCGTAATTCGCGTTCCTTTTCTTTTTTAACCTCATAACTTTCTTTGTTTTCAACCGATGGAGGAGTTGTTTTTTGTTGTTTGTTTGGGATTTTGCGTTCAAGTTCGGCCAATGAGGCAATGCGTTTTTTGCGTATAAAATCATAAATACCGCCAATATTTTCTTTTACTTTTTTATTACGGAATTCATACACTTTTTCTACCAGCCCGTCAAGAAAATCCCTGTCGTGTGAAACAAGAATCACGGTACCTTCAAATTGCCTTAAAGCCTGTTTCAGAATGTCTTTCGATCGCATATCGAGATGGTTGGTAGGTTCGTCAAGCACCAGCAGGTTGGCAGGCTGAAGTAACAGGCAAGCCAGGCAGAGCCGTGATTTTTCTCCACCAGATAAAACGCTGACTTTTTTGTCAATGGTTTCGCCCCCGAAAAGGAATGAACCCAGCAAATCGCGCACCCGCGTCCTTATTTCCCCGACGGCTATATCGTCAACAGTCTGAAAAACAGTTTTTTCCGGATTTAAAAGATCAGCCTGGTTTTGAGCATAATAAGCAATATTTACATTGTGGCCAATCCTGAGCATCCCTTCATAATTCAATTCACCAATGATAATACGCGATAACGTGGTTTTCCCTTCCCCATTACGGCCTACAAAGCATATTTTTTCTCCTCTTTCAACGATCAGGTCAATATTTTCAAGTACTTTTTTATCGCCATAACTTTTCGATACATTTTTTATATCAACCACAACATTTCCTGAGCGCAAAGCTGGCGGGAAACGGAAATGAATGGAAGAATAATCTTCATCGTCAATTTCAATGCGCTCTATTTTATTAAGTTGTTTTATACGCGACTGAACCTGAACAGCTTTGGTGGCTTTATACCGGAACCGTTCGATAAACTCCTCAGTGGTTTCAATCAATTTTTGCTGGTTGCGCCACGCTGACATTTGCTGTTCGCGCCTTTCCCTTCGAAGTTCGGTAAATTTAGAATATGATACTTTGTAGTCATAAATTTTACCGAGTGATATTTCAATGGTGCGATGGGTTACATTATCGAGAAACGCTTTATCGTGCGATACCAGGACAACGGCACCGGAGTAGGTTTTCAGAAAATCTTCGAACCATTGAATCGCTTCAATATCAAGATGATTTGTAGGTTCATCGAGCAATAATGCCTGGGGTTGCTGCAGCAGAATTTTTGCCAGTTCAATGCGCATGCGCCAGCCGCCACTAAATTCAGAGGTCGGACGGCTGAAATCACTTCGTTCAAAACCCAGACCGGTCAGAGTAGTTTCAATTTCAGCATTAATGCTATGATTACCAAGTAAATGAAGTCGTTCGGTTTTTTCAGTGATATCGTGTACTTTTTTAAGGTATTCGGGTGAATCAAAATCTGTTCTTTGTTGAATTTCAAGGTTAAGAATTTCAAGTTCATTTTGCAGGTTCAGGATTTCTGAATATGCAAGTAAGGTTTCATTCCATACGGTGGTGTTATCCGATACGGCCATTTCCTGGGGCAGATAACCTATTTTTAAATCAGAAGGAAAAGCCGTATTCCCGGTATCGGGCTTCTGTATACCGGCAAGAATGCGTAGCAGCGTCGTTTTTCCTGCTCCGTTTTTACCAACCAACCCAATGCGGTCGGTTTTATTAATAAGAAATGAAATATTGCTGAATAATTCAAAAGAACCGAAAGAAACCGAAACCTGGTTCAGAGAAATCATGTTGTTTTGTCATTTAAGATGGCAAAACTAATGCAAAATTTTTATTTTTTCCCCTGTATGGTAAATCTTACTGATAAACCTAAAGAAGCATTTATTTTGATCACCTATGAGAACCGGCTATCCGGCTATAAATAACATTTCACTTCTCTTCCGGTTACACCGGCATAGAGTTCGATAAAAGGTTTTACCGGACTGTGATTGATTTTTGGAAATAAAACTTCTTCAACCTGGAAAAAACCTACCGATGCATTCATTTCAATATGGATTTTAATAGGTTTGCGTTCGCCTTTTTCAATGCTAACCCTTTCAATCTCATTGGCCGAATATTTATGAATATCACCTACTTTGCTTTCGGAGTTGATAATCATGGGAATACGTGCTCTTCCTTTTTCCATATCGCATCCGTCAGCAATAAGAATGAGGCCTGCTTCAAGTGAGTGAATACGGCGAGTTGCCATGTGCCCTAAAATTCCTTCGAGGGCGAGCGATCGTATCAATACTTTTTTTTCGGTATTGCCCGGGAAAGTTTTTTCGGTTATACGTTCTATGATGGGTGTTGCAAGCATGGCTGAATATAACTCGTGCTGGTCGCGGCTGATACTCATGCCAATATCGTGCAGAAATGCAGCAAAAATAACGGCAATCATCGAATCTGTAAGTGTTCCGATCTGTTCCGATTCAAGATTCAGTTTTATTCCGGCACCGGCGAGCAAGTGTAACATATTTATGGCATTGAGTGTAACCTTGCGCATGTGCACAGGTCCGTGATCGTTGTATCCAAGTCTTTTAATTGAAACATTATTGGCATATTCCTGAAGCGTATGTACTTCAGGGTCATCAATCAGCTGGTTCAACACATCGAGCGCTTCGTCTTTTATTTTCTGGCGCAGTTGTCTGTCGAGCTGGGTTTCTTTTACTGATTTTGTCATATCGTTTTTAAAATTATTGCTAATGTAACATCAATAATGCCGATTTGTTGCAAACTTTTCGAAAATTTGTAAAGACTTACATTTATTTCTTCATGTCCTTGTGCTAATCTAATGCCTGAATAGTATAATATGAATTTTATGTTGTGTAATTTATTGTTTCGATGGATGTTAATTAAATATTGGTATGAATTAAAACCGGATTTTAAGCATTATAATCAATTTACCTGCTCAATAACATGAGTATTAAATCGAAAAAAATTAAAAAATGATGTTAAATTTGGGGTGCTAAACCAAAAAAACAAAATTATGTCGAACGAAAGCAAACATACCCGGCTTTTCAGTGAGTTTCCTCCTGTTTCGCGCGAAGCCTGGGAAGATATTATAAAATCTGACCTGAAAGGAGCTGATTATGATAAAAAACTGGTTTGGAAGACCCATGAAGGGATTAATGTAAAACCTTACTACCGTGCCGAGGATCTTTCACAAATAAAATGGATTGATGCTTTACCCGGAAAATTTCCTTTTCACCGTGGCAATAAAATCAATCATAATCAATGGTATATCAGGCAGGACATCGAAGTGGATGATTTTATCAAAGCCAATAATAAAGCTATCGAAATTGTTTCGAAAGGGGCAACTTCTCTGGGTTTTATTATAAATGGTGATAAAGAACTGACATTTAATAATGTTGAAACGCTTTTATCGGGTATTGATTTAGAAAATATCGAGATAAATGCACAGTGCGGGGCACAATCCAGGAATTTTGTTTTGCATTTTAAAAAATATATTGAAATTCATAAAATTAATATTGAAAAAGTAAGAGGTTCTTTGGCTTTCGACCCGTTCGGATATTTGACCCTTCATGGGAATTTTTGCAAAAGCCTTGAATATTCAATGGATTATTGCGCCGAACTGATCAGGATGACAGAACAACTTCACGATTTCAGGGTAATTGCAGTAAAAGGGCTTATCTTCCATAATTCAGGATCAACACTTGTTGAAGAGCTGGCCTTTAGCTTGTCAGAAGCGGTTGAATATATACAGCAACTGGTGGCACGTGGAATTTCTGTAACACAAACAGCTTCAAAACTTAAATTTCAATTTGCCGTTGGCTCCAATTATTTCATGGAGATAGCTAAAATACGTGCAGCCAGGGGATTATGGGCAGTTTTGCTCAGATCGTACGGGGTTGAAAGAGATGAAGACCTGGTAATGCGTATTCACAGTGTTGCAAGCGATTGGAATAAAACTGTTTATGATTCGTACGCCAATTTGCTGCGAACAACCACCGAAGCCATGGCTGCTGTATTGGGAGGTGCCGATTCACTCACAGTAAAGCCTTTCGATTTTATCACTGCCAGTGAAAATCCTTTCAGCGAACGCATTGCACGTAACCAGCAGCTTATTCTGAAACATGAGGCGCATTTCAACGAAATTGCTGATCCTGCAGCAGGTTCATATTATATCGAAAATCTTACACAATCTATCGCAGAGGCTGCATGGTCATTATTCCTTGAGGTTGATCAAAAGGGTGGTTTCTTCGAGGCTATGAAGCAAGGTGTAATACAAGACCGGATTGCCGAAAGCGCTGCCAGGCGCGATGCCGATATTGCCAGCCGGCGTGAAACTATTCTTGGAACAAATCAATATCCTGATTTTGCAGAATCAATAGACCATCTGATCGATGAAAAAGTATTTCATCCACAGGATGACCGATCAGAAAATGCCATGTTTAAAAACCTGAAACCATATCGCGGTGCTATGGCTTTTGAAGCCTTACGCTATAAGACCGACCTTGCGGCTATAAATAAAAAGAGACCTGTGGTATTTATGTTTACCTACGGAAATTTAGCGATGCGTAGGGCAAGATCGCAGTTTTCGTCTAACTTTTTTGCCTGCGCCGGTTTTAAAACCATTGATACCAATGGTTTCCCTGACATTGATTCAGGAGTTAAAGCTGCAAAAGATGCCGGGGCTGATATTGTTGTCATTTGCAGCAGCGATGAGGAATATGCCCTTATTGCTCCTGAAATATATACAAAACTGAAAGACTTTGCCATTGTTGTTGTTGCTGGTTATCCGAAAGATATTCTGGAACAGCTTCAGGCTGCAGGGATTAAAAATTTCATCCATGTACGCAGCAATGTGCTTGAAACGCTGAAACAATACCAGCAAATGTTAGGCTTATAAACCAAATGTTGAATCAATCGTGTTAAAAATATGAAACCTGATTTTAAAAATATAAAACTTGATATACCCGATGCAAAATATCGGATACAGGAATGGGAAAAATTCCATCACATAGAGAAAAACTGGATAACCCCCGAAAGAATTCCGGTTAAACCGGTTTATACTGCCAGTGACCTGGAAGGGATGGAACATCTTTCGTATGCAGCTGGTATACCTCCGTTTTTACGCGGGCCATACAGTACCATGTATGTTATGCAACCATGGACCATCAGGCAGTATGCAGGATTTTCCACTGCCGAAGAGTCAAATGCATTTTACCGCCGCAATCTGGCTGCTGGCCAGAAAGGGCTTTCTGTGGCTTTTGACCTGGCAACACACCGTGGATATGACAGTGACCATCCAAGGGTAATTGGTGATGTGGGCAAAGCCGGTGTTGCCATTGATTCCATCCTTGATATGAAAATCCTGTTCGACCAGATACCACTTGATAAAATGTCGGTATCGATGACGATGAACGGAGCTGTTTTGCCTGTCATGGCTTTTTACATTGTTGCTGCCCTTGAGCAGGGTGCTAAGCTTGAAGACCTTAGCGGTACTATTCAGAATGATATTCTCAAAGAATTTATGGTGCGCAATACATATATTTATCCACCCGAATTCTCGATGCGGATTATAGCTGATATTTTTGAATATACTTCGAAATTTATGCCCAAGTTCAACAGCATTTCCATATCAGGTTACCACATGCAGGAAGCCGGAGCGACAGCTGATATTGAACTGGCTTATACCCTGGCTGACGGATTGGAATATTTGCGTACTGGGAAGAAAGCAGGGCTCGATATCGATGTTTTTGCCCCCCGTTTGTCATTTTTCTGGGCTATCGGGATGCATCATTTTATGGAAATTGCTAAAATGCGGGCAGCCCGTATGTTATGGGCCAAAATAGTGAAACAATTCGATCCGAAAAAAGCCAAATCAATGGCTTTAAGAACACATTCACAAACCTCCGGATGGAGCCTTACCGAGCAGGATCCTTATAATAATGTTACCCGTACCTGTATCGAAGCGATGGCATCGGCATTGGGACACACCCAAAGCCTGCATACCAACGCCCTCGACGAAGCCATTGCCCTGCCTACTGATTTTTCGGCGAGAATTGCACGTAATACCCAGATATATATTCAGGAAGAAACTCAGATTTGCAGGGTAGTCGACCCTTGGGCCGGTTCGTATTATGTGGAAGCATTAACCCATGAACTGGCTCATAAAGCATGGGAACTGATTGAGGAGGTAGAAAAACTTGGCGGAATGGCAAAAGCTATTGAAACCGGTATTCCCAAAATGCGTATCGAGGAAGCAGCTGCCCGCAAACAGTCACGCATCGATTCAGGGAAGGATATTATTGTGGGTGTAAATAAATATCGCCTCGAAAAAGAGGACCCGCTCGATATCCTTGAAGTTGATAATACTGCTGTACGTGAAGCCCAGATAATAAGGCTTAAAAAACTTAAATCAGAACGTAATAACGAAGAAGTAAAACAAATTCTCGAAGCCATTACCCGTTGCGTTGAAACCGGAAAAGGCAACCTGCTTGAACTTTCGGTCGAAGCTGCTAAAAAAAGGGCAACTTTAGGCGAAATAAGTGATGCATGTGAAAAAATTGTCGGGAGGTATAAAGCTGTGATAAGAACGATTAATGGAGTATATTCGTCTGAATCAAAAGACGATGATCAGTTTGCCAAAGCCAGAAAAATGGCTGAGGAATTTGCCGTAAAAGCTGGCCGCCAGCCACGCATAATGATTGCTAAAATGGGACAGGACGGACACGACCGTGGTGCCAAAGTAGTTGCTACCGGTTATGCCGATATCGGCTTTGATGTCGATATGGGACCGCTATTCCAGACACCCGAAGAAGCTGCACGTCAGGCTGTGGAAAACGATGTACATGTATTAGGCGTATCGAGCCTTGCTGCCGGCCATAAAACACTGGTACCTGCCGTTATCAACGAACTGAAAAAACTTGGACGTGAAGATATCATGGTCATCGCCGGAGGAGTTATTCCTGCCCAGGATTACGATTACCTTTATAAAGCTGGTGTTGTAGGAATTTTTGGTCCGGGAACTTCGGTATCGGCCGCTGCCATTAAAATACTTGAAATTCTGCTTAAAACCATTGAATGATATAAAGTATCCGGTATGAAAATTGAAAAAGGCAGTATTATTCTGCCTTTTTTTGTTGGATTTCATAACCATTAATGGGATTTCTAAAACCAGGTTTATTTTTTCTGTTTTAAAAGAACATATCCGATTAAATGCTTGTTTTTATTCATGATATATAAGGTGATATTTTTTTATACCGTTATATCCTTTAATTTTGCATAAACTTTTATTTTTTCTTTGGTTTTATTTGTATGGAAAAAGATCAGGACAGCATCATTCATGAAGTGACACAGAATGATTATAAATATGGTTTTACAACTGATATTGAGAACGACATGGCTCCAATGGGGCTCAACGAAGATATTATTAAAATGATATCGGAAAAAAAAGGTGAACCGGAATTTATGCTCCAGTTTCGCTTAAAAGCATATAAACATTGGCTTACCATGAAAATGCCGGAATGGGCACACCTGAAAATTCCTCCCATAAATTACCAGGATATTATTTATTATGCAGCTCCAAAACAAAAACTAAAGCCTGAATCATTTGATGATGTCGATCCTGAATTGAAAAAAACCTTTGATAAATTAGGAATTCCGCTTGAAGAACAGAAGATGCTTACCGGTTATGCCGTTGATGCTGTAATGGATAGTGTGTCGGTAAAAACAACTTTCAAAGAAACCCTTGCTGACCTGGGTATTATATTCTGCTCGTTCAGTGAAGCCGTTCGTGAGCATCCCGACCTGGTGAAACAATATATGGGCTCGGTTGTTCCTTATACCGATAATTTTTTTGCAGCCCTTAATTCTGCAGTTTTTAGCGATGGCTCTTTTTGTTATATTCCAAAAGGCGTAAGGTGCCCCATGGAGCTAAGCACCTATTTCAGAATCAATGCAGCCAACACCGGGCAATTTGAACGAACCCTGATCATTGCCGACGAAGATGCCTATGTCAGCTACCTTGAGGGTTGTACTGCTCCTATGCGTGACGAAAACCAGCTTCATGCTGCTATAGTGGAAATTGTAGTGATGAAAAATGCCCGCGTAAAATACAGTACCGTACAAAACTGGTATCCGGGCGATAAAGAGGGAAAGGGTGGCATATATAATTTTGTTACCAAACGGGGCATCTGTAAAGGAGAAAATGCTAAATTATCGTGGACTCAGATAGAAACGGGTTCGGCAATCACATGGAAATATCCAAGTTGTGTTTTAATGGGCGATAACTCTGTGGGTGAGTTTTATTCGGTTGCAGTTACCAATCATTATCAACAGGCTGATACAGGTACAAAAATGATACATCTTGGCAAAAACACGCGAAGTACCATTGTTTCGAAAGGAATCTCTGCCGGACATTCCAACAACAGTTACAGAGGGCTGGTTAAGGTAATTAAACGGGCCGAAAATGCCCGGAATTTTTCGCAGTGCGATTCGTTATTGCTGGGTGATCGATGCGGTGCACATACTTTTCCATATATTGAAGTGGAAAACGAAAGTTCCATTGTAGAACATGAAGCTACCACTTCAAAAATCGGGGAAGATCAGATTTTTTATTGCAATCAGCGAGGTATTTCAGTTGAAGATGCTGTTGGGCTTATCGTAAATGGATATACCAGGGAAGTGTTGCAGCAGATGCCGCTCGAGTTTGCGGTTGAAGCCCAGAAATTACTACAGATCAGCCTTGAAGGGAGTGTCGGGTAATTTTATTATTACATTCATTATCAGCAATATGTAAGAATTGAATAATTGAAAAGATGACAGTTTAAATTTTTAACGTATGTTACACATAAAAAACCTCCATGCCGGTATCAATGGTAAAGAAATCCTGAAGGGAATCAATCTTGAAGTGAAGGCAGGTGAAGTTCATGCCATTATGGGCCCCAATGGTTCAGGAAAAAGCACACTGGCTGCTGTGCTTACAGGGCGCGAATTATTTGAAGTCACCAGTGGTGAGATTATTTTTAAAGGAAAAAACCTGCTTGAATTGAAACCTGAAGAACGTGCCCGTGAAGGAATTTTTCTGGGTTTTCAATATCCGGTCGAAATTCCGGGGGTCAGCATGGTTAATTTTATGAAAACTGCAGTCAACGAAATACGGAAATATAAAGGCTTACCTGCTGTATCATCGCAGGATTTTTTAAAACTGATGCGCGAAAAACAGGAAATGGTCGAGATAGATTCGCGTCTTACAAGCCGGTCGGTGAATGAAGGCTTCTCGGGAGGTGAAAAAAAACGGAACGAAATTTTCCAGATGGCCATGCTTCAACCCGACCTCGCTATTCTCGATGAAACCGATTCGGGCCTCGACATCGATGCATTACGCATTGTTGCTAATGGAGTTAATAAATTGAAAAACAAAGACAACGCAAGTATCGTTATAACGCATTACCAGCGTTTGCTCGATTATATCATCCCCGATGTGGTTCATGTTTTATTTCAGGGCAGAATTGTAAAAACCGGTGGCAAGGAACTTGCCCTTGAACTGGAAGAAAAAGGATATGACTGGATAAAAAACAATACGGAAGAGTAATGCCTGAACAGGAGAGAAAAAGGTAATATTATGGAAACCAAGGAACTTAATCAATTATATAGAAAGTGGTATGACAGGCATGCCGGGATCATTCAGCAGAATTCGAGCCCGCTTTTAAACCAGCTGAGGGCAGAATCAATGGCTCATTTTGAACAAACCGGTTTCCCATTGCCAAAATCAGAAAGGTATAAATATACCAATATGAACGGGGTTTTGTCGTTGCCATATTCGCCTGTAATAACCCTCCCCGAAAGCAATGTAGACCTGAACCAGGTATTTGCCTGTGCTGTTCCCAACCTTAATACACACCTTGTTTTAACCCTGAATGGTTGGTTTTATTCTTTGAAGAACAGCGAACCATTGCCAAAAGGCGTAATAATTACCGGATTAAGACAGGCTGCCAAAGAATTCCCGGTATTGGTTGAAAAATATTATGGAAAGATTGCCGAAACCCGTGAAGATGGTTTTGCTTCTATCAATACACTCTTTGCACAGGATGGATTTTTAGTCTATGTCCCTGAAAATGTTACCATTGAAAAACCTATACAGATTATTAATATTCTGAATTCCGAAATCAATACTTTCTCGCAGCAACGCAATCTTATTGTAGCTGGTAAAAATGCAGCAGCCAGAATTGTGGTCTGCGACCACACCCTGAGTAGTGTAAGATTTTTTTCAAATATGCTGACTGAAATATTCATAGATGAAAATGCTTCTCTTGATTTTTATAAGATTCAGAATCAGCATAACGGTTCGTCCACTGTTTCAAATGTATTTATTAGCCAGCAGCAAAATAGTCATTTGCATACAAATACCATTACCCTGCACGGTGGTCTTGTTCGAAACAATCTGAAAGTAAAAATGGAAGGACGTTTCTGCGAAGCCAATCTTTATGGGATGTATCTTGCCGATAAAAACCAGCATGTTGACAACTTTACGGAGGTTGAACATCTATATCCAGACTGCACCAGTAACGAATTATACAAAGGCATTCTCGATGATACAGCAACAGGTGCTTTCAGCGGAAAAATTCTTGTTTACAAAAATGCACAGAAAACACAGGCGTACCAGAGCAATAAAAACCTGCTTCTTACCTCTGAAGCACGGATGCGGACAAAACCACAGCTCGAAATTTATGCCGATGATGTCAAATGCAGCCATGGTGCTGCTGTCGGACAGATGGATATGGAAGCCCTTTTTTACCTTCGTTCAAGAGGTATCGGCGAGAAAGAAGCCCGGACAATGCTGATGTTTGCCTTTTGCCATGAAATTGTACAACAGATAAGGATTAATGAGCTTAAGCTCAGCATTGACCATCTTGTCGACCAACGTTTACGTGGTGAGTTATCTAAATGTGTAAATTGTTACCTCGATTGCAAAAATTGCTGATATGATCACTGATTCCGACATACAACAAATACGATCAGAATTCCCGGTTCTTGGGCAGACTGTTTATGGCAAACCCCTTGTTTATCTGGACAATGCTGCTACAACCCAGAAACCAAAGTGCGTAATCGATAAAATTACGGAGGTTTATACCCGGTACAATGCCAATGTCCATCGTGGGGTACATTACCTGAGCAGCAAAGCTACCGATATGATGGAACAATCAAGATCAACAGTCAGAGATTTTATCGGTGCAACGAACGACCACGAAATTATTTTCACCCGTGGAACTACTGAAAGCATCAATCTTGTGGCGTTTTCGTACGGACAACGGTTTGTAAATCAGGGCGATGAAATTATAATCAGCCAGATGGAGCACCATAGCAATATGGTTCCCTGGCAAATGCTTTGTGAACGGAAAGATGCCAGGTTGAAAATAATACCCGTTCTGCCCGACGGAACATTGGATATGGTAGCTTATAAGACATTACTGTCGGAAAAAACAAGATTAGTGGCAGTCACCTGGGTTTCAAATACATTAGGAACCGTGAATGATATACAATCTATCATCCATCTTGCTCATAACAAAGGTATTCCGGTATTGATTGATGCTGCACAGGCTGTTCAGCATTTACCCGTCAGTGTTGCTGAACTGGATTGTGATTTTCTGGTATTTTCGGCACACAAAATGTATGGTCCCACTGGTGTGGGTGTGCTTTACGGTAAGGAAAAATGGCTTGAACAAATGCCTCCATACCAGGGTGGGGGAGAGATGATAAAAACAGTTTCATTGCTTAAGTCGACCTATAATGACCTGCCCTTTAAGTTTGAAGCAGGCACTCCCGATTATACGGCAATAATAGGGATGGCTGAGGCAATTAATTTTATAAACAGGATAGGAATCAACCATATTTTACAATGGGAAAAACAAATGGTTGAAAAGGCACTTGCATTGCTTAACGGGATTGATCAAGTGCAGGTGATAGGAAATGCATCCCAACGCGCCAGTGTAATTTCATTTTTGCTTAAAAATATTCATTTCTACGATACCGGGATGGTACTTGATAAAATGGGTATCGCTGTCCGTACCGGCACACATTGCACCATGCCCCTGATGGATTTTTATAAAATTGACGGGACAGTGAGGGCTTCTTTTGCCATTTACAATACCATGGAAGAAATTGAAATGCTTGCCGGTGGTTTAAAAAAAATAATTGAAATCTTTAAATGAAGTTGCATCATAATAGGTTGCTGATATGTCAATAGAACAAATTCAAAAACAAATAGTTGATGAATTTTCGGGTTTTACCGACTGGCTCGAGAAATATAATTACCTGATTGAATTGGGCAAGGAATTAACACCATTACCCGATGAAATGAAAACCGACCGGAATCTGATTCAGGGATGTCAGTCAAGGGTTTGGCTTTATGCACAATTTGATAATGGACTCATTGATTTTAAAGCCGATAGTGATGCCATTATTACCAAAGGAATTGTCGGGTTGCTTATCCGGGTTTTTTCACATCATACACCCGATGAAATATTAAATACCGATATCAGCTTTATTGATCAGATAGGGCTTAAGGAGAACCTTTCACCAACGCGTAGCAACGGGTTGGTTGCTATGATAAAACAAATAAAAATGTATGCGTTGGCATATAAAGCAAAAATGGAAAAACTTTAAGCAATATGGTAACTTATGATATTATAAAGGAAACACTCAAAACTGTTTTTGATCCTGAAATACCTGTCAATGTCTATGATATGGGTTTGATCTATAATGTAGAAATTTCACCCGATCAGGATGTGATTGTAACCATGACCCTTTCGGCTCCGAACTGTCCGCTGGCCGACCAGATTGTTGACGAGGTGAAACAGAAAATTGCTTTTATTGAAGGGGTAAAAAGTGTAAGGGTTGATCTTACGTTTGATCCGCCATGGAGCAAGGACATGATGAGCGAAGCAGCTTTGCTCGACCTTGGACTGCTTTAATGATCTGATTTTTGTTGTTCTTAAATAGAGAAGAAACTGATTTTCTCTCTTAGAATGGCTGCTTTATCAGCCAGATCGCCGGCTGCCGATTCCAGTTCATCCGACGTAGAGGCATTTTGCTGGGTTACATTGTTCAGTTGCTGAATGGCATTGTTAATCTGTTCGGCACCGCTCGACATTTCAAGGCTTGCAGCAGCAATTTCCTGTATCATCCTCGAAGTGTTTTTGATCTTGGGTACAATTTCTTCAATCAGTTTTACCGATTCGGTAGTTGCCAGCACAGTTTGCTGAGATATCTGCATTATTTCATCGGCAGCAGTTTTACTCCTTTCGGCCAGTTTGCGGACTTCGGCAGCCACTACGGCAAAGCCTTTGCCATGCTCGCCTGCCCTGGCAGCCTCAACAGCAGCGTTAAGGGCCAGTATATTGGTTTGAAAAGCAATGTCGTTTACAATCGTTATTTTCTCCGATATTTTTTTAATGGCTTCCATGCTTTTGGCTGACGCTTTGCCTACTTTTTCCATGCTTGTGGCTGCAACTTCCGAAACCTGACTTGTACTTTTTGCATTCTCGGTGTTTTGCTGAATATTGGCAGCCATTTGTTCCATCGATGATGACACTTCTTCGGCCGAAGCAGCCTGTTGTGATGCCCCATCAGAAAGCCTGCCCGAGGTTTGGTTCAATCTTTCACTGGTTGTTAAAATAGAATAGGAATTTTCGGTGATCGATTTTAATATTTCTTTCAGGCTTTCAACCATTTCGCTTAGGTCAGCCAGTAATTGCGAAATTTCATCTCCTCCTTTGGCAGCAATTTTAACTTTGAGTTCCCCTTTGGCCAATTGGGCAACAACATTAGAGGCTTCTTTAACACTTGACCTGATTTTTGAAACAATGACAAATGCAATAAACAAACCCACTGCGCCAACCAGGATTGTTGAAAGAATAAGATAAATTCTGAAAAAGTTTCCGGCTGCATCCATCTTGCTATATGCCTGCTTAACTTTTGCCTGCTGCGAATCAATCAATCCGTTGAGCCGCTTAAGAATATTGTCTGTCAGTATAATGGTTGATCCTCCTTCTTCTGCCATGGGTTGAATTTCAAAAAGAACCATTACGTCATTGTAGCTTTCGAAAGTATTGAGCGATTGCATGATCAATTGATGCTCTGTAAATAAACTATCGTCAATTACCCTGATAATAGATTGTATTTCAAGTTGATCGGTTTTATCCCAGCTTTTCGATAATTCGTTGAGTGATTGAATCAAAACCGGGAACTGGTGTGTACGCATTTCTACGAGTTTTTGTTTGTCGCGCGTATCAGGTTGTTTTTCAATAAATACCCAGTTTTTTACCAGCATTTTCGATTCAGAAATCATGGCATACAAGGCATTCAGGTCGGTAACCGAGGGAATATTCACTTTGGCAATCTGGTTGTTTAACTTATCGTTGCTTCTGAGAATACCAAAAGCAATAACAGAACTGATAAGAAAAAGGAATATGATAATCCCAAAGCCTCCATATAATCTCTGGGCTATTGATATATGATTCATAGGGGTCGGTTTTATAAAATTAATAAGTCGCTTTTGCCAGATTTACAAGCTGATTGCTCAGCTTAAGTGAGTGCGCACTGAAATAATTTTTATTCAGTTCAAATTGAACTTTACCTTCAGCTTCTATAAAATTGATACCGGCTCCATCCTGTGCCATCCCGGGTTTATCGGTAATTATTAATGTGCTGGCTTTTCCGATTTTCGATTTTACATTACTAAACTGACCTGAATTGGCAGAGGGGATATACACAATCTGGCATTTTGAAATATCGCCCGGTGTATCAAATTTTTTAACTACAATAGGTTGACTGACAACTTTTTTAGCCTGGGCAATGGTAGTCAATTCGGCAATAATCGGGTCATCGCCCAAAACGCCAATAACAAAATCACCGCTTTGCATTTCCGAACTCCATTCTATATACTTGGTAAACTGGTATATAAACGCACTCTTCACTTTTTCGGTCTGACTGAATGTGAGGGTAGTCAGCAATAATAACAGGATGGTGAGGTTTGCTTTCATTTCAAAGAAATATTAAAATTTCAAAAGACTTTCAATATTTTCAAATATACAAAAAATAATATATGAAAGAAAAATTTTATCAAATTCAATGTATTTGCCTGTTTGGATGGTATGATTTATATTAACATTTAATTTTAATACTAAACTGATGATAGCGAATTTTCACCGGCACTGTCTATTAATAAGCAAATTAATATTAAACTTGCAGATGCAATAAAATACCAATTAATAGGTGCTATGGGAATAATAAGACGGCAGGCACTCAAAGGGACAGTATTTACCTATGTTGGCGTTATTCTGGCATTTTTTACCAGTGCCATTCTTTTTCCGCGGTTTCTATCTAAGGATGAGATTGGTATAACGCGCCTTCTGGTTTCTTATGCTTTGGTATTTGCCCAGTTTTCGACCCTGGGTTTTACCAATGTAACCATGAGACTTTTTCCTTATTTCAGAAATAATGCATTAAAACACCAGGGTTTTTTAAAACTTACGGTGGCTGTTACCTCATTGGGATTCCTTTTTATGGTGATGGTTTTTTTTATAGTAAAATCCTATATTCTGCGTGCCGAAAATTCCGAAATCTTCAGTCATTATGCATGGTATATTCTTCCAATAACATTCTTTTTTGCCTTTTTTAGTGTTTTCGAGGCATATAACCGTGCAGTGTACGATTCGGTGACCGGTGTTTTCCTGAAAGAATTTGCCCAGAGGTTGTTTATTCTTATTACAGTTATTATTTATGCTTTAAAAATAATATCCTTCAACCAGTTTGTTTTCTGGTATGTTTTTTCTGTATCGTTGCCAACATTGATGATTGTTTTCACCATAGGGCTGAATAAGCAACTTTTTTTAAGTGGAAGTATTTTAAAAACCGATAAAGCATTCCGTAAAGAAATCATTAATGTCAGCATTTTTGGCATATTGCAGGGTTTCAGCCTTATAGCCATTTCAAACATCGATGTCATAATGGTAAGCTGGTTCACCAGCCTGCAGGCTGTTGGCATATACTCAACCTGTGTTGTTTTTGGCATACTTGTTATACTGCCTTCACGCCCGCTAATGAAAATATCGTCAACTTTGCTTGCCAATGCATGGAAAGAAAATGATATGGATACGATTGAGAAAATCTATTACAAAAGTTGTATCAATCAGTTTATTATCGGGGTCTTGATTTTTTCGGGTGTATGGATAAATGCAGATCATCTTTTCAGTTTGTTGCCACCTGGTTTTGAACAGGGAAAATATGTCATCTTTTTTATTATGCTGGCCAATCTTTCTGAAATGCTCACCGGCCTGAACGGAACCATTATCAATACCTCTGTTTATTATAAAGCAAGTGCCATGTTTACAGGTTTACTCGTTATCATGATCATTGCTGTCAATGTATTGCTTATTCCCTCGTTTGGAATAACGGGTGCTGCAGTAGGAGTATTTATTTCAAATGCATCAAACAGTCTTTTTAAATACTGGTTTTTATATAAAAAGTTTAAAATGAATCCGTTAAATTACAGGTTTATCTTTATTGCCCTTTTTGGAATAGGTGCATATATCATAGCGTATCTGCTTCCGGCAGCAGAGAATATATTTGCGGATATTTTTATAAAAAGTGCCGTTATTATTGTGATTTATGGTTTATTGATTATTGCATTCCGTATATCTGACGATCTGAATGCTGTATTTCACATCATCACCGAAAGAATAACAAGAGTGATAAAGCATTGAAGTAGAGAAACAATGCAGTATTTTGCCCGGGGTTATTTATTTGCCACCAGTTTTTCAACCGGATTAAAATAAAACTTATAGATACGATCTTTGTTTTTTATTTTTTTGGACCTGCCTGTGCTGAATTCAATAAAAATATTCTGATCGTTGGGTTGTGTATTGGCAGATGCAATAGAATAGATACTATTGGCAATTTTTGGAACAAGTGTATTTATTTTTATAACATTTGCCGAATCGGCTTTTGAAAAGACCTCATTGCCTTGCTGATGCCTGAATATATTTGAAATAATGACATCTGTTGCATAGTTTTTTTCATCTGCTGTGATATTGTATGCTGTCATCTGATACAAAATCCTGGCGCGATACATCGTAACAAGTCTGTTAACCGAGGTTTTATTGAAAATTTCTTCCTGTGGCGATTTCTTTTTGCAAAATTTAAGCTGGTGCGATTTGATTTCTGCCCCGAATTTGTTGATTGATAACTCACGGTAATAATGTGGGAAAAACCCCAGGGCACCGGTTTCTATATCAAATATTGTATTCAATGCTTTAGTGTTGCTCGAAATATCCTGTGCATGACCATGCCCGGTTACCACCAGTTTTACACCGTATTCCTGCAGTAAATCGATAAGTTCACTGGTTTTTTTAAGATGGTAATGCTGGTAAAACAATTCATGTTCCTGCATACGTTTAAGCAAAGGGTGATGCACCATCACAATGACCTGAGCTTCATTTTTACGGGCTTCTTCCAGGCCAGCCTTTATCCATTCCAGCTCTTTGGTTTCAAAAATTCCTTCAATCCTGTAGTTTTTTGATTGATAAGTAGTAATACCATCGATAGATAATATCCACAGTTTATCCGAGCATTTTGCAAAATAGGATAATGAATAATTGCTGCGTAAAAATGCATCTTTATAGCCAAAATCGCTGTAAATGGCTTCAAAATCCTTTTTATAAGTAATTTCAGATGATAAGACTGCCGGATTTTTATAACGGTAATGCATCTGATCATTATTAATATCGTGGTTCCCCGGGGTAACAAATACTTTAATGCCAGCCTGTTTTAACAATCCAAGATATTTTGCTACTTCAGCATGATGGGTTTTTCGACCGTCTTCAGTCATATCTCCGGCAACCAGCACCACATCGGGTTTTTGCTTTAAAAATTGGCTGATGATACTTTGCATTACCGAATCCGAACGGGTTAAAAGCGAAAGTTTTTCGTAATTTAAAATTTTATCTGATATCAGGTCCGGCCTGAAATAATGCATGTCGGTAATGACCATGATTTTGGTCTTATCAAAATACCTGAAAAAGAAAGAATGTCCCGAATTATCGTTTTGATCGGCCAGAATATTTGAAGAATAAACCGGAAGAATAGCGATAATGGCGGCAAGCAATAGCTTAAACATGGGTCAGAATTTTGGCCGCAAGGTATGTTTACACTATTACAGGTACGTTAATCAGTTATTAAATTGGGGTTAGAAATAAATTAGAGCAGTATTAATATTTTACTTTAACTTGATGAACCCGGTAAAAAAATCCTGAAAATGCTTCCATGGTTAATTTTTGACTCAACAGTAATATTTCCATGGTGAAGGTTGATTATTTTTAAAGTAAGCGCCAGGCCCATCCCAAAACCTGAGATATATTGTGTGTTTTTTCCGCGGTAGAAGGGTTCAAATATTTTTTCACGGTCTTCTTCAGGAATGCCTATTCCATTATCTGAAAATTCAATTTTAACCCCTTCTGAATTTGCCTGGAAAGTTAAATGAACAGTTTTATCTTCAGAGAATTTACAGGCATTTTCAATCAGGTTTTTAAATGCAATTTTTAAAAGTTGTTCATTGCCCGTAACGCAAAGGAATTTTTCATCATCAGGCATTTCGCTGAATTTCATAACAACATGATAGCCAGGATTTAACCTGACAATGTCCTTCCGGAGATCGAGAAGTGTTTCATCAACCCTTACCTTTGAGAAATATTGGTACGAATGTTCAAAATTGAGTCGGGCAAGGTCCAGAAGGCTGTTCGATAGCAGGTTAAGTTTTTTAAGTTCATCGTATAAATTCTTAAGCACATGCTTATACCTTTCGGAATCACGGTTCTGCATGAGTGTGTAATCAATTTCGGCCAGCAACACCGAGAAAGGGGTTCTGAGTTCATGTGCTGCATTCGAAACAAATTCGCGTTGAAGAATAACAGCTTCTTCAAGCCGGTTGAGCATTTGATTGAAGGTGATGGCCAAACGCGCAATCTCGTCCTTTTTGTTGCCTTCATCAACCCTGAGGTTCAAATTTGAGATGGTTATTTTTTGTACCTGCCCTACCACAGTTGAAATAGGTGCAAGTGCTCTCTTTGAATAAAAAAGGCCGGCAATTAAGATGATGACCAGTATAATGGAAAACCCAATGGCAAGAACAATTTTAAGGTTTTTAATTTTTGCCAATCCATATTTATCATAAGCCGAAGCAATGACAAGGTAATCTTTTGAATTGTAAGGATATAATATCGCTACTCCTTCTCTTTCCCCGTCTTTAAAACGTGCTATTTTTTTTACCGATAGCTTTTCCATCGGTATAACACTGTCAAGGCAGACGGGTTCGTCAAGATTGGTATAGATCAGTTCTTTTCTGGGATTATATAAATAAATATGTTCCTGGAATAACGCGTAGGTGTTTTTATCAATGATTTTCAGCAGGTTGCTGTCTACTTCCTGAACTGTTAGCAAAAGCTTTGCGGTTGTATTTGCCCTGTCGGTAAGACGGCTGTAAAATTCATTTTCACGGTAATTGGATGAAAAGAAATGGATACCCAGCGAAAAGATGGCAACAATAGTAGCTACAATTAGCGTAAACTGAACGGTAAGTTTGGTGATGATATTCATGCCGGGCTATTGAACCTCTTTTAAAACATAACCCATTCCTATGCGGGTGTGAATGAGTTTGACCGGAAAATCACGATCAATCTTTTTTCTCAGGTAGTTGATATAAACATCAATGATATTGGTGCCTGTGTCGAAATTGATATCCCAGATTTTTTCAGCAAGTTCGGAGCGCGAAAATACAATTCCTTTGTTCCGTGCTAAAAATTCAAGAAGATTATATTCTTTGGCTGTCAGGTCAATGAAAACTTCGCCTCTTTTAACGGTTTTTCGTGAAGTGTTAATTTCAAGGTCGGCCACTTTAATGATATCGTCCCGTTGAATTTCATTGCCCGAACGACGTAAGAATACCTTGATTCTTGCCAACAACTCATTAAAATCGAAAGGTTTGACAATGTAATCGTCTGCCCCAATTTCAAAACCAAGCAGTTTATTCTCCGAAGTTCCCATGGCTGTGAGCATTAAAATAGGGATATGTTTATTCATTAGCCTTATTTCTTTGCACAGTTCATAACCATTGAGCAGTGGCAGGCCGATATCAAGTACTATTAGATCGAAATTATTTTTCTGCACGAGGCTTTTTCCAACATATCCGTCAAAAGCCAGTTGAACCTCAAAACCCTGTTCCTCTAAGCCGGCTTTTAAAATTTCGGCCAGGCGTTGTTCATCTTCAACAATTAATATCTTTTTTGGAGTCATTTTCAGTTAAAATTAACCAATGGAAAGATAACAATATTATTTGTGATCATAAAATTCACGCAATATCAAATCCCAGATTCGTTTTGATGCATATCCGTCAAAATAGGTATAATATCGGCTTACCGTTAATGAATAATCCGTTGATATTTCATCCTTTAGTAACCCGGGGATTTTGGTAACCAGTTCATCCCAGGTAAAGACCTGTTCTCCGGGAATATCTTGCTTTTTTGTAAAATCAATGGTTAAACCGTTGTTGGTTGTATAAAAAGCTAAATCAAAAGGGAAAAACAAAACAGGTCGTTTCAAAATCAGAAAATCAACGAAGATAGAACTGTAATCGGTTATAAGTGTATCGCAGGCGCAAAGCAATTTCTGGGTATCGCCTTCTTTTTTTGAATCAATGGTAATGATATTTGATTGTTCTTTAAGGAATTCAATATTTATTATTCCGGAAAAATAATGAGGGCGGTAAATCAACATACAATTATGTTGCTTAAGCATTGAGTTTAATTTTTCAATATCATTCTGTGTAATTTTAAGGAATGATTCTGTTTTATAATCTCTGAAAGTAGGAGCATATAATATTGTCTTTTTGCCGGTCAAACCAAATGTATTTCTGATTTCATGATTGGACTCATCGACATATTTCTGATTAAAAAGCAGGTCGTTCCGGGGTAAGCCAAGTGGTAAATACTTTGGTAATGGTAAATCTTCAAGCTTGGGATGACGCAGGTAGAAATTTTTATCGCTTTCATGAAGCGTAATAATAAAATCGGTATCCCTGCGTAAATTCCGATGATAGGTAAGCCGTTTTTTATCTTCAAGCCCTTTGATGGATGGGTGGTGTTTGGTAAGCGCCCCATGAAAAATATACATGGTTTTTTTCCCCATTTTATATACAGGGGCTGAATAAAAATCGCTAATTACCAGATCGTAAGGATATAACCGGTGTAAAACCATCCATATTTTATCGAAAAACCGTGCAATCGAGTATTTTTTATCGTATATCTTCCTGTGATGGATTACTTTCAGTCTTCTGCCATATTCCGGCTCCAGGTACTGATTGAAATAACCGATCAGATGAATGAAATTGTGGTTTCTGAAAGTCGACTTGATGAATATGCGTTTCAAACCAGTAATCAGATTTTGATAAATTATTGATAATAGTTTATTAATTGTTCGGGTAACAGAATTCCGTAATGCTGGTGCAGGGGAATATCCTTATTATCTGAAAAATTGATCAACCCGTCAACGATAAAAGTTTTTTTCATATGTTTTTGTGCCCAGACCAGTACTGTATCTATCACGGGTACTTTAACATGCATGATTTGTGCAATGCTTTTAATAATGAGTAACCCATAGGTAATATCTTCAGTAAAATAACGGCTTTCGAAATCCGGAACCCAGCCATCACCGGTTTCCTTCATGGGTGAAGTGATGCCCTTAAAAGCGGCTATGTTCCTTATTTTTTCAGTTAGCTGTTGAGTTGATGTAACCCCGTAATGTGATAAAAGTGGCCTGATTCCCGACAGGTCAAACGGAAATTGTTCAATTACCTTATGCACTTCCATATCCATCTGATGAAGTATTTCAGATGCTTCGTGCGACCATGTTTCGTAAAACAATAAATTCCGGTCCCATGTAGTTCCCGGCGCATAATTTTTAAAAAGGCTATAAGTGCGTGCCGGATGCAAAACCGGGTTTGACGTGGAAAGTGTTATTTCAAGAAAATTGTGCAATGGATTTACCGGCATTCCAAGCAAAGGAGTAAGTATTTTGCATATCTCAGGGGTTTCATCCTGTTTCAGTGCGGAGACAAAAATTTCATTCTTTTTTGAAGTAATATGAACTGATTTGCCATATTCAATTGTGCGGCAAATATATGGCACTCTCTGTGATGCAAAAACCCTGATTTTTTTTCCTGTATTGTTCAGTGTATCTTTAATAATCAGGTCAAAATTACCCATCCCGGGAAACGAACCGATCCATACATTTTCAGGGATATAAGGTGCAATCTGTTCAATTACATCCTTACGTGCAAAAGAGGGAAGGGCAAGAATTATGAGTCCGGCATTTGCAACAGCCTGTTCTGGCGAATTGGTTACCAATGAAATAGCTCCTTGTTGCAAACAGCCTTCCATGTTTACAATCATCGTTTTATTCCATTCATCCGGACGACGTGTATACACAGTAATCTTGTTTTCCGTAACCTGCCCAAGCATCCCTGCAAGTGCATGAGCTATATGTCCGCCTCCGCAAATGGTAATATTCATAGTCCTACTATCAGAAAAATTTATTTATGATGTGCAGCTTTTCAACCATTTGCTGGTTGTCGTGCCGGTTACGGATACCAATTCTGATAAATTGTTTATTCTCAAAACCGGGTTTACCGGTGCAATCTTTAAGAAATATTTCAAATTTTTTCAACATCATATCCGTAAGTTGTGAAGCGGTAAAATTGCCAGTTACTTCGCAAAGAAAATAATTGCCGTCAGAAGGAATCACCCTGATGAAAGGTAGTTTTTTCAGCTCGTTGAATAAATGCTCCCTGTCACTGACAATCTGGTTGCACGATGCTTCAAATTCTTTTTCGTATTTATCGATGATTTGCAGGAAAAACTCAGCAAAAGAATTGATATTCCAGATGGGTAGATTTTTTTTTGTCTGTTGTAACAGATTTTCATCAGCGGTGGCCATTACACCAAGTCTTAAACCTGGCACACCATAACTTTTGCTGATGCTTTTTATAACTATAAGGTTAGGATATTGCAGCAGGGTTTCTTTAGCAATAAGGCTGTTTTTAAACCTGTCGGGTGCAAAATCATTGAACGATTCATCAACAATAAGTTTTTTCCCTTTAAGTTTCAGATAGTCTGCCAGTTCTATAATCTGATCGAACTGGATATAATTCCCTGTTGGGTTGTCAGGATTTACCAGGAGAATATAATCACATGTTTCAGAAAGTATTTTTAAATCCTCTATGGTGTATGTCATATTTTCTGATCGGGAAGTTCCTGCAACTACCCTGTCATAACCAAATTTTTCAGGGTATTCGTTAAAAGTTGGAAGCATCATGCCCACTTTTCCCTTGATGGCTGGTGCAAAAGCAGCAATTAATTCGGTGGCTCCATTCCCTGCAAGAATCTGCGAAGGGTCGCAACCGAACATTTTTGCTGCAAGCAGGTTCTGGATACTCAAACCCGAAGGATACTGTCCGAGCAAGGATTCAAAATAACATTTCATTTCATTGATCATACGCTCGGGTGGAAAGTATGGATTAACCAGGTAACAGAAATCAACAATTTTCGGAAACCGCCAGTATCCTCCATACCTGCGGTGAAACAGAGACAGTTTTTCATTTTCAGGGGCAAAAATGGCTTCGGCGTTGTTTAAATCCTGGATATCATCTACTTCATACCATTTCTGGTTTTCAAGCCTGAAGGCTTTCAGGTTGTTTTTTTCAAGCAGTGTAAGTACACGTAAAACCTGTTCGTAATATTCGTTATTCCCCAGTGCCGATGAATAAGCCTCCAGAAAAGGGATATAGTCATTCCGGGCAAAGTGCGCCGAAAATTTATAAATATTCACTGTTTTATAGTAAGAACCAATATCCTTGTGATTAAAATGCCGTTTTGGAATAAAACTTAAGATATTGTCTTCGCTATCGATTGTTACTACTGTTCCGTCCATCCAGCTCTGGTATTTATCTACAACTGCCAGGTTCGGAAAAGGATTTTTTATCAGTTCGGTCAGGATATCTTTTTCAAAAATCAGATCACTTTCGAGCAGGAGGGTGTCTTGTTCGCACATAAATTCCCTGGCAAGATAAAGGCTGTAAATATTATTGGTTTTGTTATAAACCGGGTTTTCTACATAAACGATTGGTAAACCTTTATAATTCTGGCCAACCAGGTTTTTCACCTTCTGTCCCTCAAAACCAATGACTATGATTACCCTTTCTACGCCCGCATAATGCAAAGCGTCGAGGGTTCTTTCAATTAATGTCTGACCGTGCAGGGTGACCATGCATTTGGTGTTATGGCGGGTAAGTTCTCCCAGTCTTTTGCCCATTCCGGCAGCTAAAATAATGGCTTGCATATTCTTATATTATTTTTTTACATATACCACCTGTCCCGAAAAGTCGGACAACAAGGTGAAGATAGAAATTTCAGCAACTTTTTCCGGCATCAGCAGGCTGTCATCGGGCTCGTTACCAAAATTGCGGATCCGCATGGGTGTTTTGGTGCGTTCCGGATTGATACAATTGACTTTTATTCCTGATTCTTTCCATTCTTCGGCAATGGCCTGTGTAAAATTTACTACTGCGGCTTTGGTACTTGAATACAGGCTGTATGACGATCGTCCCCGTGTATAACTGCTTGAGGTGAATAGCAGCAAATGACCCTGCGATTTTTTTAACGGTTCAAAAACAGCCCTCGCAATATTGATCATACCTTTATAATTCACATCAATCATCTCATTCACAGTTTGCATGTCAATGTTTATCAACGATTCTTTATTGAGAAGTGCAGCCGTGTTTACTACAAAATCAATTTTTCCTTCCTTTTGCAAAACAGCATCAACCGATTGCTTCACCGCTGAAAAGTTTTTTATATCAACTCCATTCTGGCTACGGCTGAAAGTATAAACTTTTGCTTTTGCTTCTGAGGCTATTTTCCCTATTTCATGTCCTATTCCATAACTTCCGCCAAAAATCACCATTACTTTTCCGTTTAAAAGATTTAACGGGTATTGACTTAATAGTTCAATATGCTGGAGCTGAAAAAGTTTATCGGCAATAAAAAGGTCGAGTTCATAGGTTACTTTGATATTGTTTTCGCTGCCATTGACAACATAAACCGGTTCATCGGGAAGGTATTTCAAAACTACACCGCAATCATCTGTAGCTTTAAAATGGGGATCGTTCTGTGCTATTTCATAAGCTTTTCTGATGGTTGGTAACGAGAATGCCTGGGGTGTCTGTCCGTTGCGTAACATATCCCTGTTGGGAATTGAGGTGATGATATTTTCTTTGTTAACCTGGATGATAGTGTCGGTAGAAGGTATGGCCACATCTACTGCATTATATTTGTTCAATGCTTCAACAACATCATTGATGATCCTGTCGGAAAGGAAAGGCCTTACAGCGTCGTGATAGATCAGCCTGATATTTTCATAGTTGCTGGTCCCTTCGTATGCTTTGATAGCTGACAGGCTTGAACCGTTGCGGTCTTTGCCGCCGATAAGCACTTTTTTCACTTTCGAATAACGGTTGCGGTTTACAATTTCTTCGGTTTCACGGATAAAGTTTTCGTGCACAACAATGGCAATTTCGTGGATCAGTTCTGAGCGCTGGAAAATATCGAGTGTGTGTTCCATCAGGGTTTTTCCTGCCACCTTCATAAACTGTTTGGGTATATCGGTCCCGAACCTTTGTCCTGTTCCTCCGGCAAGTATTACAGCAATGTTTCTTTTTGTCATGAGATATTCAGTATATGTTGGTAAATTCTTTCACAGGCTCCGTTATCCGTAAACCGGTAAAAAAGCCGTTTCATTTCGTCCCTTTTGGTTTTGTTTTTATCAGGCTGATTATTAGCTTCGGTTAATGATTCAAAAAATGCTGCCTGTGTAAATACTTTCTGCCCTGCAGTGAAATCATCATACGGGAAAAGCAAACCTTTATAACGGTTATATTCCTTCAGGTCATACGGAATAAAAATCATTGGTTTACCGAAAGGCAGAAAATCAAAATACATCCCTGAATAATCGGTTATCAGAATATCAACAAAAGGCAGCATCTCAATTACATCGGGAAATTTATCCTGGTTGGCTGTCATTATAACGTGATCCATAACCAAATGGTTTGAAAAACGATTCCCTGTATTTTTTATTTCTTCTTTATGTCCGCGTAACAGGATGATAATATTGTTTTGTTTTAAAAAATGGAGTAATGCTTCTGCATCAAAATCGGGGAATGGGAAAAAACGGGTTTCAGATCCCATTTCGCGCCAGGTTGGGGCATATAAAACAATTTTTTTACCTGCCAGGTAATCGGGAATGGCAGGTTTTAGTTTGCCGCCGACATACTCAAAAAGTTTGTCGTTGCGTGGCGAACCGGTAATCCAGATATTGTCAGCATCAACATGAAACGACGATGCAAGTACATATTTTTCAAGAATTGAATTGCAGGTGGCAAAACTATAAGGTTGAAGTAATCTGCCGAAAAACGGATGTTTCCAGCGTGCAACCTGACGTCCTATTTTTTTCATCGGAATTCCATGTCCGAGGTATATAATATGTTGTTTTTTGATATCGAGATAATACGGAAAAAATTCCATGGCGCTGGTACCATACGAGATAACATTAATTTTGGCTTTCCTGAAAATTTTAAAACCCTTCCATGAACAGGCATAATGTACTTTGCCCGGGTATTTTTTGCATAATTGGGAATGAAGTGCTTTGTTTTTCACTATTATGCTGACATTCGCATTTTTTTCAATCAGCAGGTATTCAAACAGGTATTTCGAATTATCGTAAAAAACGCTTTCGGTGTGAAAAAAAACAATCTGATGACAATGTTGTCTGAAAAAAATACCGGTAAAACGGTGAATTATCCTTAACAACGGCAGGATAACAATGACAGTAAATATTTTTTTTGTTTTATTGAAAAAAGATAACCCCATGAAAAATAGATCCAGAATGTGCAAATTTAATAATTTACTTTACACTTAAACCAAATGCAGATAACACAAAACATCAGCCGGATTTTTAAATCATTGCTGGTTTTCTTTTCAGCTGGCTCATAAACAATCCTGTCACAACAATGAATATGCCAACGGCCATCTGCAGTGTGATGATCTCACCATACCACAAAGCCGATATCAGCGCAGTACTTACAGGAATAATATTTGAAAACATATTGGCCCGTGTTGGCCCTAAATGCTTAATGCCATATATAAAAAGTAAAAAAGCCATTGAAGAACCAAAAAAAGCCAGGTTAAATAAAGGAAGCAACATATTCATATCAGGTTTTAATGCTGCAAACGGATTTCCCTCAATAATAAATACAAAAGGCAGAAACCAGAATACCCCAAAGGTGTTTTGTATGGTAACAAGTGTAAAAGGGTTATACTTTTTTGTAAACCTGTAAATAATAGCAGTATAGCCCAAAGCACCGGCCACTGCAACAAATAAAAGAGCAATTCCGGCAGGATCGGCTGCAAAAGACAAATCTTTCTTAATGACAACAATAATAACACCGGCAAATGAAACAGCGATCCCTGCCAGATTGAGAAACCCCAGTTTTTCACTGAAAAGAAACCGGCTTATTACGGGCGTAAAGACAGGTATGGTTGAAATAATTACCGCCCCTATGGTTGAAGAAACCTTGCTCATTCCAAAACTTTCGCCAATAAAATAAATAAAAGGCTCGAAAAATGCCATTAAAATAAGCAATCCATAATCTTCGGTTTTTATTTTTTGCAATTTGCCTGTTAAATAATTAAAAATCAATAAAATAACTGAAGCAATGATCAACCTCAGAAAAATGGTGGTCATGGGCTGTAAATAGATAAAAACCTCTTTATACCAGATAAAGGTATAACTCCACAAAACCATTGACAAAACAAGTATAAAATACAGACGGAATGAATGTTGATGCATAAAACCAGGTGTTTGAATCAGCCTGTAAAGATGGCGGTTTTTTCTGATCTAAAGCACCATTCGCTGAAATATGTTTTAAATATCAATCAGCCAATAATATAAAATCAATATAATGGAAATCAGTAATCTGTAAAATTTAATTGAGCTGTTTTGTTATTAAATAATTGATTTATAATTATTTATTGAACTTAAAATAATTGAAATGATTATTTGCCTTGCATTGCATTTTTTTGTACCTTATACAAAATTATACAGCTATGGAAAACGTGTTTCTGAAATACATGTCGCAAAGGCTCGAAAACGAACAAGGCCAGACAGGTGAACCGGGCCCGGTGATCACCATATCGCGCGAATATGGTTGTTATGCCAGCAGAATTGGCAAATTAATTACCGAAAAAATTAACAATCACATTAAAAACGACCGTAAATCAAGGCCATGGCAGATTATCAGCAAGGAAGTGCTCGAAGACGCTGCACGGAAACTTGATATCGATCCAAAGAAAATTGCCCATATTTTCGGAGCAGCCGAAAAACGTTTTATGCACGATCTTGTCGATTCTTTTTCGGCCAAAAAATATGCCAGCGATGCCAACATCAAACGGATGATTAAACTTGTTGTTACTTCGTATGCCGAAATGGGAAACGTAGTAATTATTGGTCGTGCCGGCTGCATTTTTGCCAGGCATATTGAACGTTCAGCACATTTTAAACTTGCAGCTCCCTATGAATGGAGGGTACAACGCATTATGGAGCGGTTTTCGATTGAACCGCCCAAAGCCCGCAAAAATGTGGATGAAAACGATGAAAGACGAAAAAATTTTATGGCCTTTTTTAAAGGAAACAAACCTGATTGTGAGCTTTTTGATATGGTTTTTAATCGTTCTACCATGACCGAGGAAGAAATAGTCGAAACCATCTTTCTTATTGGGCAACACAGAAAATTGTTTTAATAAAAAAGCCGGATTATTTCAATAACCCGGCTTAATGATTCCGACGCTTTTTATTTTAATACATTCAATTCTTTCCCGACTTTAATAAAAGCCTCTATACATTTGTCGATATGATGCAATTCGTGAGCAGCCGATAACTGCACTCTTATCCGTGCCTGTTCTTTCGGAACCACAGGATAATAAAATCCAATGACATAAATCCCTTCCTTAAGCATATGGGCTGCAAAATCCTGCGAAAGTTTTGCATCATACAACATGACGGCAACGATAGCCGATTGGGTTGGTTTGATATCAAACCCGGCCGCTTTTATTTTATCTGAAAAATATTTAACATTTTTCATCAGCTTTGAGTGGAGGTCATTCGATTTTTCGAGCAGGTCAAATGCCCTGATCCCTGCCGATACTACCATCGGGGGTATGCTGTTTGAAAACAGGTATGGTCTTGACCGTTGGCGAAGCATATCAATAATTTCTTTTTTGCCTGTGGTGAAACCGCCAATAGCACCGCCAAATGCTTTTCCCAGCGTGCCGGTGATTATTTCAACCTGTCCGCGCAGGTTAAATTGTTCGGTTACGCCACGTCCAGTGTCACCGGCAACACCTGCCGAGTGCGATTCATCAACCATCACAAGGGCATCGTATTTGTCAGCAAGGGCTTTTATTTTATCAAGCGGGGCAACATTTCCGTCCATTGAAAAAACCCCGTCGGTTACAATAACCCTGAAACGTTGTTTTTGTGCCTGCTTCAGGCAATCTTCCAGTTCAGCCATATCGGCATTGGCGTAACGGTAACGCTGTGCTTTGCAAAGCCTTACGCCATCAATAATAGAGGCGTGATTGAGCGCATCGCTGATAATGGCATCCTCTTCACCAAACAAAGGTTCAAAAACACCACCATTGGCATCAAAACAGGCTGCATATAGAATAGTATCTTCCGTTCCAAAATAGCGGGCTATGGCAGCCTCAAGTTTTTTATGAAGGTCCTGCGTGCCGCAGATAAACCTGACCGACGACATACCATATCCATGACTCTGTATGCCGGCTATGGCAGCTTTTTTCAGCTCCTCATTGTTTGAGAGCCCAAGATAATTGTTGGCACAGAAATTCAATACCTTGTCACCTGTATTTACAGTTATTTCGGCCGATTGGGGTGAAGTGATAATCCGTTCGGATTTATATAAACCTGCCTCGCTGATATTGCGTAGTTCCTGGTTCAGAAATTGCTGAAATTTTGTATACATAATAATTTTGTTTTCAATTTTGAACCCAAAAATAAGCGATTTAATCGAAAAACAGGCAATGTTGGCTACTTTTTATCACGGATTGGTCATGCTAACTGAAAGCAACACCCCAATAATGCGAAGTTTGGTTGTATGCTCTCCGCGGTTTGCAACAAAAAATGGCATAAAAATTTTGTCTTTACCCGAAGTTTTGAAAAACTAAAACGGATGGTTATTTCTTTTTTTTGCGTTTATCAGCATTTCGCCACAGTGAACAGGTGGAAATTATTCTTTACTACTGGTTGGTTTAGTTTTATAGCATGAAGCACAATGCTATTTTAGGTTTAATGATTAAATTTTGGCCCACCCCTGCTTGCAAACCTGCATTTATGCTGTAAATTTACACAATCATGAATCAATTAGCTATTCAGCTGCAAAGCAGGCCTTTTGTAGTTTTGCTGATACCCCTTGCGGCCGGTATTTGCCTGGCTCAGGTTTTTGAGGTGCATGTTCCGTTCTGGATATTATTTTCCCTCTCTTTTTGTTGCATTGCTATAGTAGTCATTTTAATGTTCATACCTCAATGGATTTACCTGAATCTTTGTTTTTCTTTTTCACTGGGTTTATTGATAATATGTTATGGGTATTGTATTGTTCAGCAGGAGAATCAGTTACACACTGGCAATGCCCGGGCTTTCAGTACCATTACTATGGTAAAAGCCACCATTACCGAAAAGCCTGTTTTACGAAATCATTTTTACAAGGCTGTAATGGTTATTGATTCATCAGCTTACAGTGAATTAAACGACAAGAAAATAATTGTTCGTTTGCCAGAGGCTAAAGATCAGAACCTTATGAAGGCAGGCATGTGTTTCAGGGGAATGATGCGTATTTCATCAATTTCCGGAACCGATAATCCTTATGATTTTGATTATGCCGGTTTTATGGCTCTGCGCGATGTTTATTACCAGGGCAGCCTGATTAATGAAAACTGGCACCTATCGGCCACACAGGGTAGGGTCAGTATCAGTATAAAAGCCATGCAGATAAGGGAATACCTGCTTTCCAGGTTTTCAAAATATAAAATCGCCGATCGTGAACTGGCAGTAATATCTGCCTTAACGCTTGGTTATAAAGATTTGCTCGATCAGCAAATCAAACAGGCATATTCATCATCGGGAACCATACATATTCTTGCAGTTTCGGGAATGCACGCAGGCCTCGTATATATCATGCTGCTTGCGTTTATCAAACCCATCAAAAATAAAACATGGAGAAAACGTGCCGAGCTTTTTGCAGGCCTGCCACTCATCTGGTTTTATGCTTTACTTACCGGTTTATCGCCATCTGTTACACGTGCAACATTAATGTTGTCAGTAGTAATTGCCGGGCAGGTATTTAAAAAACCTACCGATATTTATAATACCATTGCAGGGGTAGCATTTATTATGCTGGTTTCAGCACCTGATTTGTTGTTTAATGCTGGTTTTCAATTATCTTTTCTTGCTGTTACCGGCATTGTTGCATTTTATGAACCGGTTTACCTTTTGGTGAAATCAGATCATTATTTTATTGATCATGCATGGAAACTCGTTTCTGTAGCAATAGCTGCACAAATACTTACTTTTCCGGTTTCCCTTTATCATTTTCACCAGTTTCCGAATTACTTCCTGTTTTCAAATGTGCTGGTTGTCCCGTTTGCTACCTTGCTGATTTACGGCGGAATGCTTTTTTTTATCATTTCATACATCCCTTTTATTGCGGTGCCTTACGCGTGGTTAATTGAAAAATCAACCGCATTGCTCAATCAAGCTGTAATGTTTATTGAACAATTACCGGGTTCGGTTACGTCAGGAATTGCCATGTCGGCATTTGAAACCGTTTTAATTTATTTAATCCTGTTTTTTATCATTGTTTATATTCGTTACCCTTTATACAAGTATATTGTATTTGCATGCATGGGAGCCATTTTTTATCTTGCTGTTAGGCAATATTATACCTGTCGTGTTCAAAGCTGTAATGAATTGGTTGTATGGAATAAACCCGGGCAGTCATTGTACTCCATACAATCCGGTTCTTCAATGTATCTTGTTGCATTGCAAAATCCGGGTGACGCTGCTCTTACCGTGAGAAATCATGCTGCAAAGAACCGTGTTTCTGAACTCGGGGTAGTTTCGCTGTTTAACGGAGAAGAAGTGACAGCCTGGTTTAAAAGCAAAAAAATCAGCGGATTTTCAAATCTATTGGTAATAGGAACCACAAAAATCCTTTTCTGCACCGACAAAACTGTGCAATTTCTCAGACAAACAGAACCTTTTCAATGTGATATTGCCATCATTTCGCAGAATGCTGTTATTACCCCATTTGATTTTGAAAAAAAAATTCAGGCACATTGCATCGTTTGCGATGCAACATTTCCGAAACATAGGGCCGAGGCCTGGCAACGTTTTTGTAAACTCAGGGGTATCGTATTTTATAGCGTACAAAATAATGGTTCTTATCATATCAACCTGTGATTTTGTAAAAATTTTGAATAATGTTACTGGTTTGTTATTACTTTTACACGTTTTTTCGATGATTTAGTTTCATTCATCCGAATTTATGAAAATTATCATTGCCGGTGCCGGCGAAGTAGGTATGCATCTTGCACGCATGTTGTCGAAAGTGATGCATGAAATTATTATGGTTGACCCCGATCAGAAAAGGCTCGATCTGGTGGCTGCCCATGCTGATATTATTACTTATTGCGGATCGGCCACTTCTTTTGCTACCCTGAAGGAAGCTGGTGCCAAAGCCTGCGATTTATTTATAGCCGTTGCTCACCAAGAAGACACCAATATTGTTTCCGCAGTGTTGGCAAAACGGCTGGGTGCTAAAAAGACCATTGCACGGGTCAATAATCCCGAATACCTGCAACCTATTTTTAAACCACATTTTATTGCACTGGGTATTGATTCACTGATTTACCCGCAAAAACTCGCTGCCCGTGAAATTATCAACCTGCTCGACCAATCCGGAACATCCGAAATTTTTAATTTTTCGGGGGGAAAATTATCACTTTTTGTGCTTAAACTCGATGAAACTGCCCCTGTAATCAACAAAACGCTGATTGAAGCCTCCATTGTAAAAGAAAAATTTTTGTACCGGGTAGTGGCTATCACACGAAACGGCAAAACCATTATTCCCCGTGGGCACGACCGGTTTCTGGTCAACGACCTGGTCTATGTTATCACCAACCAGGAAGGCATTAGTAAAATGCTGAAATATTCAGGTGTTAAAAAATTGGATATTAATAATTTGTTGATCCTCGGGGGAAGCAGCACAGGGGTGAGGACTGCCCTTGAATTGCAGAAAAATGTCAACATTAAAATCATAGAAATAAACCCTGAAAAAGCCAATATACTGGCCGAAAAACTTCCCAATGCATTGATAATTAATGGTGATGCTCGCGATGTTGAACTTCTGAAAGAAGAAGGCCTCGATAATATGGATGCCGTGCTGGCTGTTACCGGAAATTCCGAAACCAATATTATAGCCTGTGTTCATGCAAAAAGCAGGGGTGTCAAAAAAACCATTGCAGCCATTGAAAATATTGAATATATTGATATTGCTGAAAATCTTGGAATTGATAGTATTATCAACAAAAAGTTAATTGCTGCCAGTTACATTTACCGTTTTACCCTCGATGCCGATGTTCCTTCGGTAGTATGCCTCACCGGTGCTGATGCCGAAGTGCTTGAATTTGTTGTGCGTGACGGCGCCCGGATTACACGTTCTCCGCTCCTTGAAATGGACTTCCCGAAAGATGCAATTGTTGGCGGTGTAGTTCGTGGAAACGAAAGTTTTATTGCCAAAGGTGATACTGTGATTTTACCCAACGATCGTGTCGTGGTTTTTGCTTTGCCTACCTCGATTCATAAGGTTCAGAATTTCTTTAACTGATTCTTTACCATCTGACAATTTTTGCAGTGTGCCAACCGTCGTGCTTTTTAACCTTCAGGGCATAAATACCGTTTTGTAATTTGTCAGGTTGAAGAATAACCGGGTTTTGTGTGCCTTCATAGTTATATACATTCCTTCCTGTTATGTCAAAAATTTGTATCGCTAATATCGGTCCTTTTTCCGAAGTAATATTCAGGTTGCTGTTAAATGGATTGGGAGAAATCAGGAATGGCACAGGCATTGTTTTAACCAGGGTCCCCGTACATGGAATAGCAACTTCGTGATAAATAATGTTGAATACCTGTTCTTCAGGCAAATAATAAGCTGATGAATTTCCCCATGCATAAGGATTTTTTGATCCATTGGTAATAAAAATCACCCCGGTACGGCTTTCACTATCAAAATACATGTCGCTGATCAGCCCGTAGGCTTCCCCCGGATGACCTGTCATTGCTGTAAACGGAAATACAATATCGGCATACCATTGGTTGGTGGTACGATGAAAACCAAGGGTCCAGCACCTGAAAAGCCCGTCATAGTAATTACCGTTTGAACCGTTATAAGTCCATTGGGGCTGCTGCATTAAATGCGCTGTTGAATCGCTTAAGATCCTTGTATTACCAAGATGTCCGTAATTGATATGCATCAGCATAAATTTTGCAAGGTCTTTCGCACTGATGCGTAGTCCGCCCTGTGGTGCAAAAATCAATGCATTGGTGCCGGTTATATACATCGACAGATCACGGGGTTCAGGCATTATACCCTGATAATAATCGGCCTGTTCTGCCCAATGGTCGTTGTAATAACGGTAAAGCACTGCCACATTGTTAATGTTTGGAAGATCGGTAACTACAAAGGATGCGATGATTCCCAGGGGTTGAAATATCTCTTCAATACAAAAACGATCGAACCTGACTCCCGATATTCTTTCAACCAGTGTTCCGGCAATGCCATAATTAATATTGGCATATGAAAAATATGTACCTGGTGCATACGAAGAAAACATATCGGGGGTATAGTATGAACCTCCCTCTACCAGAAGTTGTTGCAGAACCGGTGGTGGGTTGTTGCTGTACGAGTCGTTCAGAAACGCTGCATATCCTATACCATCGGTAAGGGATGAGGTGTGGGAAAGAATCATACGTATTGTTACCGGTACATCCGGAAAATGCTGGTTTCGCAGGCTGAAACCCAGCCAGGTACCTGCATCATCATCAAGCGAAAACATCCCCCTGTCGTAAAGTATCATCAGTGCCGTTGCTGTAATGCTTTTTGAGATTGAAGCCACCCTGAAAATTGTGCTATCGGTAACCGGTATATGTCGTTGATAATCAGATTCACCGAAATGCCACGCATGCACCATTCCCGTATCACAAACAGCCACTACTGACATCCCCATTAATTGATTAGCCTTGAAAACCGAATCGAGTCTGCTTTCAATTTCCTGGCTCAGAGAAATTTTAAAAGATATAAATAATAATATGATTATTAGTTGAATATATTTCATTGGTCAATGAGTTTGTTTTTAAAAAATGATTGTGTTTTTTTTGCGTTGTTGTATCGGACTGAAATTTTCCGGACAAGGTACAATTCTCCCTTTCTCATCCAGACTGCCAGCAAGGCTATGAAAAACCGTGGCCATATCATCCAACCGGCACTTAAACCTATGGCTGCAAAAAGAAGCGGGTCCTCCAGCTGGCTATGTGAAATGGAAAGATGGTGATTCAGAAGGTCAGCCTGTTCACGGGTCATATGGCCTTTCTCCGATTCGTCAAGCATGATGGCCGAACCATAGGCCAGTCCAATAGTATTTCCGACTATCCACGAAAGGCTTGTATTGTGGTGTAGTCCCATCGCAGCCATCAGTGGTCGTAAAATATAGGTCAGCAGCCGGATTACACCAAACTGGTAAAGGATTTGCTGCAGTATCATCAGCAGGCTGATTAAAATAATGATTTTAAGTGATAAAAACATCATGTCTTTGGCCCAGCCTGTAATGGCAATGACAAATGACGGTTTTTGCATGATATTATTTGCCGGAATTTCGATGATGGCCTCCGGAAGCAAATGGTTTAAAGCGATGCCGGCAAATACACTTGCTGCAATCCGCAACACCACCATACGCCATGGATTGGAACCGGTTTTTCGCATAACGACTGTTTCAATCAGAAAATTGTGCGATATCAGGCACATAACTCCGATAATCGTTGCTTCACGCCAGGGAATATGAAGGGTAGTAATAACGGCAACGGCTGAATATACATTGGTAAAAATACTGGTTATGAGGACAAAGGCAGATTGCCCGGGCAACCCGAAAAACCGGAAGAAGGGTTCAATATGCCCGGAAATGATCCATAGCCAACCACTGTAATCGAGCAGCATAACCGCAAGCGATACCGGAATGGTAAGTTTTATAAGCCACCATGCTGTCTTTGCCGAACCTGGTAAAGCATCTGTAATACAGGCAAAAATACGTTTTAAGATTTTTATAAACATGATTTTTTCAGGTTATGCGAATATAGAATTTAAAATATCAGGTTTTTACTCCTGTTACCGTATTATCATCAATTTATTGAAAATAATTATATTAAAACTTCAGGGTAAATCATGCCAGCGAAGCCTTATTGTAATACCATCATCGAAAATATTCCGCGTTGGCCTATAAAAAATTGCCCTTTGTTCCCGTTATTTTCAGGTGCAAAACTATCCATGAATTTATAAATTAAGTTATTAACTTTTGTATTAAAATTTATTTCAATATTATTTAGCGCAATAAGTGATAAAACAATTTATGCATAAAATAACCTGCCTTTAAAATTTGCTCCTCTGAAAAAAATAACTAATTTCACAGATTGAATATAAATGAATGAATTGTGAAAATCTTTGTATTTTTCTGCCTTTTAGCTATTGCTTCAGGTATTTCTGGCCAAAACAGGGAAGTTGATTCATTACTCCGCCTCAATGCAACCTATCTCAAGGAAGATACTTTCAAAATCATGCTCCTTAAGGATATTGCTTACAAAATGGCACCCATCGACATTGATTCAGCTTTATTTTTTGGCTTTCAGGCCATTGAAATAAGCGAAAAACTTGGCTTTAAAAAAGGCCTCGCTTATGCAAAAAACAGTATGGGGGTAATTTACTATTATAATAATGAGTACCCGAATAGCTTCAAATATTATTCCGAAGCGGTCGCTATTGCCGAAGAGATTAAAGACAATGGCCTTATTGCTGTTTGTTACCGAAATATGGGCATGATTGATTATTATCTGGCTAATTACCAACGAGCTATTGATAACTATCTCAAAAGCCTTAAAATTTATGAGCAGTTGAATGATCAAAGCAAAATTGCTGCTGTTTATAATAATATCGCAGCCGTTTACTATGCCCAGGAATATTATGACAATGCACTTAAATACTATTTTAAAGCCTATGAATTGCTGAAAAATCTGAAAGACGAAGCAAGGCTGGCTGAAGCGTATCTGAATATTGGTAACTGCTTTAATCAGAAGGGCAGGGCAAGCACTGATAAGGATTCACTTCAGTATTTCTATGATAAAGCAAACTCCTATTATGATATTTGCCTTGAAATCTCAACACGCATCGATGATAAATTAAATATGGCCTATGCTTATAATAATAAAGGTGAAATAAACCGTAATGAAAATAATTTTGAAAAGGCATTGGAATATTATAAACTCGGACTTAAGCTTTTTGAAGAATGTAATGAACAATATGGCGTAGGTGTTGCCAATGCCGGAATAGGTGGCACATACAAAGATATTAAGGATTATAATAAGGCCTTACCATACCTTTTAAAAGCGCTTGCTATCGGTAGAGAACAGGAATTTCTCGACATCCAGTCACAGGCTGCCGATGACCTGGCTGTAATTTATTCGGCCAGAAAAATGTATAAAGAAGCTTACGAACATTTTAAATTATATCATCAGCTCGATTCTACCATTAAGAAGAGCGAGAATATTGAAGACATTACAAAAAAACTGATGCAGTTTGATTATGAAAAAGATAAACTGAAACGTGAGCTTGAATACCAGGCCGAAATGGCGCGCCAGCGTACCATGCGTATGGTTTATCTTGCCGGCTTGTTTATTGCCATTATTGGCGGGATTTATGTATATATCAACTACAAACGCAAACAACGCGACAACATTCTGCTTGCCAAACAGAAAGCTGAGATTGAGGAAGCCAAGAAGAGTATTACCGACAGTATTATGTATGCAAGACGCATACAAACGGCCATTTTGCCCAGTGAAGAAATGGCAAAACAATTACTTAATGAATATTTTATTCTTTTCCGCCCGCGCGACATTGTTAGTGGTGATTTTTACTGGATGACGCACAAGAATAACAAAGTTATTGTTACTGCTGCCGATTGTACAGGCCATGGCGTCCCCGGAGCATTTATGAGTATGCTGGGGGTTTCTTTCCTGAACGAAATTGTCAATAAAGCAGGCATTGATCAGGCGCACCTTATTTTAAACAGCCTTCGAGAATCGGTAAAGGGGACACTTGATCAGACTGGTAAGAAAGATGAAGCCAAGGATGGCATGGACATTGCTTTGTGTGTGATTGATTTTGAACAGAAAAAACTCGAATTTGCCGGTGCTTACAACTCCTTGTATTATTTCCGCAACGGCGAATTTAACGAAGTGAAAGCCGACCGCATGCCAATCGGAATTTATATCAAGGAAAAAGATTCTTTTACGCTAAATGAGGTTGATATTCAGAGCGGAGATACGTATTATATTTTTTCCGATGGATATCCCAGCCAGTTTGGAGGCCCTGACGGAGGCAAGCTTAAATCATCCGGGTTTAAAAAAATACTCGAAGAAGTTCAGGACAAACCCCTGTGGCAACAAAAAGAAATTCTCGACAAAGCCATCGATGACTGGAGAGGAGAACTCGAACAGGTGGATGATGTACTCGTAATTGGTTTTAAAATTACCTGATTATTTTGCAGTATTTGTTATTTACTCTGGTCATCCAAAGGAAAAAATCCGGATAAATTATAAGTATATTCATTTACGAAATCCTTTTCCCTCACTAACATATCGAGCCCTTATGGTTTCCCCTTATTCTTTGGGGGATTAGAAACGTATTGCCAACAGGTATTTCATTAACAGTATTTACCGCATTTCATTTAAAACATAATAAACGTTTTATCGGTTGTGTTACAGATACACAGTGGTACGACCATGAATTAAAATGCTTGATGGTTGAGGTGCAGCGAATCATTTGTATATGAAATTTTGCATTAAAAGAAATATGCACCAACGAAACGGAAAATTAATATATCGTTTGGCTTTGCATCCATGACATCAGGCATGGTTGAGTGTTTGATTATTCTTACCTGCCCATGTCTTCCTTTACAAAGGGAGTGCACCAGATTATCATGTTTTCAGAAGAAATGCAACGAGGTAAACAAATGACAGTGACTATAACCTATCGGATGAACATACATACATACCGCGGTAATTCACGAGTGCTTTTATAAAAATTTCTGAAAATAAAAAAAAGGGAAGCCTTCAGACTTCCCTTTTTTGAAAATAATTTATAGCTTATTTTTTAATAAAGCGTTCAGTGCGGGTAACATTGTTAACATCGGTAACAGTGATGAAATAAACACCTTTCAGCATATCTTTGGTGCTGATATTCATTGTGCTGCTTACTTCTTTTGAATTGTAAACCACCTGGCCGAGAACGTTGGTAATTTCAACTTTACTGATGTTGTTCAAATTGCTAATATGCAATACATCGCTTACCGGATTCGGATAGAAGCGAACTTTTTCAACATTGGCATGGTTGATTCCAACAGCCCAATCCCAATAACAACTATAAGTATAAGTATCAGCTGTGGTATTGAGGTCGCGCAAGATTGATGGTTCAGCAGTTGTGCCATTGATACGGAATTTGAAAGTAACAGCTTCACCTTTGGGAATGTCTTTGGTAATGCTGTAGATATTGTTAGCACCGGCGGTCAGGTTTTCAACCGGGTTGCCGTTATTGTTGAAACTGCCCATAATGTCAACGTTATCTGAAGCAGGATTGAAAGTACCATACTGAATGGCATAAGTCATATCTACATTAAAGGTAACTGTTGAAACAGGAAGTTCAGTCGGAACAATATTCAGGTCGATAAAGCAGTTGGCATCAATGGTTCCCCAATCGGTATCGAAGAATAAATTGGTGGCATAGATCGGGTAAGGAATTGATTTGTCTTCAGCAATATAGAAATCAACATGGTCGGTTCCGGCCGGAGTTCCGGTATAGAATTCAAAAGTTGCATAATATGAACCCGGGGCAATGATAAGGTTACCATCATCAATAAATTCCAAAGTAAGGAAGTTGCCGCGGTCGGCGTCAACCAAGACATATTCTTCTGTGCTGGCAGTTGGGTTTGCAAGAACATTGCCTTCGGCATCAAGGCCGAATAAGCGGCCAATAATTACAAACTGTCCGGCAGCAATCAGAGCTGAGTCATTGCGGCGTGCAATATAAGTAGTCAGTGAATGAATTGTAACGTCTTGTCCTTCAGGAATATCATACAATACTGCAAGACGTGCACCTTCAACATCGCCACCAACCCAGTTGCCCGGAGAAACGGACTGGTAGTTGGCCGGGTCGTGTGAAACTCGTGAATAAGTATGGTCAGTAACTTCGAAACGGAAAGTGTCTACGTTATTGGCCGGAAGTTCATCGGTTTCGGTTTGGGTTACATTGAACAAAACTTCATATTGTCCCATTCCGCCCGGAGTAAAAGGAGTTAAGATGCGGCAGGTATCTTTGCCTGCTGCTGCCACAGTAGCAATGGGAGTGCTGCTCTGGTTATAAACAACATTACCGTTGCGTGTAACTTTGGTATTCATGGTAACAGCATGCTGATCGGCAACACCAAAATTTCTGATAGCTGCGCGGAACTGTACAAAGTCAGAAACGATATCACGCGGCATCTGGGTATAACCGCCAAACCAATCTTCATCAGGAACAACACCGGTTCCGGTTGGAGGCATAAACATATAGTCGGCCCAGGTATTTTCAACAATTAAATTATTGGTGAAAGGTTCAACCAATTGAATATCGTCGATCATCCATACATAATGGCTGGCACCGATCATTCTCCACATCAGGCGTACATTGCTGTAACCAGCTGCATCGGGAGTAATGTCAACTTCCATAATTCTGGGGTTATCTTCCTGGTAGTCGTTAACACTGACACCGCCTTTGGCGCTGTATTGTGCCCAATGGGCTGCATCGGGATTGGCTGGGTCATAATCGTTTGATACATAAACCGATAAAGTGTTACCACTGCTGCAGCACCAGCGGAAACGCTGTGCCCATTTAAGGGTTACACCAGAAGCTTCAGAAAGGTCAATGGCCGGGGTCATGATGTATGAATCCATGGCTTTATAGTTTGGATTCATAGTTCCGTTTGGAAGGGTGTTGAAATAGTCGGCTTCGAGTACCATAAAACCATTGTCATGGGTAACGCTGGCAAGGTTATCAATAGCATCTGTTGATGGAATTAATGAGGTCATTAAATTTGGTGCTATGTATGAAGTATAACGACCACGTGGCCCAAGAATAGACCAGTGCCAGTAATACTCTTCACCATTTCCGTCATACACTGACCAACCGGCGGGCATTAAGTCCGGAGAAATGAGGATATTGCCCGAATAAGTGGCCGGATCGAAAGGTGATACAGATGCTTTCCAGTCGGTCGAATCAAAATCTTCTGACCAGAAAATATCTCCGGCTGCTTTGTCGGTGGGCTGAATTTTATTTAATTTGGTAATTTCAGCCATGTTAAGATTGCGTTTTTTTTCAACTTTCGGAAGCTGTCCAAAAGCAAAAACGGCAAACACTACAAATGAAAGAAGTAATGTCAATTTTCTCATATTAGTTCAGATTTAAGTTAATACTCAAGCTGCAAATGTATAAAAACTTTTATGGAATTCAAAAACTCTGTTTTTTTGTTTACTGGATTCGTCTTTATTTAATAGCTGTTCGTCAAAAAAAACTGGTAAATACTAAATATGAATCATTGCCTTCTTAATCTGAAGCGTAAAACAAACCATGCTTGCAAGTGTGGCTAAGTAATACAAAATCATTCGCTTAAATTATAGTGCTGCAAATGAAGAATTACAGAATATTATATGCTGAAATCTATAAATAAGGAAAATTTAAAAATGCTTTTTATTTCAGGAATGAGTAACAAAAAATTTTATGGATTTTAATTCTGGTTTAATCCGTTAACTTTTTATAAGCTTTTTTATGAAGGCAAACATTATTTGCATTATTTTTGTTCGTTTGTATTGAATCTTTAAACCATGCATATTCATAAAAACCGGGATATTTTTAATTTGTCCTGTTTGCTGAAGAAATGCAAAAATAATTTGAGATTATGATAAAATATTTGAACAGTTTCCTGTTGATAATCTTTCTGATTATTTTAGGTGAACCAGCAAGGCCGCAGATGTTGAACGATGATGTTTACAAGATCATCAAAGTGATGGACATCATTAAAACTTTTTATGTCGATACGGTTAACCGGCCCAAACTGGTTGAAAAAGCCATTGTTGAAATGCTGAAAGAGCTTGATCCTCACTCTGTTTACATATCAAAAGATGAAGTGAAAGAAATGAACGAACCACTCGAAGGCAGTTTTGAAGGAGTAGGGGTTCAGTTTAATATTAAAGACGATACGGTACTGATAGTAGGCGTGATTGCCGGTGGCCCGTCAGAAAGGGTAGGAATCAAGGCCGGTGATCGTATCATGAAGGTTGACGGCAAGCCAATGGCAGGCATCGGGATTAAGAATAAGGATGTTTTTTCGCTGCTCAGGGGCAAGAAAGGAACCAAGGTAAATGTCAGTATTTTAAGGCCGGAAGAGAAAAACCTGCTCGATTTTACCATTGTACGCGACAAAATTCCTTTATTCAGCATCGACGCAGTTTATATGGTTTCACCCAATACCGGTTATATCAAAATAAGCCGTTTTGCCGCCACCACGATGGACGAATACCGCGAAGCCATTAAAAAACTGAAAGCCAGAAAAGCTACCAATCTTATACTCGATTTATCGGGCAACGGAGGTGGTTATTTGAACATCGCTGTTGAACTGGCCGATGATTTCCTCGATAACCGTAAACTGGTGGTTTATACCGAAGGCAATGCCAAACCACGTGAAAATTATACGGCAGTGCGCAAAGGCGAATTTGAAACCGGCAGGGTGGTGGTTATGATTGATGAAGCCTCGGCTTCGGCAAGCGAAATTGTTACCGGCGCCATTCAGGATTGGGACAGGGGAGTTGTTGTAGGTCGCCGTTCGTTTGGTAAAGGTTTGGTACAGCGTCAGTTTCAATTGCCAGATTCTTCACAGATGCGGCTTACCATTGCCCGCTATTATACACCAACCGGCCGGTGCATACAAAAGCCTTATGATAAGGGCAATGAAGATTACAACGAAGATCTGATCAAGCGGATTAAACACGGAGAATTATCAAATGCCGACAGTATTAAATTCCCTGATTCGCTTAAATATCAAACGCTTATGATGAAACGCACCGTCTATGGTGGTGGTGGTATTATGCCTGACGTTTTTGTCCCCATTGATACCTTGGGTTATTCCGATTATTATAAGAAGTTGATACGTAAAGGTGTTTTTGGCAGTTTTGCACTCGATTATGTCGATAAAAACAGGAATAAACTGAATGAAAAGTTTAAAAATGATTTTCAGAAATTTAAGGCTGAATTTAATATTGACCAACCATTTATCGATGAATTTGTTACGTATGCAGTCAAAGAAGGTGTACCTGCCGATTCGGCTGGTTTGCAAACTTCCTATAGACAAATTACAACGATCCTGAAAGGACAAGTTGCACGTGATTTGTTTAATTCGAGCGAATTTTTTGAAATTATAAACCCGCTTGACCCCATTTATAAGGAAGCATGCAATATTATTGCATCACCTCGTTACGAAACCTTATTGACAGAGAAAAAATAATCTAAGCAGATTTTGGACGGGTTTTTGGAATGGTTTGTCTTACATTGGGTTGAAATTGCAGGAGCAATTGCCGGAGTCATTTACCTTGTATTAAGTATCAGGCAGAATATATTGCTTTGGCCAGCAGGAATAATCAATGTAAGTATTTACGCATATGTTTTTTTTCGCGAAAAACTATATGCTGATATGATTCTTCAGTTTTTTTATATTGCTGTCAGCGTGCAGGGTTTTATGTATTGGATGCGTCGCGGAGCAACCAGGAATGAATTTGCTGTTTCGCAGATTAAACAAAGAACCGCTTTAAAAATATTGACAGTCAGTTTGATTTCGGTTTTTATGGTGGCATGGTTCATGAAATACTATACCGATGCTGCATTGCCGGTTGCCGATTCGGTTATTACTGTTGTAAGCCTTGCTGCCACTTGGATGATGGTATATAAATACCTCGAGAACTGGATAGTATGGATAATTATTGATGCTTTTGCCATGGGTGTATATTTTATAAAAGGTCTGTATCCTACCGTAGCATTGTTTGCTGTTTATACCCTTTTTGCTTATGCCGGATATATTGAATGGAAGAAAACCATGGCCTGTAATTCATCACAAACCCAGTGAAATGCTCACAAAAGTTGTCATCATAGGACCCGAATCGACCGGAAAAACTGAGCTGGCACAAAAACTGGCTTTGCATTATAAGGCATTATGGATTCCTGAATACGCCCGTGAATATATTTCGCAACTTGACAGAAAATACACTTATGAGGATGTTGAGCATATTGCCCGCAGGCAGATTCAGCTTGAAGAAGAATATTCCGGAAGGGCAGGAGATATTTTATTTTTTGACACTGATCTGATTATATCAAAAGTCTGGTTTGATGTGGTTTATAAAAGGTGCCCTGCTTTTATCCCTTCATTTCTTCAGAAAGCTGTTTACCATGTATATCTGCTTTGTAAACCCGATATTCCCTGGGTTTATGATCCGGTGCGCGAAAATCCGCATCTTCGGTGGTTCCTTTTTGAAGCTTACCGTACTGAGATACTGAGATATCATTTCAGGTATGAAGTGATTGAAGGTTTTGGGGATGACAGATTTAACCATGCTTTACAGGCTGTTTCAAACATTTTTCCGGCAAAAGGGTTATAAATTATAACCGATTAAAAAATTTTATTTTACGAAATACCAAAATTTTATATATTTGTCTTCTTTGGAATAGAAATTTTTGATTAATTTAGTTACCACAATTTGGCTGGTTTAAATTATATGGGTTTTGATTTTGTGAAATGGTTCAGGATGAAGAATGAAGGCGATGTTATTTTATCTTACAAAGGTGAAATAACCACCGACCTGATCACTGACATTCTTGACGTTATTGAATCAAAACTGAACAGCGAAAATGCGAATCCCAAATTAATTAAAAAACTTTACAATGTTTTAGTTGAATGTTTGCAGAACCTGTATCATCACGCTGAAAAAATTCCTGTGAACGGACAGGGAAATATAAAACAGGCTGATATAAATGTTTTTGTAGTTACACGCAACGGGCAGGGTTTCGACATTACTACCGGGAACATTGTAAAAAATGAAAATATTTTAAAACTGACCAAAAAAATGGATTATATCAATTCGCTTAACGAAGAGGAGCTGAAGAGTCACTACAAAGAAGTACTGAATAATCAGGATTTCAGCGAAAAAGGTGGTGGAGGGCTGGGTATGATTGATATGGTCCGGAAAAGCGGGAGTAAACTATATTACCAGTTTCACGAATTTCAGAAAGATTTGTCATATTTCGATTTTAATATTAAAATTTCTTAATTAAGTAATATATGGAGCCAATTATCATTGAAGGTACCCCGAAAACACCAAGTGTGAATTTCGATCCGCAAAAGGGAACTATTGAAATCAGCGGAAGGTCAATTCCTGAAAATTCAATTGAATTTTATAAACCTTTGATTGACTGGCTTGATCAGTATTTAAATGGTCCTGCCAAGCTTACCGAGGTGAAAATTCAACTGGAATATTTCAACACCAGTTCATCAAAATGTATTCTTGATGTATTTAAAAAACTTGAAGCCATTTATAAAAGCGGCAACGAAGTTGTAATCAACTGGTTTTATGAAGAAGACGATGAGGACATGCTCGAAGCCGGCGAAGATTACCAGTCGATTATTAAAGTGCCTTTTAAAATGCGCGAAATAGAAGGTTAATAACCTTCAATGTTAAATAATTACTTATTAAGCCGGTAATGCTGCCGGCTTTTATCGTTTGTGCTTATTAAATTTATGTCATTTCGAAATCTGTCCGGTTGATCTAATTCACCTCTTTATCATTGCTTTATATGCAAACCCGGATTATTAAAATTATCAGATTCATAACCTTTAAAACTTGCAAAAAAAATGAAAAACCTTAAAATCTTAAAAACCATGATTGTTGGAGTTACGCTGATAATGGGCTTAAGCAATTGCCAGAATAAAGAAACACCAGCCCGCCTTGTTCCGATGAAAGATTTTTTTAAAAATCCTGAAAAATCTTCTTTTTCCATTTCTCCCGATGGGAATTACCTGGCATTTTTGTCACCCTGGAAAAACAGGATGAATATTTATGTGCAAAAAATCGGTTCTTCCGATACCTTACGAGTTACTTCGGTCACCGATCGTGATATTGCAGGTTTTGGATGGAAAGGCCAGAAACTGATTTATGGCAAGGATTTTGGCGGAGATGAAAATTTTCATATTTTCTCGGTCAATGCAAACGGGAGTGATGAAAAAGACCTGACTCCATTCCCCGGTGTAAAAGCGATGGTGGTTGACCATATGGAAGATTTTGATGATGTAATGCTGGTTCAGCTTAATAAAAACAACCCGATGTTTTTCGATGTTTACCGATTGACCCTCAGCACAGGCGAGTTGGTTGAGGTAGCTAAAAACCCGGGTAATATTACCGGCTGGGTAACCGATCATGATGGCAAAATCAGAATTGCCGTAACAACCGATGGAATAAATACCAGCCTGTTGTATCGTGAAACAGAAAAAAATCCTTTTAAAACCATTATCACCACTACTTTTAAAGAAAGCTGCAGCCCTTTATTTTTTACCTTTGATAATAAACAGCTCTACTGCGCTTCAAACCTTGAACGCGATAAACTGGCCATTGTAAAAATTGATCCCAATACCGGAAAAGAGCTGGAAGTTTTATTGGAAAACCCGGATTTTGATGTAAGCGACTTGCGGTATTCGCACAAACGTAAGGTGTTGACCCGCATTGTTTGGGAAGAAGATAAAAACCAGCAAAAATTTCTCGACCCGGAAACTGAGCAGCTTTTTACCCGTTTATCAAGCCTTTTGCCCGGGTATGAGGTGGTTATTTCTTCCATGTCAAAAGACGAAGACAAGTTGCTGGTACGTACCTATACTGACCGCAGCCTTGGGGCATATTATTTTTATGATAAAAAAGCTGATTCTCTTACCAGGCTTCATGACGTAAGTCCATGGATTTCGGAAGACGAAATGTGTGAAATGAAACCCATTCAATTTCAATCGCGGGATGGGCTTACCATTCATGGATATCTAACCTTGCCCAGAGGTGTAGAAGCAAAAAACCTGCCGGTGGTTATAAATCCTCATGGCGGCCCATGGTATAGGGATTCATGGGGCTATAACCCCGAAATACAGTTTCTTGCCAACCGGGGATATGCTGTTTTGCAGATGAATTTCAGGGGCTCAACCGGTTACGGGAAAAAATTCTGGGAAGCCTCGTTTAAAAAATGGGGACGTGAGATGCAGAACGATATTTCGGATGGTGTAAAATGGCTGGTCGACCAGGGAATAGCCGATGGTAAACGGATTGCTATTTACGGAGGCAGTTATGGTGGTTATGCTACTCTGGCAGGGATTACCCTTACACCGGAATTATATGCCTGTGCAGTTGATTACGTAGGTGTTTCAAACCTGTTTACTTTTATGAAAAGTATTCCCCCTTACTGGAAACCATACCTGGAGATGATGTATGAGATGGTCGGAAACCCGGAAACCGATTCCATAATGATGGCCGAGGTGTCACCGGTATTCCTGGTAGATAAAATTCAATGCCCGCTGTTTATTGCCCAGGGGGCCAACGATCCGAGGGTGAATAAAAATGAAAGCGACCAGATGGTTGAAGCTTTAAAAAAACGGGGCATTGCTGTCGAATATATGGTGAAAGACAATGAAGGACATGGATTCCATAACGAAGAAAACCAATTCGATTTTTATGGTGCCATGGAAAAATTCCTTGCAAAACATATTGGCGGCAGGTGCGAACAATAGTTTGTAATTGATTGCTTAAAAATGCAGAAAAAGCCGGGTAATTTCTTATCCGGCTTTTTATATAAGTGCTTTTTGATATACTCTGAAGCGCTTATAAACCTGTCCGCCAGCTTTTTCAATTTCCATCCGCATTTTATGGTTGTTTTCGAGAATAAGATGGCTGTCGATGGTTTTTAGACCTTTTTGTTTTGCTTCCTGCAATATTTTTACTGCCATCAGCGAATCGAGGCCGTTGCCGCGGTACGATTCTTTAATTGCTCCAAGCAGCAGCGTTAGTTGACGACTTCTTTTCTGATGGTACAAAATGCGGAAAATACCAACAGGAAGCACAAAACCCTTACATTTTTTCAGCCCTTTTGAAATATCGCGGATGGCGAGAATAAAACCAACAACCTGCTGGTTACTATCTACGATGATTTTAATAAAATCAGGGTCAAGAATTGGCAGATAGCGATTGGCAAAATCATTCATTTCGTATTCTTCAAAAGGAACAAAGCCATATATTTTCTGGTACGACTCGTTTACCAGCCGTAAAACCGGTTTTATCCACCGGTAAAGTCCGATTTTATAACGGGGTTCAACAAGCTTTATGTGGTGGGTTTTTAAGGTGCGCTGGCAGATGCGTTCGTAAATGGCAGGAATATTCTCCGGAATTTCAATAAAATATGAAACGCAGTCAATTTCTTTTGTATATCCTTCGTTTTCAACCAGCCTGACCAGGTATTCTGCATTTACTGGTGTTACTAGCACTTTGGGATGTTCAAATCCTTCAATCTGAAGGCCTTGAGGGTCTTTGTCGGAAAAACCATAAGGCCCTGTTATTTTATCCATGCCTTTTCCCCTGGCCCAGTTTTCGATAAATTGCAATAATGCATGGCAAATCTGAGGATTATCGTAACATTCAAGCTGGAAAAAACGTGCTGTTTTCAACTGGTGAATTTCATTATAACGGTGGTGAATAATTCCCATGATTCTTCCTACAACTTTCTGGTTGTCAATGGCCAGGCACCTGATGGTATCACAATAGGTGAACGATTTGTTTTTCTTTGGGTTATGAAAAATCCATTCATCAAGATGTACAGGTGGAAGCCAACCGGAATCATTTTTATAAATCTCCCAGGGTAAACGGATATACTGGCGCAACTGTTTCCTGGTTTTTACTTCCTCAATCTCAATAGGCATAATTATATTTTATCGGGTAAAATTAATGAAAACATCATTTATCTAATCATATATTCAGCATTTTTGACCTGAGAAATAATTTTTATATAACCTAATAGGATTAATTATTTAAAAATTTGAAGAGTGTTTTTGATGCCAGATAAATAAAGGGACTGATTAAAAAACCTGCCAGTACATCAATGACATAATGGGCACGGATATAAACCGTTGAAAAAGCCAGCAGAATTACGAAAGGAATGATCATCAACCGGAGCGTTCGGGAATGAAGGCCTGCCAGCAAGACAATCACTACCGACATGGCAATATGTGAGCTCGGGAATGCTGCAGTTGGCCTTTCACCAATGTCCTGTATAAAATTGATAAGCCATGTAAAAATGCCGATAGCATTTTCGGGCAATGTTATTTTTGAAAAATAATATTGGGGCCCGGTCACAGGTAATATGTAAAAAATGAGATAGAAGATGTAAAAACCCGAAGTGATGATGAAAACGGCTTCATACCCGCTTTCCCTGTTTTTTCGATAAATCAGGTAACTCACCAAGATGATAAGGATATAATAGCTGAAATAGCCCGAGTACATCAGTTCCCTGAACCATAAGCTGTCGGTCGTTTGCTGGAACACAAGGGAAGGCTGAAATCTGAAAACCCATTGCTCAAACCTGGCAAAATACTGATCCATATCGGCAAAAATGAAATTATTGAAACAATCGGTTTCGGCATAAAAAAAAGGCAGTAACATCAATGGATAAAATGTACGGAAGGGAGCGGTCCGGTCTTTGACAGTGCTGGCCATGAAAATTATCAATGCCATTACCAGTAAACGAATAAAAACATGATAACCTGCGGTGCCGTAATATAACATGCCAATTACAGCGAAAATTCCTGAAACAAGAATAAAAGCCAGAGAAAGCCTGTCAATTTCTGAAAACCGGGTCGTTCTGATCATTTTAATATCTATATTTCAAAAAACGGCAATATAACGAAACAGAGGATTAAAATATTTTTAAATGAATCGGAAGGTAAGCCCTGCAGTTTTACAGTCAGGATTTATTGTGTTTTTATAATTTTTTTGCTGTAAACAGTATTTCCGGTCGTTAGTGTAATAAAATATATTCCGGGCATAAAGGGAGACATGTTTATAAAATATTGATTTTCTTTCATGTTAAATTTTAGTATTTCAAAACCGGAAGAATTATAAAGGGCAAGCTGAAGCCCTTTATTTTCGCCGGTGTATTCTATCCATAAGTTGTTTAATACCGGATTCGGAAACAGGGTGAAAACAGGTTTTGGTTTGTGGCAATCAATTGCTGTCAGAATGGACTCACCGCAGTCTCCGGCAATGAAATTGCTTTCCGGCTGTACTGATATGGGTTGAATATCATTGCTATAGTTAAAAGAGTAGATCAATGTGGTGTCGTCAAATTTATCTATTCTGTAGTAAAGAAATGAATAACTGCCGGGTTGCAGGTTTTTAATTTCTGTCAGGATTTCAAAGTTGCAGGTACAATTTGCCATTTCCGGGATAGTATCTTCGGCATAGATGGAGTAGGTATTATCTGATGGGTACATTTTTACAACGAAACCCGCTGCGCAATTGTAATCAAACTTGTCGAAAATGAACAGGGAGGAATCGTAAACAAAGTGGTAGATGGTATCTGTTTGAGAAGAACCAGTCATTATTGCCACCATTAGATTGATAAACAGCAATATTTTTTTCATAGGTTAAGGTTTTGAAGGGTTTTATTAAGATGCAGGTTCATAAAATATCAATCAAACAACTTTTGGAAGAATGATTCATTCCGGCTATCAAAGATACGACATAAAAATTCTGAAATCAATTTTTTTAATTGACCAGTCGCCGGTCTTATTTCGGATTTTTCATATTAATTGGCTGGCCGGTTGTTTCGAGTACGTTCCACCACAGTTCGCCTTTGATATCTATTTTTTTTCGTTGTGAAACGGCTACAGGAATAGGAAGCAATGTAAAAAGATTGTTCCAGTTACCGATTACAAAATCGGTACGGCCAGCCATTGCTGCGTGTACAGCATTCTGGGCCAGCAGGCTGCAGAATTTACTATCGTTGGCATTGGCAGCAGCACTTCGGATGATATAGCTTGGGTCGATATATTTGAGTGTAAACGGGAAATTTTTTGCTTCAAATTCTTCTTTGATTTTAGCTTTCAGGTACAATCCGATGTCTTTATTTTTCACATTGCCTGAGGCGTCATACGTTTTTTCGTCTTCCGAAAAGAAATGCTGTCCGGCGCCTTCAGCCACAACAATTAAGGCATGTTGTCTTTCTTCAAGTCTTTTTCGCAATACCTTTAAAAACCCATAAGGTCCGTAAAGGTCAAAATCCATTTCAGGGATCAGGACAAAATTTACATCCTGAATCGAAAGGGCAGCATGAGCGGCAATAAAACCGCTATCGCGCCCCATCAGTTTCAGCAGGGCAATTCCGTTATAGGCACCTGAAGCTTCGTTATGGGCGCTCCGGATAATATCGTTGGCAATGGTAAAGGCAGTTTCGAAACCAAAAGTTTTTTGTATCAGGTTAATGTCGTTGTCAATGGTTTTTGGGACGCCGGCGACGGAAATTTTGAGGTTTCGTTTGGCAATTTCTTCGTAAATGGCATGGGCTCCGCGAAGGGTACCATCGCCGCCGATGGTGAACAATATGTTGATATTCAGTATTTCCAGCGTATCCACAATCTGCCCGATGTCCTGGTTACCGCGTGATGTGCCCAGGATGGTACCTCCAGTGAGATGAATATTGGCTATGTCCTGCGGGGTTAATTCAATAAATTCGTGATTGTATCCCGGAATAAAACCTTCATAACCATATTTGATTCCAATGGTGCGTTTTACACCATACCTGTAGTAAAGCTCATTCACCAGGCTGCGAATAACATTGTTGAGCCCCGGGCATAAACCCCCGCAGGTTACAATGGCAACTTTGGTTTTTGCAGGTTCGAAAAAAATGTTTTCGCGTGGACCGGCTTTTTCGAATGATAAAGGGACGTCTCCGTTTTCTTTGCATCGTATAAAATTTTCGAGCGAAGCATCATAAAGAACCCTGTCGGAGTCTTTGAGAAATTCATAAACAACGCCTTCGTTTTTTGCCAGCTGTTTCAGTGGCGATTTTACCGAACAGTTTCCCAGTGTTTTTACCACTAAATCTGCATGTTCCATAGCTCAGGTTTTTATCCAAATATAATTCAAAATTCATAATTTCCAAGAATGAATTGTATGGTAAAAATACATGTCTTCCGATTTTTAATGTTGTAGTTCTTTAATTGTGAAATTTTTATTGATTTATATGAATGTTTCCAGACCGTCGTAAGCTGGTTTGATATTGACAGGAAGCATTGCTTCAAGTTCAATGTGCGTTCCGGCATCATGGCCGAGGTGAACCAGCCATGTTTTGCGGGCATTGGTTCTTTGAGCCCATTCCACCGCTTCGGCTACCGTAAGGTGTGTGGAATGGCTTTCGATTTGTAAGGCACTGATAATAAGGGTATCAATATTGAGCAATTTTGATATATCGGCATCGTTTATCGAGTTCATATCTGTTAAATATGCCCATTTTTCTGAATAATAACCTGTTACATCCTGTTTGCCATGCCATCCATGTAAGGGGGAAAATTTCCTATTCCCGATTTGAAAAGGGCTGGAGTTAATTTTTTGTAATTTATTGATTGATAGGTTTGTGTTTTCTAAGGCGTAATTATTTTTTATTAACTCACTTATCAGATCAAAGCAGTGAAAGGGAATAAAGAAATCAGGAGGTTCAGACCTGAAAGTATTTGCCAGGTCGGGGATGCCCCCTGTATGATCGCGATGGGCATGGGTAAATATTACTGCGTCTATTTTTGATATTTTTGCTGCAAGCATCTGTTGTCTGAAATCGGGGCTGCAATCAATCAGTATATTTTTACCGGCCGTCCTGATCAGTACTGAAGAACGTAACCTTTTGTCTCTTTGGTTATCTGACAGGCAAACCCTGCACCGGCAATTAATTACGGGCGTTCCGAGTGATGGTCCTGTGCCTAAAAATACTATTTTTGTTTTCATAAATGATGATGAAATTAAAATTAATATTTTGAACAGCAAAATGACACGGCTGGATGTATTGCTGGTCGGGACAGGCAGGTTTGAATCGAGGGAGAAAGCACAACTGGCTATCGAATCGGGAGCCGTAAAAGTAAATGGTGCATTGATTCAAAAGCCTGGAAAGGCGGTCGATGGTAAAAGCAGGATTGAGGTTGACGAAAGTCTTGTTCTGCCTTATGTGAGCCTTGGCGGATTAAAACTTAAAAAAGCCATCGATGAGTTTTGTCTCGGTTTTAATGGCTGCATGGTGCTCGATATCGGTGCATCAACCGGGGGATTTACTGATTGTGCGTTACAACACGGTGCTGCATTTGTCTGGGCTGTTGATGTGGGGACTTCTCAGTTACATCCTAAGTTACAGAACCATCCAAAGGTCATCTCACTTGAGCAGACCGATTTCAGGGAACTTTCTCCGGACAAACTGGAAGGCAAATTGGCTGATTATATACTTACCGATGTTTCTTTTATTTCGCTTTCGCATTTTTTTGCATTGTTTCATCGATTTTTACAACCCGGGGGCAGCATCATCACCTTAATAAAACCGCAGTTTGAGGCAGGCCGTAATTATCTAAACCGTCATGGAATAGTTACTTCACCATACGTTCATCAGGATGTTATCAGGTCGCAATGTGATTTAGCGATGAAACAGGGTTTTTACATGAAAAAATTAACCTGGGCTCCCATAACCTCAAGAGGTAAAAATATTGAATATCTCGCACTTTATCATACTGTTCCCACTGCCGGGCCGGATATTAAAGATATTATAAATTCAGCCTTTTTAAAGTGGAAAGAGAAAAGTGGTTAGAAGGGTATAATCCGGAAAAGCTGTCTTCTATATTTAATTAACACAGGTTAGAATTTGTAAGAAAATCCAACCCCCAGAATTTCTTTAAATTGATTTCTCGGGCCAATGTTGCCGTTTTTATCTTTTATATCGGTATCATCATCATAGATGTATTGCATCAGGATGGTTGCCGAGATGTATTTATTTACCTTCATAGATATCAGGGTTTCGAAATTGATATCGATATTTTGAGGATTATGCAGGTAATTGGAGAATAAATCAATTTTTGACTGCAGGGTAATGTTTTCCATTATTTTAGTATTAAAAGCAACACGGAGGTATCCTCCGAATTCACTTTTCATATTTTTGCCATGAGTAATCAGATTTCCCAGGTTATCGTACGTAGCTTTTTCCATGCCAAAAGCACCGGCATCGGCCAGTTTCTGATCGTTCACCACGGTTATTTTTGCTGTCAGGGGTGCAGCAAACACACTCAGCCGGTCGCCGGGTTTATAATCCATCCCAATAGCCCCAAGAATATAGGCTGGTGCCAGAAATCCGGATATTTTATTCGAATCGTCAGGATATTTATAGCCTGCATCCCATTGAGTTTTAACATTCAGAAGGGCTGCGTAATAAAAATTTTTGGCGGCTCTTTGTCCGTATTTTGATGTAAAATCGATTTTATCGTCAGTTTTCCACCATTTGTTTTCACCTTTGTCGTTGTCTTTATTAATCTGTCCATAACCAAGGTCGAGGAAGTTATCCCATACCTGGTTACCTTTTTTATAATGGGCAAAAAGGCTAAGCACCCCGTTAACTGCCAGGGAGTTTTGTCCTCCTGCTGCCCAGTTGGTGAGTGATGTCTGGCTAAGGCTAAGGGTAATTACACCTCCTGTTTTCCATCCTTGTGATGAATCGGCAGCTTGTTCCCGGAGTGTATTTTCGGGTTCGGTGGTTTGCGAAAAGCTTTGTATGGTTGAGAAAACCGCTATACAAAAAACAAAGGTAAACTTTTTCATATTGAATGATTTTATTGATGCAAAGATACTTAATTCAACAAAAAAAACTGCCTTTTTACGGGCAGTTAAGTTTTATTTTTTTTTAATTGAGAGGTTAAAGTGCTTTCATCCAGTTGACAAGACCTTTTTTCTCTATAATTCCCATCAGTGCATCGGGCAGGGGCTCGAAACTGAACTCCCGGTCTGCAATGGTAATTTTACCCGCCTTAAAGTCAAAATCAACCTTGTCGCCTGGTTTATAAGCTTCAACAGCTTGTTTGTGGACAATAAGCAACAACCCCTGGTTGATGCAGGAGCGGTAAAAAATGCGGTTTACACTTTTTACCACCACCACTTTTATGCCTGCATGGGCAAGTCCTACGGCAGGATGCTCGCGCGATGAGCCGCATCCAAAATTATCGCCGGCTATGATAATATCTCCGGGTTTAACATTTTCGGCAAAAGAGGCGTCAAAACCTTTGAAAAGATGTGGCATAATAGCTGCAGCATCGCTCGAAAGCACATTATAGGTAAGGTTTCCGGCAAACATCTGGTCGGTGTTCAGGTTGTCCGCATCGGAATAATTCCATATTCCGTTTATTTTCCGGTTTTCGCCTTGCGGAACCGAAACAGTAGTAGCTGTTTGTATGGTTGATTGATAAACATCTGTATGCCCGGCGCCTCTCGGGTCGGTGATGACTCCTGTAATGGCAGATATTGCAACGGTAGCTGGTGAAGCAAGAAATACGGAAGCTTTCGGGTTTCCCATGCGTCCCAGAAAATTACGGTTGGCGGTAGATATTACGTTGTAACCGTCGGCCGGAATTCCCTGACCGGTTCCAAGGCATGGACCGCATGAAGCCGACAGGATAGTAGCTCCAGCGTTCATCAGTTTTGTGATGATACCTTCTTCAATAGCCTGTAAAAAAATCTCTTTTGAAGCAGGTATGACCAGTAGCTGAACTCCCGGGGCAACTTTTTTGCCATTAAGTATCTGTGTAGCTATTCTCAGATCGTCTAACCTGCCGTTGGTACAGGTTCCTATAACCGCTTCGTGAACAGGTGTTCCCTGCACTTCCGAAACTGCCTTTATATTTTCGACGGTATGAGGTGCAGCAACAACCGGGAATATTTCATCCAGGTTAATAACCATTTCAGAGGCATAATGAGCTCCCTCGTCTGCCCATACACCGTTGGTAATTTTTTGACCGAGAAATTTTTCAAGCACTTCATCGGCCGGAAAAACGGCATTTTTGGCTCCCATTTCCGAAGCAAGGTTGGCAAGGGTCATCCTTTCAGAAATACCCAGGCTTTTAACGCCTTCGCCATGATATTCAATACTCATGTAATTGGCACCGTCGGTTCCTATTTTTCCTATGATCCACAGAGAAATATCTTTGGCATAAACACCAGGGCGCAGTTTTCCTTTCAGGGTAATTTTCATCGATGGTGGCACAAGGAACCATGTTTCGCCTCTTTTGTACAAACCGGCTGCTTCAGTACGGTCAATGCCTGCAGCAAGGGCATTCATGGCACCGGCTGTGCAGGTATGAGAATCACTGCCAACGACAATCATGCCTGGGCGGGCATGGTTTGACATAAGCTGGTGGCAGATTCCGTAACCGGCATCATAAAAGTTTTTTACTCCCTGTTCTTTTACAAAGTTACGGATAGCCTGGTAATCATTGGCCAGTTTGGCATCGGTAGGTGGGGCATTATGGTCGAGCACAACAAGCAATTGGTTGGGATCGAAGACTTTGGTTCCACCCATTTTGTTAAAGGTATTTTTAATACTTGCCGTATTATCGTGGGTAAGCACGATATCGGGTTTACGAAAAACAATAGAGCCTTCGGGTGCTGCAAGTATTTTTTCGACAAAGGTTCGGGGATGTTGATTTTCCATATTTTATGTTTTTTATTTAATAATTATTAACATATCAAAAGAAGTTATTCTGATTTTAAAGTTTATTCAGGAATTTGATAAAATCTTCGTTTGGTTCAAACCCTTTGCCATCGACAGAGAATTCAGGTTTAATACGATGGACAAAGTACATATCTATTTCGCCACGGTTTTTAACTTCAATAGCACCACGATAGGTGCATTCAAAATAGTCTTTGATATACTCATAGGTAGCACCGCTGATATTTACCATTCCAACATGTCCTGAAGTTTCCATCCGGGCTGCAATATTTACGGTATCGCCCCAGATATCGTAGGCGAATTTCTTTTTACCCACCACACCTGCCACCACTTCGCCGGTATGAATACCAAGACGAAGTTCCCAGACGGTCTGGCCTTCCAGTACAAATTTATCATTCAGTTCATTCATATAACGCTGTATCTCGAGCCCTGCAATGACAACATTAAAAGGGTTTGACTTGTTGCGTAAGGGCAATCCACCGACACACATATAGGCATCGCCGATGGTTTTTATCTTTTCAATAAAATGTTTGCTGATGATATCGTCGAAGCGGGCAAAATAGCCATGAAGAATTTTAACCAGCTCTTCAGGTGGCAGGTTGGCACTGATTTTCGAAAAGCCTTTAAAATCGGTAAACATTACCGTTACGGTTTTAAAACTTTTGGGTTTGACTTCTCCTTTCGATATCAGTTGTCGTGCTACTTCAAAGGGCAATATTTCACTGAGAAGGTTTTCAAATTTTTGTTTTTCGTCTTCAATCGCTTCGCGTTGCTGGTCAATTTCCTGTTTTTGGGCTTCGAGCTGGTTGTTCGCATTTTCGAGGTATTCGTTGAGCGAAACCATGCTTTCGGTCTTTTGCTCAAGTTCAAGTTCAGTTTCTTTCAGCCGCGTAATGTCATCTTCAACAATGGCAATCCAATCAACCTGGTTTCCACGGTTAATGGGGTTCAGGGTAGTTTGTACCCATTGCTGGAAATCGCCTTTATCAATAGCGCTGGTAAAACGGATGGTTTCATTGAGCGATAAACAATTGCTGATCTGGGTTTGAATATCTTCATCGTTTTTCAGGTCAAAAATCGTAATTACCCCATCGGGTTCAAAGCGGGGTTGGTTGTATAATTGCCCGAAAGCTTTATTGGTCCAGAGAATAACTCCGTTGCGATCGATTACTGCTACCGAATTGCTGGTCTGGGAGGTTACCAGTTCAATATCTTCGGTATTAATCAACAGCCGTTTTTTATGAAGTGCTGATGCTGTTTTTTCCCTGGCATTGGCAGCAAATGAAAAACATCGGGAAATGCGGAAGATTTTTTCTTTATCGGTCATCCCCGGATGCAGCCAATCGGAAATTTCTTCTGTGCAGGCAGTTTCTATTTTGTCGGGAGTGGAAAGAACTGCTAATTTCGGGATAAAGGCTGTGATGCTTTCAGCATTGAGCTTTTGTGTAATATTTTTGAAAAAACCGGGTGAGTATTCTATCAAAATACTGTCGGGATATTCTGAAGCAGCTGCCCTGCATGCTTCGATGACATTGCCTGCCATTAGTACTTCGATGCCGTTGAAATGTTTTTCAATAAGTTTTGCATAGCTTTGCAGCATTTCATCCGAGGCAGCGGCAATCAGCACCCTGTATGGCATAACGAATGGCTTTTGGGATAAAGATAATGGAAAAACCGGAATTAAAAAAGGCTTACGGTTTAATGCTAAAAAAACCAATAGACAAATTAACAAAAAAAGCCCCGTTTTTAAGCGGGGCCTTTATTTTGAGTTTGTCACAAGTATTACTTATGGTTTTTGTGTCAGGTCTGGTTTATTGATCATCTCTTTTTTAATAATCTTTCCGTTAGGATCTAATGTCAGTATTGCGACAAATAATGGAGTACTCATATAATGTTTATTATAAGTCCATGTTGCAGTGCTGAATCCATCCTGAATAAGGTCATACTCGATGGTCATTGTAGTGTAATTGCCACATGTATTAACAACACCACTTCCAACAATTTCGTAAGGATATTCAGTTCCTTCATAGAGCGTTGTAAAATAAGGTTGCTGTGGGATGTTAATTTTTCCATGTTCAGTCCAGTCGAATTCAATAGTTGCAGCAACTTCAGTAACTATTTCTTCTCCCCAGAAATCTGAAATCCAGCCATACCCAAGTCCTAATATAGTTAAGTCAGCACCATTCATCTGGGTAACCACTTCGCTTGGATAAGCACCTTCAAATTCGGTACCGTACCAGGTAGCAGCCAACCCGGGAAGCGGTGTAGACCAACTATAAGAGATATCCTTGGTTATGGAATATGTATTACCTGTTTTGGTTACTTTAGCAAGATAAGTTCTGTAGGTTGCACATGGAGTAACAGTGGTAAGAACATTTGGGAATTCAAGCGTAGATGTAAATACTCCGTCCTGGCTGAAAGCAAGTTTCATGCTGATTGTAATAATTGCATTGAAATCGCCGGCATTAATTACTGAAGCAATGTCTGTTGCAATCAGATAGGTGCCATTTGCATAATTATTAAATTCGTCCCATGTTTCGAAAGATGATGAATTGATGGCTCCGCAAACTGTATCAGCACCTTCGTCAATGATAAGCATTCTCAAATTTACAGCTTCATCCGGGTCAAGGTTAAGGCCTACAACTTCTGCAACATCAGTTTCCCATGTAAGATGAGCTGTCAGAATATTACTGGTAGCATTTGTAATAGAATATTCAACAGTTGCTGGTGTAAAAGTACAATTTCCGGTTCGGGAATCACCGATTTGAATTTTTAAAGTTTCTGTATCTTCAAAAATGTTATCAGTACTGAATTCAATAATTGCTGAACCGGTGGTAAAACTTGCAGGAATTACAACCAGTGGTGTTTTTATTACAAAGTCACCACCATTATCAGCAGTGCCTTCAGTAGCTGTACCTTCAACTTTAAATACATAAAAGGCAACATCAACAACCTGCGGTTCTGAAAGCGTAATGGTATAAGAATAAGATATAGCTTGTTCTTGAAGAGTAACAATCGCTCCAGGCACAGTAATTGTGGCTGTAGGGTTTGTTGGCTTTAAAGTGCTATGACCGGTATTATCGTCTTTTTCGCAGGAGAAAAAGAAAACCATCATAGCCGCAATGCCAATGGAATATATAATATTTTTTTTCATAATTTTTTTAATATTAAAATTAGTACTATTCAACTATTTTTTCCATTACCTGATAAATCCTTCTTGCCCCTGAACCAGATGTATAATATCCAATTGTCATTACTAAGCGGTCTTTACCGTTTACATCATCTTTAACAATATAATTGGAATTTCCACAATTGACAAAAGTCATATCAGCGGGGTTTGATTCGCAGGTAATCATAGGCTGGCCATTGAATTTCTGGCCTTCAGGGTAGGTAATAGTTCCATCATCCTGTATCTGGAAGTACCAGGTATTGCCATCAAACAGACCCCACCATTCGACAACTCTGTATGTGCGGGCATCTACTGATTCTATTTGTGTTGCAGCAGGCCAATCTGCAGTTGTTCCGGTCAATACACCAAGTCTGTAATAAATCCCTTCAACACATCTGTAGCTTCCGGCAAATCGGGTAGAAACAGTCATTTTTACAGTATATGATTGTTTAAGCAATCTACCTCCCTTTAATTTGGCTTCGACCACAAAATTGAAATAGTCACCTATTCTAAGTTCACCGTCAGAGGCTGGAAGGTTTGCTCCGTCAATCTGCAAATTTGCGATTAAACCTGCATAGTCTAATGGGGTGGATGTAATCCAGTGAGATAAATTATTAGTAATGGTAATGGTTTCCTGAAGAACTTCGTTCGACCATTTTGCAGGGATAGAATCAGCTGTTGTATGAGTAGTATCTGACGGGTCGCTCCAGGGCACAGGGACTGCATAAAATGATTTGTACAACCTGACCTCTTCGATTTGAGTATTTCCTTGATTTATATATAAATCAAATTTGTAATCTGCATCATTTCCAACAACATAATTTATAGCAGTTGTCGATGCGTTAATCAACCCTCCCTCCAATGCATTCTTGGTTACAAGATCGTCTTCCGAATCGCATTGCATCAAAGATAACGGGAAGATCATTAAAATAAAAATATATAATAATTTTTTCATATTCAAAATGTTTTAATGTTAGAATTATTGCATCCACCAAATTTTTGTTGTTAATAGGTCAGCACCCTGAGCAGTTACCGCAGCCCTGTAACTTTGAACGTTCAGTGATTGCTCAATAGAAGGATATTGGTATCTTGAGGGTATTTCATCAACAACAGCATCAATAGCTGGAGAAAGAACCGGGTAGCCTGTACGGCGCCATTCAGTCCAGGCTTCAATACCCTGACAATACAAGGCAAGCCAATTTTGTTCAGCAATTTTCCGAAGCCCGTTGGTAGGATTATATGCAACACTGGTTTGTGCAACATAAGCGGCATAAGCCTCAGGTCCTAATTCATTGAAATCGAAAGAAGCTTCAATGCCTTTATTGTAAAAAGTAGCAGCATTGCCAGTAATATAACCTTTTTGAGCTGCTTCTGCCATCAGAAATTGCAATTCTGAATAGGACATGAAAAAGCCGGGAAGGTTCGGGTTGATATAGAAGGTGCCAATCGCAGAAACATTATCGTAATTATACTCGCTATTTGGAACTTCTTCAATCCCAGAAGGTTTGCCTCTATAAACTCCGGCATTGTTTTTCTTTGCATAAACCGGTAAACGGGGGTCATTTAAACTAACCAGCATATCAACCAGAACGGAGTTAATTTTATATTCGAAACGAGAACGGTAAACAATAGACTCGTAAATTGGATTGGCATTTGGATTAGCATCCAGGAAGATAACCTTGGCTTCATCAGCTTTTGATGTAAAGATAGCACGATTTGATGCAATATCCTGAAGTCGGGCTGCCACATCAATTTTTGACGAAACTCTCATTAATAATCTAAATTTCAATGAGTTGGCAAATTTTCTCCATTTCAGATGATCACCGGCATACATTATGTCTGTTGTAGCGTTGAGCGATCCTGTGGAAGTTCCTAAAAGGCTGTCGGCTTTGTCGAGCATATCGAAAATGCCATTATAGATATCCTGTTGAAGATCATACTTAGGAGTAAAATTTCCGCTACCAGCTTGCATTGCTTCAGAAAATGGCACCATACCAAAACATTCGGTAAGGAAAGAATAAGTATAAGCTTGCATAATGATTGCCAGGCCCTGCGAATAATTATTGCCTTCTTTTACAGCAATTAATTCCATACTGCGTGCATCAGCAATTACATCTTCATACATTGATTTCCAGACTATGTCTTCAATCACGCTGTTCCTGGTTTTGTAGCGTTCTTCATCTTCGTAGTTCACTTTTGCCCAATGCTGTGCCCAGCATGATCCCATATCGCCGCCAACAAAAGAGCTGTATGAATTATTGATGGCATTTCTGATAATATCTCCGGCTAAAAGTGTTGATGGCACAGTAAGGGGTTTATTCGGGTCGGTATTGGTCATTTCAAAATCTTTTGTACATGCCACAAAAGATAGCATACCAACAAGAAAAATGGTAATTATTTTATAAATTGTTTTCATAGCTTATTAAATAATCAGGTTAAAAATTGATACTTATATTGAATCCGATGCTCCTGGCTGATGGCAACTGTCCAAATTCCTGACCCTGTTCTGCGTTTTCGCTGCTGAACCCAGTTTCAGGATCAATATGTGGTGCATTTTTAAACAGGATTGCAAGGTTACGACCAACCAAACCAATATTTGCTCCATGAATAGGAGTATTTGCAAAATATTTTTTCGGTAAGGTATAGGTTAATGTTAGCTGCCTCCATTTAATATATGATGCATCAAATACTGAGCCTTCGGCACATGCGTTGTCAAATGCTGTCTGGTTGTAACTTTTTGCAGAAACAACAACATCGTTTTTAACATAAACAGGGGCATCAGCCGTACCCACATTCTTAACGCCATCACCAATAAGACCAGTTTCGCGGCCTAATAAAGTTTCTTTCAATACGCCTGAATATCTTCCCCATGTATAGGTCATAGTATAAATATCGCCACCCATTTTAGCATCAAATGTCGTGTTTAAAGTAATTCCTTTATAAGCAATGTTGAAAGTTAAACCTCCTCTCCAGTCAGGCTGGATATTTCCTAATATTTTATAATTGGGGTCAACCAGTGGTAAACCATTTTCATGAATGATATTGCCATCCGGGTCTCTTAAATATCCCGGTCCTACTAAAACACCGTAAGGCATACCAACTCTGGCCTGAAGGTCAACATTCCATTGGCCACCAAGTATCAAAGCATCTGCACCTCCCAATGATACAACTTCGTTTTTATCTTTAGCATAGTTGATTTCAATATCTACTTTCAGATCAGAAGTTTGAACCGGAGTAAGCCCTAATTGAATTTCAAATCCTTTTGAGGTCATTTCACCAACATTGTCCCATGCACGGATATAGCCTGAAGCAGCGGATACTTCGCGGTCAACAATCAGGTCTTCACTTTTTGAATTGTAGTATGTAAAATCAAGACGGACTTTATTGTCTAGCAATCTTGAATCAAAACCTAATTCAAGAGATTTTTTTGATTCGGGTACAAGGTTAGGATTGTTCAACAGTTCAGGGTTAAAAGGCAATGAAACATTACCCCATTTATCATCTCTGAACTGGTAAGTTTGAACAATAGCATAAGGATCGAGAGCACCTATGCTACCTACTTTTGCCCATCCAGCCCTAACTTTAAGGAAAGTAAATGTTGGAGAAGTTATGCCTAACAGGTCAGTAACAATTGCACTCAGGTTGAATGATGGGTAGAAAAATGAGTTATTGTTTTTAGGAAGCACACTCGCCCAATCGTTACGTCCCGAAAAATCAAAGAAAATGACATTTTTGTATGATACCTGTCCAAATCCGTACAAACTGTTGATTTTGCTTTCTTCAGTAAAGCTAGTCAGAGAAACAGTTGCTCCAGATTTCACATTTGAAAGGGTATATAATCCTGGTAACTCGAGTTGAGGAGCTTCGCCCTGTAAACGGGTATAATCCCTGTCCATCCGGTTGCCACCAAAATTAAATGTAAAGTCAACATCAGAAGTTAATGATTTATTGAAGCTAAGCAATAGTTCATTGTTTACTTCATAAAAACGTCTGCCTGTTTCGCGATAATATCCTTCTTTAAATTCATTAGTACCAATAGCTTTCTGTTCTTTAATCAGGGATGACCATGTATCAATACCTGTTTTTGCTGACAGTTTAAGGTAATCAGTAAATGAAAAACTAATGTCGGCACCACCAATTACGCGGTCTTTATCCAACTTGTTCAGATTATTGTCAAGTACCCAGAATGGGTTATTCTGAAATTGAGTATTCCAGTTAATGGGTGTTCCAGCAGCAGGTGTTCCAGCTGGGGCAAGCGGTAAACTTTGCCAATCTCTTAAAGCATTGAAATCAACATTACGGCCTGACCAAATCATTTGCTGAACCGGATTTTCATTTGTATAACCCATGGTTGGCAGGTTACCGCTGATGGCTTTTGTATAATTGACATTAAATCCAGCTCTCAGTTTTTCACTGAATTTAAAAACAGAATTGCCACCTACGTTGTATTGTTTATAATCTGTATTAGGAATCATTCCTTTTTGGTTTGTACCACCAATGGAGAGGCGATAGCCGATTTTATCTGCACCACCGCTTAATCCAACACTGGTACTTGATTTAATACCGGTTTGGTAGAAATCTCTGATATTATTGGGATGTGAAACCCAGGGTAACGGGTCTCCATTCACAGTATATGAATTCCATTGTGTAAATTTCAAACCTTTGTCAAGCGGAGGACCCCAGCTTTCGTCTACCCCACCATCATCATTGGTGCCATCAACCCACTGAAAGAAATTTTTATTAGGTCCCTGTCCGTATGAGTTTTGAAAATCGGGGAGAACCAATGGTTTATCGTACATGGTTGTATGATTAATAGTTACTCCCAATTCTTTTGATTTACCGGCTTTTCCTTTTTTAGTGGTTATTACAATTACCCCGTTTGCAGCTCTCAAACCATATAATGCTGCGGCATTTGGACCTTTCAGAACGGAAACATTTTCAATGTCATCCGGATTGATATCAGCAATACCGTTGGGCATGTCGAATCCACCACCGTCATCTGCAGTTCCGAAGTTAGTATTATCAATGGGCACACCATCTACAACGAATAACGGTTCATTACTTCCGGTAATGGATGATGCTCCACGAAGTACTATTCGGGTTGAAGCACCTACTGCCCCTGAGCTACTGGTAACATTTACCCCTGAAACCCTTCCATTAAGAGAGTTTACAATATTAGCCTCGCGGGCTTTATTCAATTCATCTCCTTTAACTTCCTGTACAGCATATCCAAGAGCTTTCTTTTGCCTCGTAATACCCAATGCCGTAACCACTACTTCTTCCACCTGTTTTACATCAGGCTCAAGGGTGATGTTTACAACATTGTCGGCGCCAAGCACTACTTCAACGGTTTTCATCCCTACGAAAGTGAATACCAATGCTTTGGTATCGGCAGGCACTTCCAGGGTGTATTTACCGTCAAGGTCGGTAATGGTACCAATGGTGGTACCTTTAGCCACAACGGAAACACCTGGCAAGGTACTTCCGTCTTCGGAGGATGTTACAGTACCCGTAAGCTTACGGTTTTGTGCAGTCGCTGCCTGTACCATAATAAATACAAGCAGGGCAAGCAGCATCGTAAATTTTTTCATACACTACAAAATTTAGGTTAATAAATAGTTGTTAACATTTAACATAAGACATACTCTTTGAGATTTATATTGACGCTCTACAAATATGTCGGTTCTCGTCGGTCGCTAATTTAGATATTTTTAAGGTAAAAAACCAAAAAAATATTTTATTAAATGATGTTTTTTTTTGACAGAAGGCGCATTTCAATCGGTTGAGATGAAGAATTTATATGTTAAAAAATTGAAAAACAGATAAATAAAAAAACAGGACTTTGTTTTAAATATTTTTTAACATCAACCGGTTTCTTTTCAATTCAGCGTTGAAAATTTTGTTTAAAACGATTTTTCGAGGTTTTTTATAGCTGGTAAGCTGTATTAATCTTTGTATTTTCTGCTGGTACAGACAATCTGTGTGTACCAGCAGAAAATTTTATATGTCATTTAATCTTACTATCCACAATGGCAAGTATTTCCTTTTCAATTTCGATTGTACGATCATGAATTTTTTGTCCTTCGCCAACAATATGTTGGGCAAATTGTTTGTCATCTAAGCCTGATGCATTGATTCTTACGTTGAGAAATGCTCCCATTACCGCCGATCGTGCGGCCAAAGCACCTACTCCCGCATCGGTCACTGAATTCGGATTTCCCGTTTCGGCCATGGCTTTGATAATGGCAAAAGCCTCAAAAGCTTTCTGCATGGTGCGGAAAGGGATTTCAGTGGCAAATTTTGTTGCCTCCTGTATGGCATTTTTACGGGCAGCTTTTTCTTCATCGGTATTTTTTGGCAATGAAAAAGCTTCCATAATACGGTTAAAAGCGTTGGTATCTTCATCCACCAGGAAAAGTAACTCGTCTTTTATCTGCTGGCCTTTTTCGGCATAATTCGAAAATTCTTCCCACCGTTCGTCCCATCCGGGTTTATGCGAAGAAAGGTTGGCAACCATGGTGCCGAGCGAAGCGGCCAGAGCACCCATGTATGCCGAGATAGACCCACCACCCGGGGCAGGGCTTTCAGAAGCCGTTTCATCGGCAAAAGCGGAGCAGGTAAGGTTTATGAGTTTTTTCTGGTTTTTACCTGCCAGCACATATTCAATTATTTTTTCTTCCGGAATAAATGGTTTCAGGTCGTCAAGTCCCATTGATTTGACAGCTATTTTGATGATTTCTTTTTCCGAAACGCCTACCGAGCGGTTTTGTTTGCGCAGGAAGTATTTTCCGGCTTCAATCAAAGCCCTTTTGGGAACCAGGCCAACAATTTCAGAGCCGGTAACCCTGATACCTCTTTCGTGGGCTTTTTTACAGACTTCGTCAAATGCAATATGAATGGGGGTTACGGAAATATTGGTCAGGTTCATCGATACCTGGGCTATACCGTATTCATCAATAAACCAGCCAATTGCTTTGCAGGCTTTCAACGTTCCCGGAATCATAACCGGTTCACCTTTTTCGTCTTTGACTATTTTACCGGTCACCTGGTCCCCTTCTCTTTTGGGGCGTCCTTTTTCGCGCACATCAAAAGCAATGGCATTTGCCCTGCGGGTAGATGTGGTATTTAGGTTATAATTGATGGCTACCAGGAAATCGCGTGCACCAACAGCGATAGCGCCTGTGCGGGGCACAAATTGTGCCGGTCCGAAATCGGGTTTCCATTCGGGTTTGGCCAGTTTTTCGGGTAATGCTTCATATTCGCCCGAACGGCAATAGGCAAGGTTACGTCTTTTTATATCAAAAGCGGCACTTTCGTAACAATAAACAGGAAACTGTAACTCCTCACCGATACGTTTTGCCAGTTTACGGGCATATTGTGCTGTTTCGTCCATGGTAATATTGGCAACGGGTACCAGTGGCAAAACATCGGTAGCCCCGAAACGAGGGTGAGCGCCTTTATGTTTGGTCATATCAATCAGTTCGCTGGCTTTTTTCACTGCTCTGAAAGCTGCTTCACATACCTGTTCTGGCGTACCGGCAAAAGTAACGACGGTACGATTGGTAGCTGCTCCCGGGTCAACATCGAGCAGTTTAACGCCTTCAACCTGTTCTATTTCGTTGGTAATTAGTTTTATAATCAGCATATCACGTCCTTCGCTGAAGTTGGGAACACATTCTATTATCTGTTTCATGGCAGCCTGTTTTTATGTTGTTGATTATAATTTATTTATAGTAAAATTAAAAGGATTTTTCATGAACAATTCGTCCGTTAAGAATCACGGTATCAATTAAATGGCTTGTATAGGCATAGGGAAGGAATTCGAGGGTGGGAATTTCTTTTGTTATGATGAGGTTGGCAATTTTATTGATGGCTATTGATCCGGCAATATCACTTATTCCCATGGCATAGGCAGAATTGATGGTTACAGCATTGATAACCTCTTCGGGCAACATTTTATAATTTATACAACCCAGCGACATGATAAACTTCATATTCCCTGATGGTGAGCTTCCAGGGTTAAAATCTGACGCCATAGCTACCGGCAGACCGGAATCAATCATGCGTCGCACAGGTGATAACGGCAGATTAAGAAAGAAAGCTGCTCCGGGAAGCACAGTGGGCATGGTTTCTGAACCGAGCAAGGCATCAATCTCAGCCTGTCCGATATATTCGAGATGGTCAACCGAAATGGCATTATATTTAACCCCAACCTGAACTCCTCCCGAGAAATCAAGCTCATTGGCATGGATTTTTGCTCTTAAACCATATTTCATTCCAGCCATCAGGATGCGTTCGGTATCTTCGGGCGTAAAAAATCCTTTATCACAAAAAACATCAATAAAATCGGCAAGGTCTTCGGCAGCTACAGCCGGAATCATTTCATTGATTACCAGGTCAACAAATTCTTCCTGCCGGCCTTTATAAGGTTCCGGAATGGCATGAGCACCCAAAAATGTGGATTTAATGATTAATGGTGTGGTTTCTTTCAGCTTTTTAATAACCCTGAGCATTTTAAGTTCGTCATCGGTATTAAGCCCGTATCCACTTTTTATTTCAACGGCACCGGTCCCGAAAGAAGCAATTTCTTTAATTCTTTCAAGGGCGGTTTCGTAAAGTTCATCTTCCGAAGCCTGGTGCAGTCTTTTTGCCGAATTGAGAATGCCACCACCGCGTTTGGCTATTTCTTCATAAGTCAGGCCTTTTATTTTATCGATATATTCAATTTCACGGCTTCCGGCAAAAACAATATGGGTATGAGGGTCACAAAAGGCAGGCATTACCATTTTTCCTGAGGCATTGATTTCAGTAATCAATTCATTGTCTGACATTACAGGTAATTTTGACATAGGTCCGAAAGAGGCAATTTTATGATCATCCAACAGCAGATATGCATTTTCAATGCTTTCGATATGTTGCATGGCTGCCCCGACCACTTTAAGCCTTGGCATTTTTTCAACCTGTGCCAGTTTTTTTATATGTGTAATCAGCGTTTTCACAATAATTGCATTAAGGTTTGTAAAAAATTGACCGATGGGTTATTCTTCCCTCAGATCAATTACTTCGACACCGGGATATTTTGCTTTATTAAATACAAACAAAGCATCATCCATGAGGACATTTGGGTTAAATTCTTTTATTTTAATATTATAACGTGTTCCATCTTTTCCAAAATACATCAATGAACTGGGTGTACTTTTATCACGATCGATATACAGTTTGATTTTAAAATAGGGTTTCTCCCTGTCTTCGGGAACCAGTTCGATCAGTGCGTTTTTAATTCCATCAATAATTTCATCATTCATATACTGGTATTTAAACCCTTTTTCGTAAATGGTAAAAATCTCAGTAGGGTCAGCAAGCAGATTTCCTTCTTTCTCTTCAGGAGTCATGTCAGAGATAGATGTGACAGTAACTTCATTAGGTTCAGGCATATAAACCCATTTTGTTGCTCCGTCACATTGGGTAATTACTCCAAGAACTTCAATTCTGTATTTTTTTCCTTTCAGCATGAGTTTACCGTCAATGGATTCCGAAACTTTTTCTTTCTGGTTTTCCATGATATTGACAAATTTTGCTTCAATGGTGGTAAACGATCTGATTTTTTTTGAAACCAGGTCGAGTATTTCTTTGGCTTTCGGATCTTTCTGTGCAGCAGCAGTTAAGCTCAGAGCAATCAATAAAAAGGTCAGAATTCTGTTCATATATCAATTATTTATACGATTTAGCATTTGTTCGAGTGAATATTCATCGGTAATCATCACCTGTCTGGCTTTGCTTCCCTCGCTTGGTCCTACAATTCCTGCAGCTTCAAGCTGGTCCATAATGCGCCCGGCACGGTTATAGCCGATGGAAAATTTTCGCTGTATCAGTGATGTTGATCCTTGCTGATGAATAACTACCAGTCTTGCAGCTTCTTCAAACAATGAATCTTTTTTTGAAAGGTCGATGTCTGCTATATCCTGGGCGTTTTCGTCGACATATTCGGGCAGGTAAAATGCTGTTGGGTAAGCCTGCTGTGAAGAGATCGCTTCAGTAATGCGTTCAATTTCAGGCGTATCGATAAAAGCGCATTGAACCCTGACCATTTCGCTTCCGTTAGACACAAGCATATCGCCTCGTCCGATGAGCTGGTTGGCTCCTACTGCATCAAGTATTGTGCGAGAATCGATGCTTGAGGTAACCCTGAAGGCAATCCTGGCAGGGAAATTGGCTTTTATAAGCCCGGTAATAATGTTGGTGGTAGGCCGCTGGGTTGCAATAACCAGGTGAATTCCAATGGCGCGGGCAAGCTGGGCAAGTCGTGCCAGTGGCAGTTCAATTTCTTTGCCTGCCGTCATGATCAGGTCGGCAAATTCATCGATAACAAGCACAATATAAGGCATGTATTTGTGCCCGTTGTTTGGATTGAGTTTGCGCTGGATAAATTTGGCGTTATATTCTTTGATATTCCTGGTATGGGCTTTTTTCAGCAGTTCGTAGCGCTGATCCATTTCGATGCACAGCGAATTTAAGGTATAAATTACCTTTTGTGTGTCCGTAATGATAGATTCTTCGGCATCGGGAAGTTTGGCAAGGAAATGTTTTTCTATTTTTGAATACAGGGTGAGTTCAACTTTTTTAGGGTCAATCATCACCAGTTTGAGTTGTGAAGGATGTTTCTTATACAACAATGATGTGAGGATAGCATTGAGCCCTACCGATTTTCCCTGTCCGGTTGCACCCGCTACCAGCAAATGTGGCATTCGTGTAAGATCAAATGTATATATTTCGTTAGAAATGGTTTTGCCAAGCACCACCGGTAACTCGGCTTTCATTTCCTGGAATTTTTTGCTTACGATAACCGAGCGCATCGAAACAACCTCCGGAACCTGGTTGGGCACTTCAATGCCTATGGTTCCTTTGCCAGGAATGGGGGCAATAATACGGATGCCAAGGGCCGAAAGGCTTAAAGCAATATCATCTTCAAGGCTTCTAATTTTGCTGATTTTAATTCCCGGTGCAGGTACTATTTCATACAGGGTAACAGTGGGGCCGATAGTAGCTTTGATTGAGTTGATAAGAATTTTATAATTACCAAGCGTTTCAACAATTTTGTTTTTATTGGTAATCAGCTCTTCGTTGGTAACCGATGATACCGAATTGTCGTATCTTTCAAGCAAATCGGGCGATGGTAATTTGTAACCCGACAGGTCAAGGGTAGGATCGTACTCTCCCAGGGCTTCAATGGTGTAATTTTCGTCGCTGATTTCTTCATTTTCAATTTTTACCACTTCGAACGTGGTATTGTCTTCGGTATTTTCTGATTCTGAAACAGGTCCGGCATTTTTATCCTCTTCATTTGCAATTTCTTCAGAGGGGTCATTTTCTATGACCTCATCATCGGTTTTTACAACGATTTCAAAATCAGGTTCATGATTTTCATGGTTTTGAAGGTCAGGTTCTTCATTGATAGGATCATTCCCGTTTATAATTGTTTTATCTTCATTTTCAACCAGTACCGTTTCATTTCCCGAATCAGCCGTAATCTCTTCTTCGGCAACAAGCGATTGTTGTTCAATATTTTCTGAAGGTTTTAATGTGGCATTGCGCAGCCATACCCGGAATGATTTCCATTTTGCTTTTATAAACCTGAAACTGGTTTTTACAAATGGGATAAACCATTCGTAAGAGAAAGTCATGAAAATAAAAATGAATAATAACAAAAAGAAAAATGTTCCGGTTTTCCCGAGCAGGGCGTTTAACCAATCGGCCATAAAATACCCATGCCCCCCGCCGAATGGAAATCCATGGCCTCCGAAAATATAGCCAAGAAATACCGAAACCCAGATCATCCAGACCAGGCTTTGTTTGATGGTAAGACGCAAAGGCATAACGCGGTAACGCAAGAATCGCAATCCCAAAACCACCATGATTAACACAAGGGCAAATGAACCTAACCCGAACCACTTATAAATAAGCCTGTGAGCGAGCAGGGCACCGGTTTTTCCAAGCCAGTTTTCGACCGTAATGGCCGAATCGGTAATAAACGAATAAAAATCAAGGTCAAGTTTGCTTTGGTCTGATTTCCAGGTAAAAAGATAACTGAACAGGGCAATGAATGTAAAAACAGCCATAATCAGGGTTGTAATACCAAGAATTATCCGCAGCCGTTCATCTTTCCATAACGAGCTGTTTTTTTGTTGTTTAGACGCATTTTTTCCCGGTTGTTCCGGTTCTTCGTTCAGTTTTCTGGCCATTTAAAACCATGCATTTTGTTTTGCAAAAATAATCGAGTAGCGGCAATAAAAAAATTTAATAACCTAAAGTTTCAGTCAGCCCCGGCGATATTTCATATCAGACTGTCAATAATGGCCAACAAGGTTTCACGGTCAACCGGTTCATAGCCGTCGGGGACAGAGAAAGCCGAATCGGGTATTTTGCCGGCAACAAAAGCAGAAGCTTTAAGGGTCATAGGGATATTACGGAAAGATACATTAAACTGCATCAGCATTCCATTAATATTTTTATAGGGTGAAAAACGGTTTGGTGAATCAATACCTGTCATAACGGTATAATAGACATAAAAAGGTTTGTAATTATTTGTATCGCTAAATGTTACATAAGCCAGACGGCAGGGAATTTCTGCTATCATTGTATCTGATTCTTTTAAATTGATTTGCATGCCGGGGGCAACATCAAACTGAATAATTGGTTCGCTCAGATGTGATTTATAAAAGTATTTCCGGTTCAGAATCTTAAGCAGGGTAGTTGAACTTTTTTCTTCGAAATCATTGATAATGGTTGCTGAAAAAATATTGAGCCATCCGCTAAGTTCCATCGCGGTTTTTCCTTTTTTGAATTTCATTGATACCGTTTCGGGCATGAGGCTTATGACAGGATTTTCAGCCGGAGTCTGTCCATAACTCACTTTATACAGGATAGTGCCTTCTTTCAGTTTTTCACTTTGCCGATGATGGGTGCAAAAGCTGAAAAACAGCCCGATCATCAACATTAAAACTGTTCTGAAAAACATATTCCCTTTTATTTGAAACAAACCTAAGGGTTTTTTTTTAAATGCCCAAGCAAAAGAATATGAATGAAAAACAAGTTTTTCTTTTTTAAAATATTATTTTTACAATGGAAGAAATATATCACTCATTAAAAACAATCGTAATATGAAAATCTTATGGCTTTTACCTGTTGTCGGATTTGGTTTTATTTCTAATTTGAATGCACAGAATTACCAACCGGTTGCTGAACAAACGATTTTATGGTATCAGACATCCTATGAAGATTATATTTATGACGATAATTTTGTTATACACCCGTTAAGGGTTGATTCGGTGAAACATACCGGTAATGAATCCCAATTCTTTTTTCATCGTGGTCTTGCCCAGTTACCTGATTCAAATTTTTGTTATACCATTTCAGGAAGCACCTGGATGGGAGAGAAAATGATCCGTCTGAATGATGGTACCTGCTTGTTTTTTAATGCAGTTAACGATACCATCGTTGTTAAGCCAAATGCTGTTCCCGGCCAAACCTGGCCTTTTTACTTTCATGAAAATGTGCAATATACAGCACAGGTCGACTCAGTTGGATGGGCATCTTTTATTAGCCTTTCAGACAGTGTAAAGTACATATCAGTATATAACAACAAAAAAAGAAGTGTTTTTTATATCTGGATCAGTAAATTATACGGATTAATAAAAACAACAAGTTTTTACGATTTTGGCGTTCAATTTCAAGACGTTAACCCTTATATTACCGGCAGACAATGGGATTTGTGCGGTTTTGAAAATAACACCGTCCATATTGGCTTCCATAATTTTGGGGCTGCTGAAATATTTGATTTTTCACCCGGTGATGAAATTCATACTCATGTAGCTGATTCAATGCTTGTTTCATCAGTTTATTTGCTTTGCAAAGATTACCGGCTGGCTAAAAAATACCTGGCACGATATATTTCTCAAAATGGTGATACCCTTTCCTATGAAACTGAACAATGTATTTATTCAAAGCAAATGGATTTTATAAACGGGCAATATATTATTAACCGACGTCACGATACAATTACAGAAAAGTATATACTTTCAGATTTGAATTATTTGTCACTGTTGCCGGGGCAGGGCTTTGAAAATGGTGGTAACTATTTTTTTCTTGCCAATTCGGGCTTATCAGAAAAACCCTATAAAAATTTTGCCGGAAATTTTGGTTTTTATGATGATTGCTGGCACCCGCTTGTTGGTAAGTTAAATAAAACGGATGAGAATACTTTTTACAATTCCCAGCTGAATATCGGCAGATTTTTTATCGGATTGGGCGGGCCTTATGCATGGCATGGAGCATGTGGATATCAGTTTGACCGGATTGTTTATTATAAAAAAACAGGAGAAGAAATTGGAATTCCATGGGATTGCGAGCAATTGTTATCGGTTCATTCACAAGGTGAAACGGATGATATTCACATATTTCCAAATCCGCTAAAAGTTTCCGGACCGATGACTATTACCGGTATTTCTGAAGGGCAACTGGAATTGCTTACGGTAAAAGGCCAAAGTGCCGGCGTTTTTTATATCTCTCATGATACGGAGATAATTTATCCTCATCTGAAAGCTGGTGTGTATTTTTGCAGAGTAATTTACAAAAGTGGGGTGAAAACAATAAAAGTAATTGTCAATTGACCTGTTTACAAAACCGATCTATCCCTTGTAGACTGAAAAACTGAGTATAAGAAGATAATTATTCAAAGGGAGTTTAATAAAATGAAACTCCTGAATATGGTAACTTTGATAAAACCATACACCACTCATTTTTTTTGGAAATCAGGATTTTGAAAATTCCTGTAAGTTTCTACGTGCCGGGTTATCAAAAGGCTTTGTTAAAATCTGTTTTTAAACATACTGGCACGAATTTTCGGATTTTAAAAAAAAATGTATAGATTTGCTGCTTTACAAAATGAAAATAACTTTAAGTATATGAATAAATTAGCAGTTATCGCCCTTGGAGGAAATGCCTTGCTCAGGGGTACACAGGTTGGAACCATTGAAGAACAGGAGCAAAACACCTATGACACACTGAAAAATGTGGTTTATCTTTTAAAAGAAGGATACAATATCATTATAACCCATGGCAATGGCCCACAGGTTGGAAATATCCTGATGCGCAACGATGCCGGCGAGCAGATGTACCAGATTGCCCAGATGCCAATTGATATTTGTGTTGCCGATTCTCAGGGTGGTATTGGTTATATGATTGAACGTATATTGCGTAATGTTTTAATTGAAGAAGGGATTAAACGCAATGTAGTTACCCTTGTTACACAGGTAGTTGTAGATAAAAATGATCCGGCATTTAAAAACCCGACCAAACGGGTTGGGAAAATTTATACCAAAGAAGATGCCGACAAACTTGCAGCCGATAAAGGCTGGATTTTTAAGGAAGAAGTGAAGGCCCACGGTGGCTGGCGCAGGGTAGTTCCATCGCCCAAACCGATCGATTTTATGAATGCCGATGCTGTTGAAACTCTTGCAAGGGCTGGCAATATCGTGATCACTGTTGGTGGAGGTGGCGTTCCGGTTTATATCGACGAAAAAAATCATGTCCGTCCGGCCGAAGCCGTTATTGACAAAGATCTGGCATCGGCAATGGTTGGCCGTATTGTCAATGCTGATGAGTTTTATATTCTTACTGATGTGTCATTTGTTTACATTAATTATAAAAAAGAAAACGAACAGAAACTCGAATTTCTCGACTATGCCGACGCAACCAAATATCTGAATATGGGTATGTTTGGCGAAGGCAGCATGGCTCCGAAAATCAAAGCCTGTCTCAATTTTGTTGAAGGAGGGGGTAAAATGGCTGTTATTACCGAGGCAACCCTGCTTCCGGATACGAATTATGGAACAAAAATTACAATGAAATATGAAAATTAACTAATCTAATAATTATTGATATTATGGCATTCAATCTTAAAAACCGCAGTCTGTTGAAGTTGCTCGATTTCACACCTGAAGAAATCAGGTTTTTACTTCAATTATCGGTCAACCTGAAAAAAGCCAAATATGCAGGAACCGAAAAACCTTTACTTACCGGTAAAAACATTGCCCTCATTTTTGAAAAAGACTCAACCCGAACACGTTGTGCTTTCGAAGTTGCTGCATTCGACCAGGGCGCTCATGTTACTTACCTTGGCCCATCTGGATCGCAGATTGGTAAAAAGGAAACCATGAAAGATACCGCCCGGGTGCTTGGTCGCATGTATGATGCTATCGAATACCGCGGATACGGACAGTCTATTGTTGAAGAACTGGCAAAATATGCCGGTGTGCCAGTATGGAACGGGCTTACCAACGAGTTTCATCCCACACAGATACTGGCCGATTTTCTTACCATGATGGAACATGCCGGTAAACCCCTCGAAAAAGTTGCTTTTGCATACCTGGGCGATGCCCGGAACAATATGGGAAATTCTTTGATGGTAGGAGCTGCCAAAATGGGTATGGATTTCAGGGCTGTTGCCCCAAAAGCCTGCTGGCCTGAAGAAAAGCTGGTAGCCCAGTGCCGCAAAATTGCAAAAGAAACCGGTGCAAAAATAACCTTAACCGAAAAGGTTGAAGAGGGCGTTAAAGGCGTTGATTTTCTTTATACAGATGTATGGGTTTCAATGGGCGAACCTGATTCCGTATGGGCTGAACGCATTAAATTGCTTAAACCTTACCAGGTGAACATGAAAGCAGTTAAAATGACCGGAAACCCCAATGTTAAATTTATGCATTGCCTCCCGGCTTTTCATAACCGCGATACAAAAATCGGTGAAGAAATTTACCAGAAATATCACCTCGATGGAATGGAAGTAACCGATGAAGTTTTTGAATCAAAACATTCGGTTGTTTTTGACGAGGCAGAAAACCGCATGCATACCATTAAAGCTATCATGGTGGCTACATTAGCCTGATGGCTGTATTTATTTAAGTTTATGGCTGTCCTTTTTTTCCGGGCAGCCTTTTTATTTTTTTATAGGAATTGGTAAGGAAAACCAGAAAGATGAACCTCCCTGGGCATTTCCGGAAAACCCTATAGCGCCTCCATGACTTTCAACAACCTGTTTTGAAATAAGCAACCCCAGGCCTGTCCCTTTTTCCCCATCAGTGCCGGGAGTAGTGATTTTTTGCAGAGGGTCGAATAGTTTTTTTTGCAATTCTTCAGAAATACCTGTACCCTGGTCGTTGACAAAGGTAAAGACCTGTTTTCCGTCTGATTTTATTCTGATTTCAATTTGACTGCCTCCCGGTGAAAATTTAATTGCATTGCTGATCAGATTGTTAATTACCTGTTCTATCTTAGATTTGTCGATGTGAAGAAATGGTAAATCATCGGGCAGCTGTAAATCAATAGTGATATCTTTTTTATCGGCAAGCATCTGGTTAAGCCCGGCAAGATGCTTTATAAAATTGCCATATTGGATTTTCTTCCTGTTCAGTTTAACTTTTCCCGATTCAATAAGGCTGAAATCAAGAAAATCATTGATAACACTCAAGGCAAAATAACCCTGCTGGTGAATATCCCGGAGAATTTTTTTGCGTATCCTGATATTATTAATCCTTTCAGGTTCTTTCAATATGCTTGTAAGAGCAATTATCTGGGCAACCGGGCTCCTCAGGTCATGTGCAGCCATCCCCAGAAATTCATTTTTTTTCCGGTTAAGCTGAATCAGCTCCTTGTTCTGATCCTGAAGTTTAAGTTTATGCTCTTCTTTTTCGGTAATGTCATCCAGAATGATAAGCACCATGTCTTTCTCCTGGAAAGTAATAAACCGCGTGGTAAATTCAAAATATTTCTGGTATACTTTATTTTTAATGAAAAAGCGTCTTGACATTTTACGCCGTAATACTGGCTGGTGTGTCATAAATGTGGAAATAAGCGCCGACCTGAAAATACATCCCGAACAATTTGAGGTGGACCCACAATCTTTATGCTCGTTTATAACATATTCACATCCAAAAACATTACCGCATTTCTGCCCTATAATCTGGTCTTCTTTTTTTGCAAAAAGGTTCCGGAATGAATCGTTAATGCTTTGTATCTCTGCATTTTCGTTGCTGATAAATACTGCCGAAACAATATTGTCAAGTACCAGGTTCAGAAAACTGGTTGATTCTTTCAGGTTTTCAGGCCTAAGTTTCATAATTGATTTTTGATGCAATTTAATATTTTAAAAAGCTATTATTCCCGATGGCCAAAAAAAATCTGCTTATGGAATAGACTCATACAGGTTAAAAGTATAAATTATTGATTTTTAATTAATAATTTATCTATCATTGCAGCGTGTTGGTATAGTCTGGATGTTGAAAAAATGCCTTTTCATATTATTTTGGGTTCTGTTCATAAGCTGGAAATAGTAATACGACTATAATTATTCAGGGGATTTATACCTGAAATTAAAGTTGAAAATCTTTTAAACCAATTCTTTTCGATGTATGCAGGAATAATAAGTTTAATCTGTAATTTTTTTTGCAATTAAACGGGTATTTTATTTATTTAGAACATTATTATCCGGGTGGCGATGGTTTTATCAAGATGGATTGAATGGCTATTGAAATCGGCCGGAAGCCTGAGCCGGCTTATCCGCATTTCATGGATTGCTATTACTTTGATTACTGTTTTTATTATCAGTATTCTTTGGATAATCCTTCGAATAAATGTATATGTATCTGATTTATATGAGATTGAATCGAAATATATCAATTTACGTGACGAAAAGCTTGAAGCTGAAGTAACACGGATTATAGATTATATAAATTACGCCATCAGTATAAATGACCGTCGTTCAAAAGCCCTTCTGAAATCGAGATGTAATGAAGCCCATGAAGTAATCTCTGATTTGTATGCAGTTTATGGACATCGCATGGGTGAAATGGATTTCCGTAATCTTGTAAAAACGGTTCTTGGCGGAATAAATTACAACAATGGCCGTTCGTTTTTCTTTATCATCGATGAATCGGGAAATATTATTTTATATCCATCCGAAAAACAGCTTGAAAATACCAATAACAGGAATAATAAATTAATTAAGTCAATTATTGATTTTGCAGTGGCCAATAAGGCGGGTTTTATGAATTACCGGCTTCAGGCCTCTGATAATTCGTATGTTGACAAAATTGCTTATGTAAAGGTTTTTAATGAAAAGAAATGGATCATAGCTACCAGTGATTATCATGATTCGAACCTTGAAAATCTGCAACGCGAGATTCTTGAGCGAATTTCATTGCTCAGGATAGGCAGCAATCAGCATATTTCAGTGTATTCATTTGATGGGCTTATTTTATGGGATCCGATAAGCCGTGAACTTGTTGGCTCAAACCAATGGGAAATGACCGATAAAAATGGTGTGAAGGTTATGCAGCAATATAAAAGGGTTATTGATTCACTACGTTCGGGGATGGTAAGTTTTTTGTGGTATAATAATGAAAAATCAAGAAACATCGGGTATATTTCTTATGTTACTGCCTATGAACCCTGGAAATGGATGATTGTTGCCAGCCAGCCCCTTGGTGAAGAGGATGCACGCATTTCTAAACTTCGCGGAAGGCTTGTAATCAATTTGTTACTTGAGCTTTTGCTGCTGATGGGCATTGCTTTGGTCATTATTTTTATCATTATCAGGGCATCAAAAAGTGTGAGCCGGAAAATTTCACAGACCTTTACCGAATTGGATACTTTCTTTACCAAGGCAGCAAGACAAAACATTGAGATAGATGAAAGCCGGATTTATTTTGATGAATTTAAAATGCTTGCTGTAACAGCCGGCGAGATGATTAAGGAACGGCAGAAAATGGAAGATGCTTACCGGACCGAAAAAGCTTATTTTGAACAATTACTTCAGAATTCTCCCGAAGCACTGGTTCTGTGCGACCTTACAAGCCATATCCTGTTGGTTAACAAGGAATTTGAAAATCTTTTTGGATACAACCGTGATGAGCTATATGGACGGGTTATTGATACTTTCCTTGCTTCAGGCAACAAGATTGACGAAGCAATGGGAATTACCCAGAAAATTGCGGTCGGGAACAGTATAAAAATTGAAACTACCCGTATGCATAAATCCGGTGCCATGATAGATGTATTACTCATTGGCACTCCGGTTTATATTGACGGCATACAGGTCGGAACTTTTGGGTTGTACCGCGATATTTCTGAACAAAAGGCCATTGAACGCAATCTAAAAGTTGCACTTGAAAAAGCTGAAGAAGCTTCGAAACTCAAAGATGCGTTTTTATCAAATATGTCGCACGAAATCCGTACCCCGATGAACGCCATCCTGGGTTTTTCCAATTTATTGAAATTGCCTAGCCTGTCACCCACTGAAAGAAATGATTATCTGCAGCTTATTGTAAAGAGTGGCCTTTCTCTGATGAGGCTTATCGACGATATTATGGATTTGTCGAAAATTGAGTCGGGACATCTGATCATGCGATTGTCCAATATTAAAATTGGCAGTTTCCTTGAGGAGATATTCCAGCAATTCAATGAAGAGAAAGAAAAATCGGCAAAAAGCCAGATTGAAATGAAACTCAATATTGAATCAACCATCAGAAACCTTGTCATTGAATCGGATGAATACCGTTTAAAACAGATTCTGTCGAATTTACTGAACAATGCCCTTAAATTTACCGAAAAAGGATTTGTTGAACTGGGGTGTGAACTGGGCATGCAAAACCAGATACGTTTTTATGTAAAAGATACAGGAATTGGGTTCGATCCGGCCTACAGGGATATTATTTTTGAACGGTTCAGACAGGCAAACAATTCGCTTACAAGATTATACGGTGGCACCGGGCTTGGCCTTGCCATAACAAAAAGCCTGGTAGAACTACTGGGCGGGCATATTCATTGTGATTCTGAACCCGGCAAAGGATCCATATTCATTTTTGAATTGCCTTACCAGGCCCCGGCTTATGCCATTAAGACGGAAGTTGAAACCAGTACCCTGCACCAGGTTAATCTGACAGATAAAATTATCATGATTGCCGAAGATACCGACACCAATTTTGTTTATCTCGATTTTCTGCTTAAACAGCTCAATGCTTATGTTATAAGAGCGCGTAACGGTGCAGAAGCTGTTGAATATGTCAGAAGCGGGAAAAATGTCGATGCCATCCTGATGGATATACAAATGCCGGTTATGAGTGGTTACGAAGCTACCAAGATTTTGAAACAGATTAAGCCTGAGTTGCCTGTAATTGCACAGACTGCGTTTGCTTTTGACGAGGAAAGGGAATTTTGCATGCAGGCAGGATGTGACGATTATCTCACCAAACCCATAACCCAGTATAAACTGATGGTAGCTCTATGCCGGTTTTTCTGATTTTTTTTGAATAGACTATTTGGGGCATCAATCAACCTGTAAAACCAACCCTTTGAGGTATTCACCTTCGGGATGAAAAATGCTCACCGGGTGATCGGGTGGCTGGCCCATCTGATGAAGAATCCTGAAATTGCGCCGGGTATTTGCACAGGCTACAAAAACGGATTGTCTGAACTGGCTTACCGATACTGCCTGACTGCATGAAAATGTAAATAAATATCCTCCCGGTCTGATTTTCTCAATTGCTTTCTGGTTGAGCCTTTTATATGCCTGAAGGGCATTGCCGAGCGCAGTGTTATGCTTTGCAAATGCCGGAGGGTCGATGATGATTATATCGAACCCGGAGTGTATTTCAGACAAAAAATCAAATGCATCGGCACAAACCGGACTATGCCTGTCTTGCTCAACGCTGTTTAGCAGCATATTTTCTGTTGCCATTTCAATGGCTTTTTGAGAACTGTCAATAGTCCAGACTTCTTGAGCACCTCCCTGAAAAGCATATACCGAAAATCCGCCGGTGTAGCCAAAAACATTGGCTACAGTTTTGCCATCGCAATAATTTTGAAGTAATGTACGGTTTTCGCGCTGGTCGATAAAAAAGCCGGTTTTTTGGCCGTCAATCCAGTTAATGTTAAAAAGACAACCATTTTCGGAGACTGTTCTTTTGGTTTCATTTTTCCCATAAAGCAGTTTGTCTTCCGGATTGTATTTTTTATGCAGGGTGTTGGCACTTTTATCGTAAATAAGATCAACTTTAAAAAATGGGTTTTTTAAAACAATTTCAGCTATAATATCACGGTGCCGGAACATTCCATAGGAATGAAACTGCAGAATTACTGCGCCATTGTAATAATCGGCCACCAAACCGGGTAGTCCGTCGCCTTCGCCGTGAATAAGCCTGAAAACGTTGGTATTGGTGCATTTTCCAAACATTTCATATCGTAAACGTATGGCTGATTGTATTTTCTGATTGAAAAACTCATAACTGGCTGTTTCCTGGTCAAAACTTAAAATCCGCACTGCAATAGTGGCATGATGAAAATGGCCCATGGCAAGAAAATTCCTGTCACTTGAGTATACTTCAACAATATCGCCATCTTCGGGGTCTGGTTCAGAATAATGGATAGCACCTGAAAATATCCATGGATGGAATCGTTTCACCGAGGCTTCTTTGCCGTGCTTTAAGAAAACTTTTGGATAACTCATTTTCCCTGATGATTTGACAGGATAGAATAAATCTGGTAGCAGACCCATGCATCGGTAGCTGCATATTTCAGCTGGCTGCCGGAAAGTATATCTGCCTGCCAGTCGCTCAGTTGCTGGCTTTTACTAACCCTAACCTGTAAAACAATACCGCTTATTTTTTTAATGCTGTTTGCCTGTATGCCAAAATCTTTTACATAGGTTTGCAGTTCAACAAAACCATTTGGCATAAAAGGTTTTGTTTTTTGCAGGAGTTTCAGGTCATCCCGGATAGCAACCCCGGCTTTAATGATGGCAGGGTTTTGTAAAATATCTGTAATTTGACCGGGCAGGCCTAATTTGTTAATACGGATAAGAAAAGCCTCATTGTGGCAGGCCAGCTGCAACAATGCAACAGGATTTGATTTGCCTTTGGCAAATGAGGGCTTAGTTTCTGTGTCGAACCCCAGTATGTTGCATTGGCTGATGCGGGTAACTGCTTCTTTCAGCGATCTGTAATCATCAATCACAGAAATACGTTGATCGAAATGGAATACAGGCAGCTTGTTAAGCTCATCGCGGGTTATATCGCCGGCATAATTATTCATCGGCTTTATCATCTGCAATCCATGATGAATTGTCGAACTCATCTTTTATGGAACCTGTTACCGAATCGGATGATGAAACCAGTATTAAATGTATTGCCCTCAGGGCATTCAGTGCTTTCAACCCCCAGTAATGTCTGAAATTATTTCTGCATTCGGCTGTTCCGTCATAAATCATGTCGTAAACGCCGGTTTTATATAGTTCTGTAAAATCTTTGATATCCTGGTAAATATCAGCCATATCTTCGGCAATTGAAAGTGTCTGGCCGTCATTTTCAGGATTGTCGCACAGATGATAAAAATTGTGGTTTTTCATGATTTTTTTTACCGATTCATGAATGGCAGTCCATGCTTCTTCGGTAACAAATTTTTCGATTTCTTCGTTGTTGATATTGCTTATATCAGGCAGCAATGAGGCTTTAAGATATAAAAGTGATGTAAGTTTCTGTGCAAGTGATAAGAACTCTTTAAAACTTCTTTGATTTGCTTTTTCAAGAAAATAACAGAATTCTTCGCTGATGGTGGCAAACTCTTTTACATTATTGAGAAACTCGTCTTTCCGTGTCATTGGCAGAAATTTTATCAATTCTGATCATAAAAAAAGGGAAATTCTGATGATTTCCCTTTTTCTGAACAGGGTAATCATTTTATTTTTTATAAATAATATCGTTGATGGCTTTTTTTACGTTTTCGAAAGCATTATCGTCTTTAACTACATAATTGGTTGCATTTTCGCGTACAAATTCATACACCAGATTTCCGTCTTCCTGCCCGGAAAGAATTATTACCTTGGTTTTTGGATTTACATCTCTGATTTTTTTGAGAATTTCAAGCCCGTTTTTTGCTGCAGGGTTCTCGCTGTTGAGAAAATAATCCAGAACAATCACATCAGGATTCAGATGAAGGTGATTGATGCATTCTTCACCCGACTGAAAAGCAACAATGTTGAGTTCGGGGTTGTCGATGAGGCTTTCTTTGAGCATTTCAAGAAAGATAAAATCGTCATCAACAAGAATTATCATGTATTTGCCTGTCATATTTTTCGAGATTAGTAATTTTCAAATTTAATAAATTTCATTTGCAATAGAAATGTTTTTTTGACAACCGGTATTTTTTTTTCGATTTATCTATTTTTTTCTGAAACGATAATAAATCAATAGTCCTGACACAATGACCAGTAATGTTGACAGGGAAAGTATGATTAAATTATTGTTAAATAATTTTCTATTTGATGTTTTCAAAGCTGCCTGGTAGTTTTTAAGGCTGTCGGTCAGATTATCAAATTGGAAAGAAGCGTATACTTCTTCCATCATTTTTTCATTCTGGTAATATTTGGCAGCGTCCTCAACATTTTTAGCTTTTAAAAGAAATTCATAAGCTTTTTTAAAGTTATGCTGCCTGGCATATAATTCAGATAATGCTTCACGGGCTTTTTTCGAATGCTGGCTGGCTGGCTGTTCATCATCTGCCTGTATGGCTGAAAGAAAATATTTCTCAGCCTGTAAAAAATTTTGCATGTTGCAGTATGCTTCTCCCGATTGAAAATACAGATATGGCAAATATTCTTTATTTCCTGTTTTGTGGCAATAAGCTAAAGCTTCAAGGTACGAACTGATTGCTTTTTCATAATTTTCTTCTTGCAGGGCAAATAAATCGCCCATATCTTTCAGGCTGACAATAATCCCGTCGATATTACCACTTTGCAGGAATAATTGATAAGCTTCGCGGTAATAATTTTCAGCTTTGACAGGAATATTCAGGACAAAAAAAGCATTACCCAGGCTACTCATACATTCTGCTTTGCGAATTGCCATACCCAGCGAATCGAAAATGACCAGTGATTTGGTAAGGTATTGCTGTGCAATATCGGGTTTGCCCTGTTCGAGCATAATATTGCCTAAGTTGTAAAATGCATTGGCTTTGTTTGAGATCAGATGGTTTTCCTCACTAATGGTCAGTGCTTCCTGGAATTTCTGTATGGCCAATGTGTAATTGCCCCAATGCTTATAAATCATTCCCATATTGTCGAGGGCATCGCACATGGCTGTGTGATTCAAAGCTTTAACATCACTTTCGTATGCCTGTTTGTAAAAATGAAGCGCCATAACCAGATTCCCGTGGCTTTGATACACCGATCCGAGTGTATTTAATAAATTTCCATGCTCCAATGGATATGAATCCTTGCTAATGAGTTTAAGTGCTGTTTGAATGGTTTTTTCGGCCTGAGGATAACTGCCAGTGTTTTTAAAAATAATGGCTAAATTGGATAAAGTGCCGGCCAGCAGATTATTTTCGCCTGTTTTTTTATAAATTATAATAGCCTGGTTATAATAATACATGGCCGAATCATAAAGGCCTAAATGGTCGTTAATAATACCTATGTTATTGATTACCCGTGCTTTTGCAATTAAGTCGCCGGCATCTGCCAGTCGGGGAATAGCTAAATGGTAATATTTCAGAGCCATGCCGGAATTCCCGGATGACTGGTATATTTTTCCGGCCAGGGCGTAGGCTTTTCCTTTATTTTCAGGTTCATTTAAATTTAAACATTGTAAAGTAAGCGATAAGGCACTGTCTGTGTCTTCTGACATGAGTGCTCCGGCAGTTTTCAGCAAAGAATCATAAGGCTGGCAGCCATGAAGGTGCTTTTGTGCTGAAATATTTGAATTTAAATGGAAAAAGAAAAAAACCGTGATAACAACATCAATGCGTATCATAATATCAATAAACTGATTTCGCCTTGTACACCCTTCCAGTCATCCTCTAAAATTTCGATAAGCTTGCTTATTTTGTCCGGTTCACGCTGCTCTTTTGAAAAATTTTCGATTAACCGTGCTGCTTCGGCAAGGCCTTTTATACCAAGGTAGTTCATTTTTGTTTTCAAAGTATGGGCTTTTGACATCATACCTTGCCAGTTTTCGGTGTTATATGATTCTTTTAGTGTATTAATTTCCTGTGTGGTAGATTCGAGATAGAGCAATAGTATTTTTTTAATTTTTTCCTCGTCGTTTTTATAGATTTTGATTAATTGTGTGAGATCGATAATTTTTAACTGGTCAATTCTTTGTCTGAAATTTTCGCTGAAATACACGTTGGCTTCTTCCGGCTTGCTTTCCTGAGGCACCTGGGGTGCAGGTATTGCTTCTTTCGGGCTGCAAACCAGTATTTTATTGTATAATTCGTTGGGATCGAAAGGTTTTGAAACATAGTCGTTCATTCCAAGGTCAAGGCATTTCTGGCGTTCGTCTTTCAAAGCGTGGGCGGTCATGGCAATAATTGGAATATCACATTTTGGCGGAGGCATTTTTTTTCGTATATAAGCAGTTGCTTCGCGTCCGTCCATCTCAGGCATCTGGATATCCATTAAAATAATGTGGTAATTGTTTTGCTTTATTTTTTCAATGGCTTCACGGCCGTTTTCAGCCAGATCGATGGTGAAAGTTTTATTCCATTGCTTTAAAGTATCAAGTGCCAGCTGCTGGTTTATGCGGTTATCCTCAACAAGCAGTATTCTGAGGTTATCGGGTAAGGGCTGTGCAGATCGTTTTTTGTCGGGCGATTCGTTTTTTAATTCATCCACTGAACCGGCTTCAAGACTAAGTTGGAAGAAAAAGGTGGTACCTTGCCCCAGCTTGCTTTCGACCCATATTTTACCGTTCTGCAGCTGTACCAATTGCTTTACAATGGCAAGGCCAAGACCGGTACCGCCATATTTTCTGGTTGTATCGCTTTCAGCCTGTGTAAAACTTTCAAAAATACCCGATAATTTATCTTCGGGGATGCCAATACCATTATCGGCAATTGAGAATTCAAGCTGATAGAGGTTGTTCTCATTTTTTAACAATTCAACGGCAAGCTTTATGGCTCCGTTTGCCGGGGTAAACTTGATGGAGTTTCCTATCAGGTTGGTTATAATCTGGTTAAGCCTTACAGGATCACCCTCAAGAATTTTTGGTATTTTCTGATCGATGTGCCAGCTCAGGTTCTGGTTTTTTTCAATGGCTTTTACATTAAGCGATGAGAGGCAATGTTCAATAATGTCGTACAGGTTGAATCCTATTTTTTCAAAAGTTATTTTTCCGGATTCAATTTTTGAAAAATCCAGAATATCGTTTATCACTACCAGGAGGTTATCGCCCGATGATTTGATATTCTGAAGGTAATTGAGCTGTGAAGGATTTGGATTATTGCTCATCAGCAGGTTGGTGAAACCCATAATGGCATTTAATGGCGTGCGTATTTCATGGCTGGTATTGGTCAGGAAAACTTCTTTCATCCGGCTGGCTTCCTTAATTTCAAAGTTGGCTTTTTCAAGGTCGCGGTTTTGTTTGTTAATCACTTCGACCAGTTTTTCAAGCTCATCTTTTTGTTTTTCGTTCATCCATAATGCTTTTTGCAGTTGAATATGATGCTTGCTTGATTTCTTAAAAGCTTTTTCAAGTTCATCTTTCTGCAGCATGGCATGGTTGCGCTGTTCTTCCAGTTCGGCTTTCTGACGGTTTAACTCTTCTTCAGCCTTTTTTAAATGGGTAATATCGGTATCGATGGCAAGGAGTTTTGATACTTTTCCGTCTTTTCCGAAGATGGGTGTCAGGGTAGTATGCATCCATATCGGATTACCCGACATGGTAATATTCTGTGAAATATAAATTACCGATTCTTTATTGGCAACAGCCTTATCGATAAGGGTTTGTATTTCTTTGTTGGTGCTAATTTCAATGATGTTGCGTCCATAAAGTTTGATAAATTCTTCTTTTGTATAACCTGTAAGGTGGTGAAACCCATCGTTTACCCATTCAAGATCTCCGACAGCATTGAAAAGCATAATGGCATTGCCGGTTTTTGTATTGAAAGCCGAACTTATCAATATGTCTCCATCTTTTTCCAGGTTTTCTGTACCTTGCCCGTTTCCGGAGTCCGACCTGATTTTTTTTTCCAGTATCCTGATGCGTGATTTATACAATATTGTGTTTCGTAAAAGAAAGAAAACAGTGAATATTAAAGCGGTAAAAAAAACTATCTCCATCCATCCTGATGCAGACACATTCATTAAAGCTTGCAGGCCTGTCATGTTTGATAAATCAGAAATAAAAAACCATACAGTGCTGTTTCCCATAAATATACTGGCCGAAATGATGTAAAAATTAATGGCTTACAAGTTACATAAATAATTAATCGAGGACAAAGATATAAATTTTCCGCATTTTATATCTTTGAATAAAGGTAACTTTTTTATAATCATTGGTTAATTTGGCCATTGGCTGGTTTATAGATTTTTTTGAGCACAATAAAGAAAGAAATATTCTGATACTCAATTTTTTGCCACTAAAGAGAAGTTCGACATAAAAGATACATTTACTCAGATGTGATCTGCACAAGCGGGCGATCAGCAATATGCCCTGGCGGATCGATAAACGGTCTGCTGCAGTAAACATGATGAACATCCAAAAATGAAATCGGGAAAATATAACGACCTGGATTGTAAAGAAATGGTGCTTATTTACTTTTTCCTTTGGTTTGTTTCTCAATCCATTCGAGCAGTCCGGCTTTATTGTGCCTGATTTTTCCGTTATCGAGCAACCACCTGATCACTTCAACAGTTTTACCTGCTTCCTGACCCTGCGAATCGGCAAGTTGTTCAAGGCTCATGGGTTGGTTTTTGAGCAGCGATTTTATTTTTTCAAGCAGGGTGTCAAACTCAACTTTATTTAACCCCAATTCGTTGCGCGAAAGGCAGATGTCGCATTGCCCGCATCGAATTGAACCGGATTCTCCAAAGTAAGCAAGCAGGTATTGGCTGCGGCATTTGGTCTGTGTAAGGGCATAACCCAGCATGGCCTCAATGCGTTGTTTGTATTTTGTTTTCCGCAGGTGGTAGTTTTCTTTGGTCAGGTAAAGTGATTTTTCATCAACCCTTGGTTGGGTGAAAATGATCATTGGTGAGTTTTTTTGCGGAACATAGTCAATAATTTCAACCTGGTGCAGTCTTTCAAGGTATTTAATCACGATATCTGTTTCATTTTTAAAACGTCGCGCCAGGGTATTCTCATCTACAGCAACATAGTTTTGAAATAAACCCGTATATGACCTCAGCAGCAGTTTTATAAAACCATCGTAATTTTCGTTGGCAACCTGAAAATGATATAAATCTTCGCGGTTGACCTGAATATGGATTTTTGAAGGTTGGTTGATCTCATCTGTTAATTCTATATATCCTTCTTTTTCAAGTATTTTTAATGCATTAAAAGCGCTGATAGCTTCAAAATTGTAATGATTGCAAAATTCAGCGAGGTTAAAATTGAACCATTGTGAGGTTCCAAGTCCGACAGGTACCTGCAAAAAATTGCCAAGTGCGTTGTAAATCCTTTTAATGAAATTTATTTCAGGAAAAGTAGTTTCAATGCGTTCTTCCAGTTGATCCTGGTCGTTTTTGTTGAAAAGCAACACCGCATAGGCTTTGTTGCCATCGCGTCCGGCACGCCCGGCTTCCTGGAAATAGGCCTCTACCGAATCGGGCAGATCGGTGTGGACTACAAACCTGACATCGGGTTTATCAATACCCATTCCAAAAGCATTGGTGCAGACAATAACCCTTATTTTGTTGTTTTTCCAGCTTTCCTGCCTGGCATTCCGCTCACTGTGTGTCAGGCCGGCATGATAATAACCGGCAGCAATTCCGTTTTTCAGTAGTAACGATGCTGTTTCAACAGTTGCCCTGCGGTTACGGACATATACCACGCCGCTGCCTTTTACCGACTGGCATATTTTTAACAGTTGTTTTGGCTTATCCTCGGTATGCCTAACCACATAAACGAGGTTTTTACGTTCAAAACTTTTTCTAAGTACATTGGGTTTCCTGAAAAGCAGTTTTTGCTGAATATCATCCACTACATCGGGGGTAGCGGTAGCAGTAAGTGCAAGAACCGGAACTTCGGGAATATACGATCTTATATCGGCAATCTGCAGGTACGAAGGTCTGAAATCATATCCCCACTGCGAAATGCAATGGGCTTCATCAACGGCCAGCAGGTTTATTCTCATACTGGCTATATTAGTGGTTATCAGTTCGGTTTTTAACCTTTCGGGAGATAGGTATAAAAATTTGACCTCTTTATCATAAATACAATTGCTGATGGTATTGGCAATTTCATTGCGCCCCATTCCTGAATGGATTGCCAGTGCTTTGATATTTTTTCTGTTAAGATTCTCGACCTGGTCTTTCATTAGTGCAATCAGAGGAGTTACCACCAGGCAAAGTCCTTCCATATATAAAGCCGGAACCTGGAATGTCAGTGATTTTCCGCCACCTGTCGGCAACAGGGCTAAAGTGTCATTGCCCTCTGCCACCGAAGCAATGATTTCTTCCTGCAACGGTCTGAATTGTGTGAAACCCCAGTATTTCTGTAAAATCTGCCTGAACCTGTCCATAAAAGGACAATTTAAATTTGTTTTTATCGTTATTGATCAATCTAAAACGGAAATATTCATCCTGGTATTAAAAAAATGATTAAAGAAAAACCCATAGGACAAAGCAATTTAACCAAATTTATTATGGCCAATCATTTAAATTGGGCTATGGTATTGTTGACTCATGGTTATCATTACTTAGATAAAGACGAATAATTCCGCATAAAAATAAACAAAAAAAGCATATCCATGAAGCTAAATTTTTGTATTTTTGCCAAATTTGATTTAAAATCAGGAAGACCCAATGTCATTTGAAAAAGATAAAATAATCAGCGAAGGACTCACGTTTGACGATGTGCTCCTTGTACCTGCATATTCTGAGGTATTGCCCCGGGATGTTGAATTAACATCGTGGTTTTCAAGAAATATCAGGATGAATGCCCCTCTGGTTTCGGCAGCCATGGATACCGTTACCGAATCAGCCCTGGCTATTGCCATAGCACGTGAAGGTGGTATAGGTGTCATTCATAAAAACATGAGCATCGAAAATCAGGCAAGGCAGGTTAAAGTGGTGAAACGTGCCGAAAACGGGATGATCATTGACCCGATTACCATTAATCCCGATGCTGTGGTTGCTGATGCCTTGCGGCTGATGTCGGAATTTAAAATCGGTGGTATTCCCGTTGTTGACCACAACAATATTGTGATTGGAATTGTTACCAACCGCGACCTGCGTTTCGAAACCAACCTGGCAAAACCCATCCATAAGGTAATGACCAGTAAAAATCTGATTACTACTACACAAACCATTGATCTTGAAAAGGCAGCAGAAATATTACAGCGACATAAAATTGAAAAACTACCGGTGGTAGATAAAGATAATAAACTGATAGGATTACTTACCTATAAAGATATCACCAAGGCCAAAGACCGTCCCAATGCATGCAAGGATAATGAAGGCCGCCTCAGGGTTGCTGCAGCGGTAGGTGTTACCCCCGATGCACTTGACCGGATTGCTGCCCTCGTCGGTGCCCGTGTTGATGCAGTGGTGATTGATACTGCCCACGGCCATTCACGGGGTGTGGTTGAGATTTTAAAAAATGCAAAAAAGGCTTTTCCTTCTGTTGATTATGTGGTGGGCAATATAGCAACCGGCGAAGCAGCAGAATTTCTTGCACAGGCTGGTGCTGATGCAGTGAAGGTCGGCATTGGGCCTGGCTCAATATGCACTACCCGTGTCATTGCCGGAGTGGGTGTGCCGCAGCTATCTGCAATTTATGATGTTGCCAAAGCCCTGAAAGGTAAAAATATCCCGATCATTGCGGATGGAGGTGTCCGCTATTCGGGCGATATGGTAAAAGCCCTTGCCGCAGGTGCATCATCCATTATGGCCGGATCGCTCTTCGCTGGTGTGGAAGAATCGCCCGGAGAAACAATTATTTACCAGGGACGTAAATTTAAATCTTACAGGGGTATGGGCTCCCTTGAAGCCATGCAACGGGGATCGAAAGACCGTTATTTTCAGGATATGGAAGATGACCTGAAAAAACTGGTGCCCGAAGGTATATCCGGTCGGGTTCCGTACAAAGGAACACTCACCGAAGTATTTTACCAGCTCATTGGCGGATTAAGGGCAGGAATGGGATATTGCGGCGCAAAAAGCATTGAATCGCTGCACCAGGCAAGGTTTACTCGTATCACTGCTTCGGGAATGGCCGAAAGTCATCCTCACGATGTGACAATTACCAGTGAAGCACCCAATTATTCTCGATAACTAATTAAAAAACAATATCAACCATGAAACACATTTCAGTTACTCTTGTTTTAATAGCTTTATTTTTTTACGGATTTCCACAGATGCCAACCGATATTTTAATGAATATTGGCGGCAAAGACATTTCAAAAGCCGAGTTTGAACGTATTTATTACAAAAATAACAGCCAGGGCAACCAGGTAGATAAAAAATCGGTGGATGAATATCTTGACCTTTTTATCAATTTCAAACTCAAAGTAATTGAAGCTGAATCGTTAAAAATGGATACCGTAAAATCGTTTATCGATGAACTTGCCGGATACCGCAAACAGTTAGCCAAACCTTATCTGACCGATAGTAAAATAGATGAAGAATTGCTGCTCGAAGCGTATGAACGTTCAAAATGGGATATCCGTGCCTCGCATATCCTTGTTCAATGTACCGAGGATGCATTGCCAGCCGATACCCTGGTTGCCTATAAAAAAATAATGAAAATCCGCGACCATATAGTTAAAGGCGAAGACTTTAATAAAGTGGCTGCAGAAACATCGGAAGATCCGTCTGCAAAAAATAACCAGGGCGATCTGGGTTATTTTACCGTGTTCAGCATGGTTTATCCCTTCGAAACAGCTGCATATAATGCTGAGATAAAAAAGGTTACAATGCCTGTCAGAACCCGTTTTGGTTATCACCTTCTCTGGGTCAGCGATAAACGCCCCAATCAGGGAGAAATTAAAGTAGCCCATATTATGGTGGCATCACCCAGAAATACTACCCCCGAAGATGCTGAAAAAGCACGTGAAAAAATATTTGCTTTATACGACAGCCTTAAAGCGGGAAAAGATTTTGCCAAATTGGCCGAAATTTACAGCGACGATAAAGGATCGGGAAGAAAAGGAGGTGAATTACCTGTTTTCGGAACTGGAAGAATGATTCCTGAGTTTGAAACAGCTGCATTCAAATTACAAAACACCGGCGATTACACCGAACCGGTTCAGACAGCATATGGCTGGCATATTATCAAACTGCTCGAAAAATATGCCCAAAAATCGTTTGAAGAAGTTAAACCCAAATTTAAAAGCCAGCTGGCCAAAGATATGCGGTTGGCAAAAAGTAAATCGGCCACCATTGAAAGGCTTAAAAAAGAATATCAGTTTAAAGTGGATGCCAAATGCCTTGCTGAATTTTATCCCCTGGCAGATAGTAGTATGCTGAAAGGAACATGGGATGTAGCCAAAGCAGTAAAACTGAAAAAAAATCTTTTCAGTTTTGCCGGTAAAAATTATACACAGCAGGATTTTGCCCAATACCTTTCCACTTTTAAATATTCACAAAAACTTACTGAACTGAAACAGGTTATTGATAAAGCATTTTCTCAGTATACCGAAAAGTTATTACTCGATTATGAAGATTCAAAACTCGAGGATAAATATGCCGATTTCCGCGACCTGATGCAGGAATATCACGACGGTATTTTATTGTTTGAACTGACTGATAAAATGGTATGGTCAAAAGCTGTACAGGATACTGCCGGATTGCAGGCATTTTATGAAAGCAATAAAAACAATTACATGTGGGATGAACGTTTCCAGGGAACGCTGTATTACTGCAAAAATGAGAAGGTGAAAAAGAACCTTGAAAAACTGCTTTTGAAAAAAACAGATAAACCGCTTACCCCGGCCGATGTTGAAAAGAAATTTACCAAAGATACCATCCGTATGGTGACTTCATTTTCAGGCATATTCTCAAAAGGCGATCAGCCAAAAATTGATTATTATTTTTGGAAAACAGGAAGTTACATACCCGGCCAGAACGAATTTGTTGTGGTAAGCGGATCGAAACGAAGTCCTGAGCCGAAAAAACTTGATGAATGCCGTGGCCTGGTCATTGCCGATTATCAGAACTATCTCGAAAAAATCTGGATTGAACAGCTCCGGATGAAATATCCTGTAAATGTCAAAAAAGAAGTCCTTGAAACACTCAAATAGCATCGTTATTCCTTTGCTTACCATGTACAGGTTTTGTTTTTTATTGTGGATATTTTTCATTGTATCCTGTATTCACCCTGAGAATAAAGGTGATTCAAAATTGCTGGCACGTGTTGGCTCAAAAGATTTATACGAGAATAATGTACAATATCCTAAAACCCTGAAAAGCAAATCCGATTCGGTTACTTTTTTAAAAGTTTATGTTAACCGTTGGATTACACAGGAGCTTATGCTGCAAAAGGCAGTTCTTAATTTAAGTGAGAGCAGCAGCGAGATTGACAAACTGGTTGAGGAATACCGCGCTTCGTTACTGATACATGCTTACCAGCAGGAACTGATGAACCAGAAAATGGATACGGCCATTTCGGATGAGGAGGTACAGCAATTTTACCATTCTCATATTTATGATTTCAGGAACGACAGTATTATTGTTAAAATGAGATATGTAAAGGTTTCTCGTAATTATAATGCAATCAATCAGTTGAGAAAACTCATCAAATCGGATAATGATGACGGACTGGGCGAACTGGAAAAAATATGTTTTCAGAATAACATTCATTACCAGATAAATAATGATTGGCTTTACTATAACGAATTCACCACCCTCGTTCCCAGGGAAATATGGAACGCAGAACAATTTCTGAAGAGCAATCCATATCATGAATTCAATGATGAGCAATATTTTTATCTGTTTTATATTTCCGATTACCGTTTAAAGGATGATATTGCCCCAATTGAGCTGGTTGAGCAGAATATCAGGCACCTGATATTACAGAAACGGAAAATTCAGTTTATCAAAGATATTGAAAGCAGCATTTACAAAGATGCCCTTAGCCGGCAGGATTTTATTAATAACATGCAATAATGAGAAATTTTTTAATTTGTATTTTTATTTTCCAAAGTCTGGCCACCTATTCGCAGGACAAGAAAATCATCGATCAGATTATTGCCGTTGTAGGAAATAATATGATCATGGAATCGGATATCGAAACCCAGCGGATGCAGATGATGGCACAGGGATATTATTCTCAGGGCGATATCAAATGTGAAATTCTTGAGCAGATGGTATATCAGAAATTGCTGATTCACCAGGCAGCCATTGACAGTATTGAAGTAACCGATCGCGATGTGGATATGGAACTGGACCGGAAAATAAGTTATTTTATTTCGCAGATTGGTTCGGAAGAAAAGCTGGAAGAATATTTTAAAAAGAGCATGGTTGAAATAAAGACCGATTTTAAAGAAGTAATCCGTGAACAGTTATTAGCCCAGAGAATGCATGCCAAACTTACCGGCGATTTAAAAGTTACACCCACCGAAGTGAGAAAATATTATAAAAGCTTACCTCCCGATAGCATACCGCTTGTACCAGCTGAATACGAGATTCAGCAAATCGTGAAATATCCTGTTATCGAAGAAGCAGAAATTCTTGCAGTGAAAGAGAAATTACGCCAGTTGCGCGACAGGGTAGTCAACGGTGAAAATTTTGCCACCCTTGCTATTTTGTATTCCGAAGACCCTGGTTCGTCAAAAAACGGAGGAGAGCTGGGATTTGTGGGCAGGGGAGACCTTGTTCCTGAATTTGCAGCTGTTGCTTTTAACCTGAAACCCGGCGAAGTGTCGAAAATAGTGAAAACAGACTATGGATTTCATATTATCCAGCTCATTGAAAGAAAAGGTGAAAAAATCAATGTCCGTCATATCCTGATAACTCCAAAAGTCAATCCAAAAAAAGTGTTCGAGGCCAAACGTTCGCTCGATACCATTGCTGCACTTATCAGGTCTGACTCGCTGAAATTTGATGTTGCTGCCGGATTATATTCGCAGGATAAGGAAACCCGACTCAATGGCGGGCTGCTTCTTAATCCTGCTACCGGAACTACACGTTTTGAAGCATCACACATTGAATCTTCTGTAGCATTTGCCATCAAAAATCTTCAGGCCGGACAGATTTCAGAGCCTTTTGAATCGAAAGATGAACAAGGGCGAACCGTAGTTAAAATTGTTTCGTTAAAATCGAAAACTGAAACCCATACTGCCAGTCTTGAATTTGATTATCAGCGAATACAGGACGCAACCCTCGAAAATAAAAAGGCTGAGTTTATAAAAGGCTGGATTGATAAAAAACGTAAATCGACTTATATCAAGCTTGTTCCTGAATATGCCGCTTGCCCTGATTTTTTAAAAAAATAAATCTCTTAATATGGTATTTACTAACGATGTCGAAGCCGTTGATGCATTACGTAAAAAATATGCAGACCTGACAGCCGAATTACATAAAGTAATTGTAGGACAAGATGATATAATAAAAAATGTATTGATTTCCGTGCTCAGCGGTGGACATTGCCTGTTGATTGGTGTGCCGGGACTTGCAAAGACAATGCTGGTCAATGCAATCGCCAATACCCTTGGCCTTGATTACAAACGGATTCAGTTTACCCCCGACCTGATGCCAAGCGATATCATCGGAACAGAAATTCTTGATCATTCACGGGAATTTAAATTCATTAAAGGACCGGTTTTTGCCAATATTATCCTTGCCGATGAAATCAACCGTACACCCCCTAAAACGCAATCGGCATTGCTCGAAGCCATGCAGGAAAAAGCGGTTACAGCTGCAGGGATACGTTATGTTCTGGAAGAGCCATTTTTTGTGCTTGCAACCCAGAATCCCATTGAGCAGGAAGGAACCTATCCGCTACCCGAAGCACAGCTCGACCGGTTTATGTTTAGTCTGCTGGTTAATTATCCATCTTATGATGAAGAGGTTGATATAGTGCGTTTTACTACTTCAGCAAATCCATCAGCCCTTAATAAAATGATGACAGGCGAAGAAATTATTTTTTATCAGCAACTTATGCGTAAAGTGCCTGTAAATGATAGTGTAATACGTTATGCGGTTGAACTGGTTTCGAAAACACGTCCGGGAACAGCATTATCGCACAAAATGGCCAATGATTTTATTACCTGGGGAGCCGGTCCCCGTGCTTCGCAGTATCTTATAACAGGGGCAAAGGCCCATGCATTGATTGAAGGAAAATATTCGCCTGATATTGATGATGTTATTGCTGTTGCTCATCCTGTTCTGCGGCACCGGCTGGTAAGAAATTATAAAGCTGAGGCCGAAAATATCACCAATGACGACATTATCAGTCGGCTTATTCAATCCTGAAATTGTATGCAAGTCCTGCGCCTGCTTGCATGTTGCCTGCTATGCAGTATCTTATATGTCAACAGCATAGCTCAGAAAAGTTCAAAGATTGAACTGGTAAATGCCGGTGTGCTTGAGTTTGGCGATGGTGTAAGCAGCGGTGCACGCCGTCTTATCGGAAATGTCATCTTGCGTCAGGACGATGTTACCATGTACTGCGACAGCGCCCGACTTTTCCCCGACCAGAATATGTTCGAAGCTTTCAGTCATATTCATCTGACCAGGCGTGGCGAACAGAATTTTGATATTTTCAGCCAGCAGTTGGTTCACGACGGCAACCTTAAAATATCGCAGTTCAGGGATAAGGTGGTCATGACCGATAAAAAAGTTACCCTGACTACTGATTATTTTGATTATCATATTGATACTAAAACCGGGTTTTATACCCAAGGGGGGGAAATCGTTGACAGTGCTTCGGTACTGACCAGCCTTAACGGCAATTATTATGGCAAGGAGCAAAAGTTTATCTTTTCAAAAAACGTAAAAATTGAAAACGAGGCTGAAAAATTTGTACTAAAAACTGACTCAATGCATTACCATGCCGATACCAAAACGGTTTGGTTTTTTGGACCTACGCATGTGATAAGCGACACAAATTACCTTTATGCCCGTCACGGGTGGTATAACACCGAAACAGGTTTTTCGCAGTTTACCGACAGTGTCAGGTACGAATCGAAAGGCAGGTATTTGTTGGCCGATAAGGTAGATGCCAATCGGAATGATAAAAAACTGACGGCATCGGGTAATGTGTTTTTAAACGACACCGCCAGGCATTTTATAGCCACCGGCCAATTCATGCATTACACTGACAGTCCGCAGTTTTTCATTCTTACCCGTAAAGCCGTTGTAATTTATATTGATCAATCCGACAGCCTTTTTCTACATGCCGATACCATCACCTCATATCCCGATAGTGCTGGTTTTAAAATAATTCATGCATTTCATCATGTGAAAGCCTGGCGCAGCGATTTTCAGCTTAAATGTGACTCCCTGGTTTTTACCGAATCCGATTCGCTTTTGCGGCTTTTCGGTAGCCCGGTGGTCTGGAGCCAGGATAACCAGTTGACATCGGTAGATATGACCTTAAAAATGAAAAACGGTCAGCCGTATACGTTTTTTCTCAGCGAATCGGCTATGATTATTTCGCAGGTTGATCCGGAAAAATATAACCAGATTTCGGGGAAAAGCATGACTGGTTTTATCAGTAAAAAAAAGCTCAATAAGGTGAATGTTGATGGTATGTCGCAATCGATCTATTACACTACCGACAACCGGGGAGTTTTTGGCATCAATGCGGTAGCCTGTAAAAACATGACTATATATCTTGAAAACAAAGAAGTTAAACGGATTATATTATTTGACAGCCCCAAAGGTACCATGAACCCGCCAAAACAGCTATCGCAAAAAGAAACCCGTTTAAAAGGGTTTGTCTGGCATGAAAAAAGCCGGCCGCTTAACAGCCGCGATATTTTCAGGTGGGAATAAAAACAATGAGAAAAAGTGTAAGGAAAGCTTTCCTTATGTATTTTATCCGTATTATTTAATATTCATCTTCATTAAAAAAGAAATCGTCTTTGCTGGGATAATCAGGCCAGATATCTTCAATGCTTTCATAAATTTCGCCGTCATCTTCAATTTCCTGAAGGTTTTCAATCACTTCAAGGGGTGCTCCGGACCGAATGGCATAATCAATCAACTCATCTTTGGTAGCCGGCCATGGCGCATCTTCCAGTTTTGAAGCTAATTCGAGAGTCCAATACATAGTATATCAGATTTTTATGTTATTTTTTTTTTGTTTCCTGAAAAAGGTGGCAAATATATGGAAAAAATATTCAAATATTTTTCGGATTCCACAAAATTTCTTTTATCCTTCTTTCTTTAGCGATATACCGCGATAATACAAAGAAATAGTCTGATAAGCGATTGAGATATTTTAATATCATGGTATAATCATGTGTATCGTGGAATAAAATTGCCACTTTACGCTCGGCACGACGGCAAACGGTGCGTGCAATGTGGCAGCGGTCAAGCTGTTCATGCCCCATGGGCAGGATAAATGAGCTTAAAGGAGCAAGGTGTTTGTCCATGACATCAATTTCTTTTTCGAGCACCACAATATCGTCGGGTTCAAGGGCAGGCAGAGAATCTGTGTTTTCAGGTTTTTCGCTGGCCAGCCATGCCGCACAGACCATCAGGCGGTCGAGTACAATGGTCAGGATATATTTTACATGTTTGTTGGTTTTTCGGTGATCGGCAAGGTAGGCAGTAAAAGCCATCAGTTCGTCAATGGTTCCGTAAGCTTCGATCCGTGCATCGGCTTTCGAAACCCGTGTTCCGCCAATCAACGCGGTAGTGCCGTCATCGCCGGTTTTTGTATATATTTTCATTGTAAAATGATTGATTTTGAGTTAATTGTAACTTATTTTTTATCTGCAATATAAAAAAAATGGGAATCATTCAAACCTGATTATGAAATATAATAAGATTTGAAGATCCGGAATAACACAAAGTTGTTATTGAACATGGTGCCGGATTGAAATCATGTAATTTCCAAATAAAAGATATGGTGGCAATTAAATTCAATCATGGCCGGTAAATACAAGCTTTTATAAGATGGTATTTGCAGCTATTTTGTTTTATAATGAGCCGGTCCGGAGGGGCTCGAACCCTCGACCCCATGATTAAGAGTCACGTGCTCTACCAGCTGAGCTACGGACCGGATTTTTGAACGGGCAAAATTATAAAATTATTTATAAACTCAATCCGGATGTTTAAAAATTGGAAAAATATCCGGAAATATTAATTGAAATAATATAAAGAACCTGCAAGCAGGAGCATTGATGCTATTATAAAAAGGAGCAGTAGTTTAACAAACCATTTTATCCAAACCTGGTATGGAATGCCAGCAATTGCAAGAACACCCATGGTAACCCCGCTGGTTGGTACAATCATACTCAGTAGGCCATCGCCAAGCTGAAAAGCAGTAATGGCTGCCTGCCTTCCTACTCCGAGTAAATCGCTCAATGGAGCTACAACAGGCATGGTAAGTGCTGCCTGTCCTGATCCTGAAGGTACAAAAAAAGTAAAACAACTTTGAAACAGGAAAATAACCTGGATCGAGATTTCTGCCGGAAGATTTTTTCCAAGGTTAGAAGCAGCATATAATATGGTGTCAATAATTTTTCCATCCGAAGCGATTACAAGTAATCCTCTTGAAAGGCCAATTACTAAACCAGCAGTTATCATATCTTTTGCTCCTGCAATAAATGCATCGATGGAATCTTTTGCCGAAAGCCGGCAAATAATAGCAGAGATAATTCCGAGTGCCAGAAACAACGCCGAAATTTCATTGATGTACCATTTCCATTTATTTGCACTAACCACAATCATTGCCAGTGCTGCAAAAAGAAAGACAATGACAGTTTTACGGGAAAAACTGAACGGTGTGTTTGCATCAGGTTTCATATCTGCGGTGGTACGTATGCGGTCGATATTATAAACAGGGCTTGATTCAGGTTTTCTGGCAATTTTTGTGGCATAAATCATCACAAAGGCGATGGCAAGGGATGTCATTACAAACCATATCAGTAAACGGTATTCCCATCCGCTGAAAATCTGAACTTCTGCAATTCCCTGAGCCACACCAATATTGAATGGGTTAGTAATGGCGGCTGCAAAACCTGTACCTGCTGCCATAAACGACATGCCTATTCCAACCAGCGAATCATACCCCAGTGCTATAGAAAGGGGTATGGTAATCATGATAAAAACAATGACTGATTCGCTCATGCCAAAAGTGGCACCGGCAAGCGAGAACAGTACCATAATAAGTGGCACGATGAAGTGTTTATATTCCGGTTTTCGAATGCTGAACTGAAGTATATTGGCTAATCCGGAACGGATGGCACCTGTTTTATTGATCATCCCGAAAGCACCTCCTACCAGGAGGCAGAATCCAATAATCTGGGCTGCAGCTGTAAAACCTTTAATAGGTGCTGTCAGTATTGCCCATAATCCCTGTGGTTGATTGGCAACCGTTTTGTAGGTTCCCGGAATCACCACCATACGGCCATTGAATTCTTTCCGGTCATATTCGCCGGCCTGTATTATCCATGTAAAACCAATGAAAATCAGCATCATGATCATAATCAGGATGATGGTATGCGGAAAGTTTTTCATTTTCTGACGGTTAAAATAAATATAGCAACAGCTGGTTATTTGAGCCGAAAATATCTATTTAAAGCAAGAATACCAAATGAGTAAATAGTTGATTTGTTATTTCCGGTCAGGAATGCGAAAACGGTTTTATTTTATTTTTTCGGAAAAAGCAACGACATTGCATTTTGTTTCCCGTTTGTGACCCACGCATCCGGAATAATTTTCCAGTTGGTTTCATCGGGTGGGACTATGTGGTGATGCTGTTCAACCCATTGGATCAGGTAATAACGGATATCTTTTTCAGTAGAGAAGACAATGCGCCGGATAATTTCTTCCTGTGTCAGGCCGCAGCCTGAAGTGATATGGTTTCCGCCGCCATGGGCCCGGTACGAGTTAATGGCAACTTTGTATTTTCGGTCTATATCGAAATGTTCACCATTGCTCATTCCGCTGATGGTAATCCGATGACCTGGATCCCGGGTAATGTCAACGGTATATTCTATTCCATATGCAGCCGATAGGTTATAAGCAGGGTTGACCAATTTTCCGGTGATATTTCCTGAGCTGTCTTTTTTGAACAAAAGCATCGGATCGTCAGCATTTTTCATGGTGTTGAGCCACAATGAATATGAAAACTCAAGATACTGCAGTATTTCTTTTCCTGATAATTCCATCGTATACAGTAAGTTGTCGAACCGGTAAAGGGAAAACATATCGCTGATGGTCAGTGGGCCGCTATCTATTTTGACATTGAGACTGAAAGGAGCGGTAAACGATATATCAGCTCCGGTAGTTTCAATCTGAATCTTGTGAATGATATTCATCATGGGGCACGGTCCAAACAAGGCATCGGCCGATTGCATTGAGGCAGTTAATTCTCCGATCTTCCGGTCGACATATGCTTTTGTTTTTTTATCATAATCCGAAAACCGGCTGGTAAATTCCGGGTCAGGTTCATATTGTTTAACAGCTAATAAAGCGGGTTTTATAAATCTTATTTGGCTTTTTTTCCGGGTTTTTCTGATACTTATCTCTGCCACGGCAATGTTTTCGCACAATCCACCCGGATTCACAATAAAAACTTTGCGCCCGGCCTTATTAATCAATGAGTCGCAGAAAGGAGTGTGGTCATGGCCGGCAATCACAAGGTCAAAACCATCGACATTAAGGGCGACAATTTTTGAAGCATTTTCATTTTTATAACTGTCGTAATGATACCCGTTATATTCATAATCCATCCCGCTGTGCAGCAGGCCAATAACCAGGTCCGGATGTTCTGTGTTTCTGACAATTTCTATCCATTTTTGAGCCGATTCGGCCATGTCGTCAAACCGCATGCCGGCATAAATGGAAGGAGGCAACCAGTTGGGAATAGCCGGTGTAATAAGCCCGATGATGGCAATTTTTATTTTTTTATAATTGACAATGGCATAAGGCTTAAAATAGGGCTGACCGTTTTTCTCGTTGATGGCGTTGGCCGCTAGCCAGGGAAAGGATGATTCGGCTACGATTTTATCATAAACGGCATGACCGGTTTCAATATCGTGATTGCCCATGGTAGCGGCATCGTAACCCAGGTAATTAAACATTTGCGAAACCACGTTCAGGCTATCGGCCATATAGTAATTTGAGTAGTAAACCAATGGCTGACCCTGAAGCACATCGCCATTATCGAGTAAAACAACTTTTTGCGAACCATTGGTCTTCTGTTGCCTGATATAGGTGGCAGCCGATGCAAGAGAAGATTTCAGGTGGTTACGTTTCAGATAATCATAAGGCAAAAGGTTGCCGTGAAGGTCGGAGGTTGCTATGATTTTTATACGTGTTTCCTGTGCAAAAACCCGGAAAGTAAAAATCAAAGTGATCAATACCAGCGCAATAACAGCGACTACAAGTTTTATTTTCATAGTGGTAATGATTAAAAGAAAAGGAATTACAAATAAAGGCATATATCAGAATTGAGGCACTTGTTTAGGGTCTTTTTTCTGTTCCACCCCGTTTATCCATTCAGTTGTTTTTTCAAGTTTGCCTGTTTTGTCCCACCAGGTTGCTGTACCATTGGGTTTGCCATTTTTAAACGATACCTGGTAGCGTTTTATCCCATTGGGGTGATAAAAAACCCATGTACTGTCGCTTTTTCCCTGGTTATAGAATTTTTGTGCCAGTAATTTGGCTGTTTCCTGATCAAATTCAAGCCATTCGCCATGTTCTTTGTCTTCTGAATAGGTTTCTTTTTTTATCAGTTGCCCTTTTTCATTATAGTTTTCCCAGATACCGTCTTTTTTCCCTTTTTTATACGATTGTACCGACTCTTTTTTACCACCAGGGTAATAGGTGATGATGACACCATCTTCGACGCCCATATAATAATTCCCTTCGGCAATTTTTGAACCGTCTTCGAGATAGAAAGTCCATGGTCCGTGATCTTTACCCATGGCATAGCTCCTTTCAACTTCAAGGCTGCCGCTTCTGAACCAGTTGCGGAAAAATCCGTGCTGAATGCCTTCGAGGTAATTTTCTTCACGTTCAATGCTACCATCTTCATAATAATAAAACCATGGCCCGTCCTGTTTTCCGTTTACATAAGAACCTTCGTAATATTTTTGTTCGTTGCTGTACCAGTAAGTCTGCGGCCCGTTCCAGACCCCGTTAACATAGCTCCATTCTCCCGATTGTACTCCGTTTGGGTGCCATCCTTTCCATGTTCCGCATCGTACCCCTTTATCAAAATATCCTTCTTTTTTCTTTTTGCCATTGTCGTATAATTCAATAAACTTACCTGTATACAGTTCTTTTGTGGCTTTCAGATAGGCTTTATCCTGAATCATTTCAATATCGGAAAGTTTAACTTCCTGCGAAAACAAAAAAAATGGAATACCCGCAAAAAAGGTGGTGAAAAGCAATATAATGATTGGTTTATAATTCATTTATTTCTGTTACTTTTCAGAATATTACTTAATTTTTCCCATAAAATGGCATGAAAATTCATGCTTACGCTGTCGAAAGTAAATGTAGCAATTTTTTTTAAATATGGTTCATCGCTCCCTTTAAAATTATACAATCCGGCATATTCAGGATGAAACTGAAAACCCCACACGTTTGGAAAGGTTTTGTGGTAAAGTATTTCAGGTATTTTTCCATCACTTGAAGTGGCTGCAATCAACAGGTCGCAACCCGGGTTATCAACACACTGGTGATGATAGCTGTAAACTTTTGCATTAATTTTCCCCTGAAAATGAAAATAAGCATTGATTTTGATTGTATCGGTAAATTTTAATGGATGAAACCAGCACTGGTCATCAATGGCAAATGGATTGATTCCGTATTCATAATTTTTATGACGGTTGTTGCTGTCGGCCATATTCAATGTTTCATAATTGTCGGTATGATAAAGAATGATGGGAATATCCTGGATAAGTGTTCCGCCGGCAGCTACATTGAGCGATTGCAAACCCAGGCAAAAACACCACACCGGCAATTCTTTTTTTGAGGCCAGCAATGGAGTGAATCCAGGGTTTTTATCATTCCCCACCAGGTGAAAAAGAAAAGATATTTCAAAATAATGGCGGTAAGGATCTTCAATAATGGTCATTAAATGGGTTGGCTGTCCATAAATTGCCGGGGGAATATCAGGACCTCCGTTGAAAAAGATTACATCTGCACTGTCAGTTATGCTTTTAAACCAAGGTGTTAAAGCATTGGTGCGGAATATTTCTGTTGGTTGAATGGTATCGGACAACCCGATAAGCCGGATATTCTTATGTCCGGAGTTTTTAATCCATTGCCTGGACTGGCTGTAATTATAAACTTCCATGGTGTGATAAACACCTGTAATCCGGTAATTTTCAATATCAATACATTTTTTTTCGATCAGTTCAAGGTAATTTTCAAGGTTTTTTGCTGTGGGATGGATGATCACAATATTGATCTGTCCGGAAAGCTTGCACGCAGATATGAAAATCACCATCAAGACATGAAAAAGAATATTTGGAATTTTTTTAAACATTATCTGTTGTTTAGATTAAAGCTGCTCCGAAATTATTAATTTAACCAATATGTACCAAATGTTGTAAAACCCATCGGTAATGATGCAATTAGTTATTTCACCGGTTTAAATCAGGCAGGTACGAAAAATTTATTTTGCAGGATAAATTAAGCCTGATTTTTTTTATAGGGAAAATTCACTATTTTTCGGCCATTTGGAAGAAACTTTAAATTATCTGAAATATGAGTAAAAACACAAAATCTTATAAAGGAACTATCGGAATTTTAACCGGTGGTGGTGATGTTCCGGGCCTTAATCCTGCAATACGTGCGGTAACTATCAGGGCAATACGTGAAGGCTATCGCGTTATTGGACTTAAACGCGGATGGGCAGGTATTGTTGAGGTAATACGCGATAAATCAGCCGATAACAGTCAGTTTTACCAGGTACTTTCCGAAGAAATTGTAAACAAAGTAGGGCGTACAGGCGGAACGTTTCTGCATACTTCGCGTACCAATCCCAGCAAAATGGCTGCTTCGGCCGTGCCCGCTCATCTAAAGGATAAATACAACCAACCGGTAAATGACCTGACCCCCGATGTGCTGAAAAACCTTGAATTCCTGGGAATTGATTACCTGATACCTATTGGCGGTGACGATACACTCAGTTATGGTGTCAGGCTTTATAAAGAAGGTGTTAAGGTAGTAGCTATTCCAAAAACCATGGATAATGATGTCCCCGGAACCGACTATTGTATCGGGTTCAGTACCTGTGTTACCCGTACTATACAAATGACCAATAGCTTACGTACTTCGGCCGGTTCGCATGAAAGGCTTATGGTGATTGAAGTTTTCGGACGTTATGCTGGTTTTACAGCACTGTTGCCCACCATGGCCGGAGCTGCCAATCGTTGCGTTATTCCCGAATATCCTTTTAAAATTGAAAGGTTAGCCGAGTTACTTGTCGAAGACCGGAATAATAATCCCAGTAAATATTCTGTGGTTTTAGTTTCGGAAGGTGCAACTTATGAAGGGCTTAACGAAATGGTATTTTCAAGCCAGGAGCGCGATGCCTTTGGACATGCCAAACTGGGTGGTATCGGCGATATTATTTCAAATAACCTGAAAGACTTATCGGCTCAATATAACAAAGGACAGACCATTAATGTAATCAATCAGAAACTGGGTTACCTGGTGCGTTGCGGCGACCCAGATGCTATTGACTCCATTGTTCCGATGGCATACGGTAATCTTGCGCTCGATCTTATCCTTAAAGGATTTCACGGGCGCCTGGTAAATCTTCGCAACGGACGTTACGACAATGCACCCCTCGATGTGGTTACCAGTTCTAAAAAAGTAATCAACATTGCCGAAAATTACAATACCGACCGGTTAAGGCCGGCATATCAGAGTTTCGAATTCCGTCCTCTGTTTATTATGACAGGAAATTAATGTTGTGGTAAAATAATTACTGGTGAGGCTGTCGGATTCTGCACAAGGCAGCCTTTTTTATTTTTAAGGTTTAGCAAAGAATAATTTTTAAGATAACAAACATCAAATTACTATTATTCACTTAAAATCAATTAGTTATTATAAATCCGTTTTCTTGTACACCAAACCTGAATTTACTGCGTTGTTTTATAACATTTGTTTTGTTATTTTTGTGCAATAAGGTGTGTAAGCTGTTTCAACGATGCTTGATTTTTTTTGGAAAGGGATTATTGTAGGCCTTGCTGTATCGGCTCCTATGGGGCCAATAGGGGTGCTTTGTGTTCAGAAAACGGTAAATAAGGGCAAATGGCTTGGTTTTATTTCTGGCATGGGTGCTGCAAGTGCCGATACCCTGTATGCCGTAATTGCTGCTTTCAGTTTAACTTCGGTACAGGCTTTTTTACTCACTTTTCAGCAAAGTTTACAGGTGATTGGGATCGCTGTTTTATTATTTCTTGGACTGAAAATTTTTTATACCAATCCGGCACGTCAGCTGCGTAAACAGGCAAGAAAAAAGCGCCATGGCATACTTGGCGATTACCTTTCGGTATTTTTCCTGACTTTTTCAAATCCACTGACTGTTTTGTTTTTCGGGGCTGCATTTGCTGCCATAGGGCTTTTTGGCCAGGAATATAATTACCGTTCGGCATTTATGCTCATTTCCGGTACATTTACAGGAGCCACTGTATGGTGGTTTATTTTAACCTCCATTGTGCATTCAATCAAACATCGCATCAGCCTGAAAAGCCTCTGGTGGATCAACAAAATATCTGGAGGTGTTATTGTTATTCTTGCAGTTGCATCGGCCGCAGGTTTTGTTTATCTGCTGGTTACAAAAACCTAATCGGATTCAATAATCCCGTCACGCATTTTTATAATTCTGTCTGACATTTGTGCCAGCGAATTATCATGGGTTACAATAATGAACGTCTGGTTGAAATTGTCGCGTAGCTGGAAAAACAGGTTATGCAATTCGGTTTTATTCTGTGAATCGAGATTTCCCGATGGCTCATCGGCCAGTATAACAACAGGTTTATTGATAAGCGCACGGGCAACGGCTACCCTTTGTTGTTCTCCGCCTGAAAGTTCATGGGGTTTGTGGTGCCAACGCTGTTTCAGGTTTAAAAATTCAAGCAGTTTCATGGCTTCGTGCTCTGCCTGTTTTTTTGATTTTCCGGAAATGAAAGCAGGGATGCACACATTTTCAATAGCTGTAAATTCGGGCAAAAGATGATGGAACTGAAAAACAAAACCTATTTTCTGGTTACGGAAAACGGCAAGCTGGTTATCGCCAAGCTGATGAACACGAATGTCATCGATCTCAATATCACCGCTGTCGGGAGTGTCAAGTGTACCTGTAATCTGAAGCAGCGTTGTTTTACCAGCTCCCGAAGGGCCCACAATGGTAACGATTTCTCCTTTTTGTATTGTCAGGTCAATACCTTTGAGTACCTGAAGCGAACCAAACGATTTGGTGATTTTTCTTATCTCGATCACAAAATATACGTATTTAATTTTTTATAATCTATCTAAGAGCAATTTTTTCAAACAGGTTTAAGTGTTTTTTATTCCCTGATTACTTTTACCACTCCTTTGCTGTCTATTTTAATAATGCCCGATGGTTTTCCCGGGGTTAATTCATCCCTGCGGAATTGCACTACGTAATCAGCCTTAGCTGCAATTTCAGGTTCAATCTGGCTGAAATTTTCCGGAAAAGGCTTCCCCGATATATTGGCCGATGTGGAAACAACAGGCTTTCTGAATTTTGAAATCAATGTTTTACAAAACTGGTCTGAAGCTACCCTCACAGCAACTGATCCATCTGAGGCAATAAGTGCCGGAGCCAGGTTTTTAGCTCCATCAAGCACCAGTGTTAGTGGCCTGGTGGTAAGTTCAATCAGTTCATAGGCAATGTCGGGTAACTGACTGACATAGGAAGGAATGCGTTGTGGAGTATCAACCAGTACAATAAGACTTTTTGCATCATGGCGCTGTTTAATAGAATAAATGCGTTCAACGGCAGCCGGGTTTGTGGCATCGCAGCCTAATCCCCAGATGGTATCAGTCGGATAAAGTATTATCCCGCCTGCAAATAATATATCGAGGCATTTTTTAATGTCGTCCTGCATGGCTGGGGGGTGTATTGCTAAACACAAATTTCAAATTCGCGCAAGGCTTCGTTGAGAGTTAGTTTCTGATCAGTTGATTCTTTGCGTTTACCTATAATGAAAGCGCAGGGCACCTGGAATTCACCGGCCGGAAATTGTTTTTTAACACTTCCGGGAATAACGACAGAACGGGAGGGTACATAACCTTTATATTCAACCGGTTCGCTGCCGGTTACATCAATAATTTTTGTAGAGGAAGTAATTACCGTGTTAGCCCCCAGTACCGCTTCAGATTCAATACGGACACCTTCAACCACAACGCAGCGCGACCCGATAAAACATCCGTCTTCAACAATCACCGGCAGTGCCTGCAAGGGTTCAAGAACGCCACCAATACCAACACCTCCGCTGATATGAACATTCTTCCCGATTTGTGCACACGATCCTACGGTTGCCCAGGTATCCACCATTGTACCTTCATCGATATATGCACCGATATTGACATACGAAGGCATCAGAACAACGTTTTTGGCAATGTAGGCACCATAGCGTGCAACAGCAGTGGGAACTACCCTGACACCTAAATCCTGGTAACGGTTTTTAAGAGGAATTTTATCATGAAATTCGATGGGTCCTATTCTGATGGTTTCATTTTTACGGCATTGAAAATATAAAATGATGGCTTTTTTTACCCAGTCATTTACAAGCCAGCCATCGGGTGTGGGTTGTGCAACCCTTATTGAGCCTTTGTCGAGCATGTCTATCACTTCAAACAACGATTCCTGGGTCTGGCGGCTTCCCAGCAACGATTTGTATTCCCATGCATTTTCAACGAAATGGCGTATTTTATCGCTCATTGTTTATGTTTTTGTGTTAATAAATTTGATATTAATTATTTAGGCAAATTCCTGTTTTTTATACTGAACCTGAAAAGTACAAAAAAAATCATTATATCCAATCTTATGTCAGAAAACCCTATTTCGGGATATTGCACCGGATTTATATTGGTGTCAGAAAATAGAATATCGGTCTCTTTTTTTATTTTGACCAGATTCATAGGTTTTATTGCATCATTAAAGGCTGATATGATCTGTATCAGGATTCCCTGTTCATGATTCCGGTTTTGTCTAAAAGCCAGAAAATCAACGATAAAACAATTCCGGATACGGCGGCAAAAGCCATTCCTTTGAGTTGGACTGTTCCAATATGGATCGCAGCTCCACTTACTCCAACAACAAATGTTACAGCGCCGGTCACCATATTTCTGTTTTTGCTGAAATCAACATGCTGTTCAACCAGCATCCTTATCCCCTGTACGGCAATTACTCCGTATAGAAGCATGGTTATACCACCCATTACGGGAACAGGAATGGTTGATATGGCGGCAGCAATTTTTCCGATACACGAAAAAGCAATTGCAATAAGAGCTGCACCACGTATTACCCAAACGGAATAGACACGTGTAATAGCCATGACACCAATGTTTTCGCCATAAGTAGTGTTGGGTGGTGAGCCGGTAAAACCCGACAGAACATTGCTTAAGCCATCGCCCAGCAATGAACGGTGCAATCCGGGGTCGTTCATCAGGTTGGTGCCTGTAATCTTGCCGGTTACAATAAGGTGGCTGATATGCTCGGCAAGTACAACCAGACATGCTGGTGCAATAATGATGATGGCGTTGGGATTGAAAACAGGTGCGTGAAAACGTGGAAGTGCAAACCATGAAGCATTACTGATGGCAGTGGTATCAACCATGCCCATGAGCAGTGCAAGCAGGTATCCTGCAATCACCGCTATCAAAATGGGAATTACCTGCAAAAAGCCTTTAAACATTACAGATCCAAAAATTCCAACGCATAAAGTAAACATCGATACAATGATGACGTGATATGACACAGCATAGGGTTTTACAATCTGCCCTATATCTGCAGGACAGGGGGCAAGCCCGGCCTGTTGTGCCGCAACGGGGGCCAGTTCAAGCCCTATTATGGCGACAACGGCGCCCATTACAGCAGGTGGCATGACAATATCAATCCAACGGATGCCCCATTTCAGTACAACCAGCGAAATAACAATGAAAAACAAACCAAAAAATATGAATCCGGCCTGTGCATGGTTGAAACTTCCGTATGTGGCAATGATCATCAGGGTGGGGGCTATAAAAGCAAAACTCGAACCCAGGTAAGCCGGAATTCCTCCTTTTGTTACCCATGAGTAGATGAGCGTTCCTATGCCATTCATCAGAAGTGCCAGTGCCGGGTCAACACCAACCAGTATGGGAACAAGGATGGTAGCCCCAAACATGGCTGTTAAATGCTGGAAACTTAGCGGGAAACTCTCGAGAAGCGGTAATTTTTCGTGAATACCTACAATGCGTCGTACCATGTAATTTTATTTTAAAATTTTATTTTGTTGCTGTATTGATGTGAATAAAACGTACTCATGTTTTGTGCCTAATGTTAAAATTCATCCGGGGTTTCAGATTAATTGCCGGATAAATGTATCCAAATTTAAAAAAATTACCAGACCAACCATTGGATGGTAGCTTTTTTGTCATACGCTGGTTATCTGATTTTTGAAAACGTTTCTTCACAGCTTGTACAATTGGGTTTATTTGTCTATTGATAAATTTGGTTTAATTTTGGCACAACTGAATTAAAAATTACACCATGAAAGTTATCATTTGCTTTATACTGGCGTTATCACCGGTTTTAATATTTTCTCAAAATACCGTTTACTATCATAAGGATGGCGTTACAAAAAGTGCCGAAGGAGTGATGAAAGACGGACTTGAATATGGCCTTTGGACTTACTGGAATAAAGATGGAAAAAAGGTGCAGGAAACCGAATTTAAAGCTGGGAAAATTCACGGAAAACTGGTCTATTATTATCCAAATGGTAAAATAGAAAACCAGGGCGAATTTCTTGAAGGAATTAAAAACGGTATGTACAAAGCATATACAGATGAAGGCATTCTTGTTGAAGATGGATGCTACCGCAATGGACTTAAAGATAGTTTATGGCTGACATTTTCAGGCAGTGGAATAAAACTTAAAGAAGAATTTTTCTATCCCGATGGAAAAACCAAAGTGATAAACGCATGGGATAAAAATGGTATCCAGATGGTTAACAACGGAACAGGTTATTATAAAGACAATTATACCACCGGACAGGTGAGACAGGAAGGGAAATACGAAAACGGGCTGGAAGAAGGGAAATGGATATATTATTATCCGGATGGGAAAAAACGTTCGGAAGGAAATTACAAAGCCGGAAAACGTACCGGCCAATGGAAAATGTGGTTTGAAAACGGAAATATAAGGAGCGAAATTAATTACGATAGCGGATTGAATATTAACTGGTACCTGAACGGGCAAAAGGAAATGGAAGGCCTGATAGAAAACGGATTGAAGCAAGGTAACTGGACGTTCTGGTACGAAAATGGAAAAGTTAACCGCATAAGCGGATATAAAGACGACAAACGGCATGGCATTCAGCTTAGTTATCTGCCTGATGAAAGCAAAGAGCATGAAATAAATTTCGAAAACGGACAGATGCACGGACATGCCATCTGGTACAACAAAGATGGAAAGCCGGAAATGGAAGGTTATTTTAAACAAGGAATACAGGATAGCTTGTGGACATATTACCGCACCAACGGTGAAAAAGGCAATGAAGGATTTTACCACAATGGCAAAATGGACGGCAAATGGACATACTGGTACGCCGGTGGTATAAAATGGAAAGAAGCTGAATATAAAAACGGATTGAAAAACGGCAACTGGATTATCTATTTCGAAGATGGCAAAATATTCCGCAGGGGTACATTTGAAAATGGCGATGAACAGGGATTCTGGACTCAGTATTATGAAAACGGGCAGCCCGAAATGCAGGGATGGTTTAAACAGGGGAAAATGGATAGCTTGTGGACCGGATGGTACGAAAGCGGGCAGATGAAATATAAAGTGAATTATATCAATGACCTGAAAAACGGTTTGTCGGAATTCTGGTTCGAAAACGGGAAAAAAAGCCTGGAGGAAAATTATAGTATGGGATTATACCATGGTGCCTATAAAACATGGAACGAAAACGGATTACCAGCCATTGCAGGCAATTATAACCAGGGCAAAAAACATGGCCAGTGGACCTACTTTGGACAATATGGACAGAAAGACCGCGAAGAATTTTACAACATGGACAAACCCGATGGATTATGGACTACATGGCATAATGCAGGTAATGTGGCAAGTACGGTAACCTATAAGAATAACCGGAAAAATGGAGCTATGAAAAAGTTCAATGCAAAAGGTGAACTGATTTATCATGCTGTTTTTAAAGATGATAAAATTGTTAAAGTAAAACTCGATAAATCATTAAAATAAAACTTCCGGATGACTGAAAATTGATGATCATTATATGGATAATTCATCCAGCCGGGATAATTTCAGTTCTTTGAATCCTTTTGGTGTTTTCTGCACTGTGCAGCATTCATGGTATAAATCGTGCTGGAAAAATAGAACCGCATTTTTTTCAACCACTTCAAGCAGCATTTGTTTCTTTTCATCCAGCGATTTAAGCGGCTCAATATCGTAAGCCGATATCCACAAAGGAGAAACAGAGGCCAGGACAGGAATTACATCGGTGGGGTAAACCAATAGTGTTCCTTCATAATCGATAAATGGTACCATGATGCCCGGAGTATGGCCATGATATAACCTGATTTCTATCCCAGGTGAAATTTCTGAATTTTTGTCAATAAGGTGAAGGTTGGGTAATTTTTGAACGGCTTCAACCATTGCCTGCGGATAGGCTGCCGATTCACGGTCGTTTGGTGTTAATGCCCAATCAAGCTGCCTGCGGCTGACATGAAAAATGGCATTTTTAAATACCGGTTCAATCCCATAACCTTCCATTTTCTGAAATGCTCCCGAACAATGATCGAAATGAAGGTGGGTAAAAATGACATCGGTAACCATTTCGGGTGAAAAACCAGCTGCAGCAAGTGAAGCAGTGAGGCTATCGTTTCCATTCAGGGCATAATATGAAAGAAATTTTTCGTCAATAATATTCCCAATTCCTGCATCGATAAGGATTACACGACTACCGGTGACTGCCAGCAAAGATCTCATGGCAAGGTTGCAAAGGTTATTTTCGTCGCAAGGGTACTTTTTTATCCACATCGATTTTGGGATCACTCCAAACATAGCGCCTCCATCGACTTTAAAATTTCCGGTTTCTACCTTGTAAAGTTTCATCGGCCAATAATTTTAATTGTAGATTTCATATTTAAAAAACAACGAAATGCGAAAATAGGTTTAAATTTGCATAATTGCTAATCATTGGCCCGGAAGGAGTCAGGAAAATACTGCATGGTAAAAGTTGCCAGATATATATGTGCCAGGGCTTTCATAGCTATCATTTTGCTGCTGCCGTTTTATTGTCTCCATGCACAGGAGGTAAGCGTGCAGAAATACCATATCCTGAGGGCTGTCATTATTGGCGAAGATACGCTTCCCATTGTTTCGCTGCCTGAAATTACCGTGTATCCGAAGCGTACTTTTAAAACACGGCGCGAAGAAAAACGATTCTCAAAACTGGCTTATAACATTAAAAAAGTCTATCCATACACCATTATCGCGAAAGACGAATTTAAAAGATTAAATGATTCATTGCCTTTTATTACCGGAGAAAGAGACCGGAAATTATATATGAAGCAGGTTGAAAAGCAATTGCTGGCCAAATACGAGCCTGAGCTACGCAAACTTACCATTACCCAGGGGAGGCTGCTTATTAAGCTGATTGACCGTGAGTTTGGGAAATCTTCGTACGATATCGTTAAGGAATATCGTGGTACCTTGTCGGCTGTTTTCTGGCAATCGCTGGCAAGGCTCTTTGGATCGAACCTTAAAACAAAATACGACCCTGGTGGCGAAGACCGTATGATTGAGGAAATTGTTATACGTATCGAAAATGGAGAATTATAGTTAACATAAACTTAACATTTCAGTAATTTGACAATAACCTTGATGTAATATTGCAGAAGTATTTTTGTTGCAGTAAAAAACCATACTGTAATGAAGAAAATACTTTTAACCGTTGTTGCTGCCATCATCCTGATGCCTGCGCTGAAAGCTGAAAACGGCGATGATACGAATCTTAATAAAAACAAAGCTACCTCCGTTCTTTCAGGAAAAGTAATTGACAAAACAACCGGTGAATCACTGGCTGGTGTTAAAGTGGAGGTTGACGGAACAAACTTTGTTGCCTATACTGATTTTGATGGTAATTTTGCTTTTCAGGGTATTTTCCCGGGTACTTATACAGTCAGTACTTCTTTAATATCGTACGAAAAGAAAATTATTAAAAGCATTGAAGTTCATCAGAATGAAATTCACTCGCTGAATGTCAACCTGACCACTGTTGAACAAAACTAAAAAAGTTACCTTTTCAATGATATTTACCATAGCCAGACACCAGGTTTGGCTTTTTTTTTGTTCTTTTGTTAGATATTTAATTTTTTGAAGTGTATGTTTTTCATTCATAATAATATAAAAATACTGACTGCCGGTGTTTTTTTTATACTTATCTGCAACATGGCCACTGCGCAGATTACCGAAAAGGATGGTGTTTATTATAATAAAGATAATCAGCCTTATACAGGAACCTACATTGAATATTATACGACAGGCACAAAAAAAATTGAAATCAGCCTTGTTAACGGAAAGAAAGATGGAAAAGTGCTGCTGTATCACGAAAACGGTAACCTGAACGAAATACGCTCTTATAAAAATAACCTGATGGATGGCAACTGGCAGACTTTTAATGCTAAAAACATTAAAATTGCCGAAGCTAACTATAAAAACAACCTGAAACACGGTCCATGGCTGGTTTGGGACGATAATGGCATTTTGCTTTACCAGATGTATTATTGCGAAGGCAAAAAATGCGGCAAATGGCTGATCTGGAATACCGATGGTACGTTAAAATCGGAAAAAGATTATGGTGATGAAAAGCCCTGAAGAATTATAGGTTTGAATTATCCAGGATAACTTATTTTTTATAATTTCTGAAATTATCGATATCATCCATTTTTTGATGTTTGAACGAAGGGCAGCTCACCGGGCCGTTTTCGCATAATCTCCATTCAATCAGTAGCATATGGCATCCTGCGTGCGAACCCTGCAGTCGTGTCAGTCCCGCATCGAAACCATAAGCCAGGTAAACACCTGTTTTTATGCGCAGGCCTAAAAGGCTCAGAAACGAAACAGGTGTAATGCTTTTCTTCACACTATTATGAAGCGAAAAAGCACTCCAGAGGTTTTTACTCAGAAATTTGCAATTCAGGTCAACATAGGTATCAATGCCTGAGGTTTTTACCCTGAATGATGGTTCAATCAGGCTCACAGGCGAAAGGTCGAACCGGTAGCCTGCATGGGCGTATGCATACCATGGTCTGGTGCGTTCGGAAGAACCGTAAAATTTTATATGATAAGGGATTAACTGTTGGGCTGAAAGGCCGGCAAAAAATTTTTTATTGTACAGCATCAGACCGGCATCGGCATCGGGTGCCAGGTCAAAAACCAGCGAATTGCCGACCGAAGGGTCACCGTCAACCGGGGTGAAACGGTCTTCCTGCAAAAAATATTCCGATGCAATTGCCGATAGCCCTATTGACAGGTATGTATTGCCGGCATCGTATCGTTGCGATTTTCTAAGCAGAATATGAAAGGCATACGAAAACCGCAGCATAATATTTTGGTTCAACCCGTTGGCATCGCGTATCACATTTATACCCAAGCCATAACGATCGCGTCTGAAAAAATGGGCATTAAACGACTGTGTAGATGGAGCATCACTGATTCCGATAAAATTCTGGCGTGTAGTAAGCGAAAACGACCTGCAACGGTCGGTCCCGACAGCGGAAGGATTGATAAGGCTTGCATGAAACAAATACAGGTTACTGACAGGAAATTCCTGTGAAACAATGTACTGTAAGCTTGTCAATGAGATCAATATGGTTATCAATAACTTATTCATACATCCCCTTATCGTTTAATGGTTACATGGCCCGTATATTTTTTCCCACCGGGTAAAATTACTACATACCAATAGGTATTGGATGGCATTTCTTTTCCATTCCAGATTCCGTCCCATCCTGGATCGCTGCCTTTGTATTTTGCCAGCATTTGTCCTTCGCGTGTAAAAACCATAATATCAGCATCGGGGTATTGCCAGATTCCGATGATGTTCCAGCGGTCGTGTATGCCATCGCCATTGGGTGTAAAGAAATTGGGGATGATAAGTTTGTGGTCGTTGATATAAACTGGTCCAAGACCAGAAATACATCCATTTACATCTCTTACCCTGATCAGATAATTTCCGGTTTCAAGGTTCCCAAACCTTGATGAAGAAGAGAAAGGGCTGTTATTGAGAGCATATTGCAGGGGTTCATTTCCCGTAGCCAGAATTTCAATTTGCCCGGCAACGGAAGTGTCAACCTGTTGAATAAAAGGTAAACTGAAAATAGTGGCCAGGGCTGAATCGGTAAATGAGCATTGACCAAGAAAAGCTTGTGCCCAGACTGTGCCTTGTGAAAAAGTTTCAAAGGAATTGCCGGTTGACCCGTCGTACCATCGTATGGAATCAGCCTGAATATCTATATCAAAGGTAATGGTGTCCCCCTCACAGCATGAAGCATCCTCAAGCAGGAACGATGGAACCGGTAAAAGTTGAAGTATAACCGTATCGGATGCAGAACAGTTTTGATGGCTGATTACAACAATGTATTCACCCGCCTGATTTACTGTAATTTCGTGAACCGTTTGTCCTGTGTTCCATAAATAACTTTCATATCCTGCTGTTGCAGAGAAAGTTACTGATTGTCCGGCGCAGACAGATGTATCAGGAGGTAATCCGCTCACGGGAATTGGATTGATTACTACTGTTAATGTATCCGGTTCGCTGTTGCAGTGATTCAAAAATACAGAAATATAATAATAACCAGCATTGGCAAGAGAAGTATTTGAAATTGTATCGCTTTGTTGCTGCGATTGGAAATTGCCGGGGCCTGTCCAGTGATAAACAGCATTGGCTATCTGACCGGAATTTAATATTAAGTTATCGCCAGCACAGACAGGGGAATTGGATGTTGCATGCAAATCAATGATCAAAGGAGGTGGAAAAACAATGAAAAAGGTATCAGATGCACTACATCCCATGGTATCGGTAATATTTACCCATTGTTGTCCGGAAGATTGGAAAAGCGAATAATAAGCCGTATCGTTGTTCGACCAATAATAACTACGGTAAAACGGGGTGCAAAAAACCGTAACCGTATCAAACCCGCAATCAGAATAAACAGTATCTTCAAGATGTGGATCCGGCTCATATACTTTTACCTGAATGTTGACAGAATCGCTGGCCATATTGGTCAGATTAGTCACTTTCAGGTTAGCCTGGTATGATGTATCCTTCCCGACCGGCTGATAGACATGTACGGGATTGCTTTCACTGGTAAATGTTCCATCCCCAAGATCCCAGTCAAATTGCACATCGGTGCCGTCGGTGGAGATATTGACAAATCTGAATGTGTCGCTTACACAAATCCCCGTATATGTGAAATTGGCCACCACACTGGACAGATTGATAGGCTGGCACTGCTGGTCGGTTGACTGTATAGTGTTTATATTCAATTCAATAGAGCCAAATGCATTTCTTGGTGAAAGAATCTGTACATAAAACATACCATTGCCGGGCATACAGGTAAGGGTTGTTCCTGTAAGTGCGTCGGAGGTGCAGAGATAGGGAGTCATTGCCCCGCAGGTACCCAGCATTGCCCTGAAAGTAATGTCGTTGGGCATAACATTGGTATGCTCGGTAAGGCTAAGGGTAATATCTACTTTCAGGGGAATATTGAGTGAAATGCGCATCCATGTGGTTTTGAAATTCCACATATTGGTAGCCGGGTCGAAAACTTCTGCTCCGTCGGGCAACATACAACCAAGCCTTGGATTGAGCTTTTCTTCTCCGTAATCATCACCCATGGTGTGGCAGTCAAGAATTAAAGAGGCACTATAATCTCCTTCGGCGGTGATAAGAATATCGGCCGGATTGCGGCATACATCGCCACCAACACTCAGGATTTTAATTTTTGGCCTGATATAATGAGCCGGATAGCTATACCCTGTCACCATCAGAAAATACTGTCCCGGGAAACCGCAATAGGCTGACCAGCTGGTATCTTTAAGGCTAACCACTCCTGAGGAAGCAATATTATACAATCCCGAAGGAGTTGTATCATTGTCAAAAATCTGGCGAAAAAGCATGATTTCTGAAGGTGAGGCCAGGTTCGTTATTCCATTGGCCGGTAGATCGTAATTGATTAATATCTGGCCGTTTACACCCATTTTAAAAGAATACCAGATGGTTCTTGGCGCATTTTCGACCGGATCGTTCTGGAAATGCGAAGCACAGGTAAGGCATCCTGTCTGCCCTGAATAAGTGCCTGGCATCAATGGTGCAGTGCTTATATTGTTGGCTGCCGTGATATAATCGAACGGAACCGCATCGGTAACAATTTTGATGCGGGGCACTACCAGCTGGTAATCATAACTGCAGCCGGTAAACATCAGGTAATAGCGTCCGGGAGTAAGACAGTAAATATTCCATGCTGTATCAGCCTGAAATCCTGTTTTAAGCGGTATGCGTACCAGCCCTGAAGGAGAATTTCCTGTTTGTAACCTGAAAACCAGCAATTCCTGGTCGGAAGTCAGAAACTGAAGGCTGTCTGAAGGCAGATCGTAATTAACCCACAGTTGAATGTGACGATCGGTTTCGAAAGTGTACCAGAGTGTGCCATCGGCACAGCTTTCATAATCGGGTGGATCATCAACCGATCGTGAAGCACATGAAAATGCTGCTGTATCGCCCAGGTAGGTCCCATCGGGCAAGGCACTTTTTTTATTTCCAATAATACAGGCTTCGTTAAATAAATCAAATGTTTCGGTGATGGAGGGAAATTGCTTGAAACGTATTCCCATTTCAAGCTGTGTTGCCGGAAGCATATTGGCGAAAATTTCACGTGTACCCCGCAACGAAGCCGGGTTATCAACCACTATGTAATAACGGCGGGTAATGTAAGGTTCGCACGATCCGATATTAAAAGTGACGGAATTCTGATTGGCGCAGGCATGGTTTTCAGTAATATAAGTCAATCCCTGTGTAATGGTGCTGTCAACCATTCCGTTGGCAGATATTTGCTGAAAAGGCAGGTTCCCATCAACATCGGATAGGTAAATACTGAAAGGATAGATCAGATTGGTGATATGAGCCTCGTTGCCGGGTGTACGGTTATAAGCCGAAACAGTAACATTTCCGGAGCCTGTAATGGTAAATGTATACCAAAGTGTTCTTCTTAAAAATGGCGAGGTTACCGTGTCGAAATGGGCAAAAATAGTGTCAGCAGGGTAAATAACAGTAGGTTGCCCGGGTGTCGGATATCCTCCAATGCCGCATTTTTGCAGTGGTAAGGCCGGATCGTCCGGAAAAGCCCCTGTTGTGCAGCTTATAAAATCACTGCTTGCCGCCCATGACGGGTTTAACGGGTTGTTATCGCCCGGTTTGCCCAAATATTCCTGTGAGTCAGGTGGTATGTCTCCAAAATCATAGCTTTTAGCTGCAAAATCAAAACGTGATGTTTCAACCCTGTCAACATAGGCAATTGGCTGAACCGATCCTCCTTTATTTTCGTTGCCGCCAAAGATTACCAGGGTATAAACTCCCGGATGCATCCTGCATACCTCAATACCTCCATGCGGAATGTCTTTTTCTTCAAAGTTAAGCGAAACGCAAACCTGTACGGGTTGCTTTGTTTGCATGAGTGAAGAATCGGTGCGGACATCAAAACCATATATCCGTGATTCCATGTTTATGGGAATATTGTAAATATGGATAAATGATTCCTGGCTGAGCGAAAAAACATAATAGGCAACACGGTTACGGTTTCCGTTAACAATAGCACACGGATCAACCGGATGTGCACTGAAAGGAGTATCGGCATTGCAGCTGAAATATTCTTTTTCGAAAGCGTAAACATGGGCGGTACTCTGATAATTGCCTGCTGCAGCATTAATCCATTCGAGTGCATTGCCGTTGTTGACGTTACATGCTTTGTAAGGCCGGTTGAATTTTGGTGTCGGAAGATCGAAAATGGTAATGGTTACCTCGTTTGAAAATCCAATATCACCGCCATTTCCTTCTTCATATTCAGGTGAATCATAGGTATTTCCGGTTCCGTAAGCCACAATGGTGTACCAGCCAGGCTGAAAAAGGGCACAAACATCTGTTTCCATCGACTGAAAACATGACCAGCTGCCGTTGATGGAATCAGAATAGGGCAACAGGCCGGAAATACCAACTTCAGAAACCTTTCCCGAAAAAACAGAGAGAAGACCCCTTTGGCCTGTCTGGCTAATTTGCAAACGTGATTCTACGGGAAGGTAAAACTGCCGGTATATCAATTTGGTAGCTCCGTCGCAAGGGGTTATTCCGCCTACATCTGCTTCGTTGTCAAAACAGGTAAACCATGCCTGGCCGCTACTGTATGATACATTGGTTGAATCTGCATTGATTGCATCAAATTGGTAAGGATTTAGCGGGTCAGTATAATAATCCGGAACCGTATCGAATTGAAAATAAGGAGAGTCAAATCCGCGTTTTGTTCCGGGGAGGTCTTCACTGCCAAAGGTAACCGCCGTGTAATAACCTGGTGTTACGCACACTTTAAAAAAATCGATCTGGTAAGGAGGGGTACAATCAGCGCTTCTGATCTGCAGATACTGGCATCCAGCCTGGTCGGCAAGTCCGTTTATTGTTTCAGGGTAAGAAAATACATTCTGGTTTTGAGCCAGTTGTGCAGCATGGCCTTTATACAGCCTGTAAACATAAGGGCCTTTGCACACCGGAGCTCCGGAAAAAGTAGTCAGTATCCCGTTTTGCCCGATATTTACGATTCTGTACATTGCTTTTACGGTATCGGCATTATTGCAGGCGAGCGATCCGGCAGGCCTTACGGTATTCTGGCATGAAAAAAAATCGCCGGTAGCATAAACCGGAGCAGCCACTGGAAGTGGTTCGTGGTTGGGTGAAATATAATTAACCGTATCAAATCTTACTGTACTCTCAAGGTCAAAAGCCGGATACTGAAAAAGTACCGAGGGCCTGTCGGTTCGGTTTAAATCAACGGCAGTTCCGAAAGTGACCAGGGTGTAAAGGCCTGGACTGACGCAAACAGGAAATGATTCCCTGACAATAAGCCCATCTTCATAATAAGTTCGTAGCTTTTTGCAGGCACATGCTGCAGTCAAACCTGTTATAGTTTGTGGATATTCAAAAGCTGACTGACTGACAGCCAGTTGATTGGCATCTCCTGCATACAGCCTGTACCAGTGCGATTCATTCACTTTTGCTCCTGAAATGATTTGTAAAGTTCCGCTTTTATCGATTTTAATCAGCCGGTAAATGGCTTTGGTACTGACACCAGGGCAGGTATCACTGTCGGGTGAGGGCATTACAGTGTTTCGGCAGCCAAACATAGCAGTGTTGGCCAGCACGCCTGCTCCTGAATGAAGAGGCTCATGGATGCCGTTTGTATAATTTACCGTATCAATTTTTCCGGCTTCATGCAGGTCGAAATTGGTAAGTGCAGCATAACCCTGTGCAAAAATATGGAGGTTTACAGGCCGCCCAAAATGATGAAAATCAGAAGTATAATACGAGCCGGAATTAAACCGGTTTTTTTGTCCGAGAATCTGCAGGCTATACTCTCCGGCAGGTACACACGAAAGGGTAGTATCGGAGAGAGAAGCATAGTAAAGTGCAAGATTACAATCGGTTGAAACATTTCCGGTATATAACTTTTTCAGGTATTCAAGGCAGCAGCTTTCACCCGAAGTTTCAATTTTTAAAACTGCATCTTCTGTAAGGGTAAATGTGTACCACGTTGCGAGGTGAAAAGTATCGGATTGAAAAATAACCTGCTGAGGTTGCACTGTCTGGCATGTGTGTCGTTCCATCAGGGCATTGCACGAAAGGTAATCGCTGTAATAGCTGTCGGTTCCATCAGCACTGACGGGCAGGTTGCCAATCTGGTTTGATATTTCTATTTGCTGGGGGTCAGCTCCATGGGTAGGGTAGTTGCCGTATGCCTCAATTTCGAGCTGTGCGGTTTTATAAAAATTCTGATGGTAAATAAGTTGAATGGTGTGATAGGTTGAAGTATCGAGCGAACAGAAATAATAATTGGTAATATACTGCCCGGGAGCAGCAGTAGCGAGAAAAGAACAGGCTGTTATTTCGGTCAGTGATGCCGGAGGCTGCAGCAATCCGTTTCCCCGGTAAACTTTCAGTTGTACAGCATCAGTAACATTCTGGCCGCCTTCAGTAAGACGCAAGGCATAATATCCCTGGTAATGAGCTGTTTTAAAAACATACCAGCCCGATTGTGTATAATTTGACGGGTCGGAACAGGCATCATATCCATTGTTGTTGTCGACAGAGAGGCAGCCGGCATCGAATGTAAACGATGTTACAGTATTGGACAATGCGCCAAAGTCATGGGCAGTAACTGAAAAATCGGCTTCGTTAAGCACTGTGGTACTGTCGGTAGTGATTTCGATAAAAACCTGTCCGTTTGAATTAAGTTTGGCTCCTATCTGCACCAGGTAATGGCCGGGCATCAGGCAGGGATTGAATGAGCCTCCAAACTGGGCTATAGGAGTCAGTTTTGCATCAACCACCTGCTGGTTGCCAAGACCGCCGCATGTAGCTGACCTGAATACCGTAAAACCAGCGCCATTCTGAGGAATATTATTACCGGGTTGTTTCAGCGTTACTTTTACATAACGCGAGGTTGGCAGGTCAAAACTGAACCAAACCGATTTCTTGTCGTTACCGGCACCCTGTAAGGTAGAATGAAAAAATTCTCCTCCCGAAATGGTAGCGCTGGTAATATCAACCTGCGATGAAGTAAAGATGCCGCAATCGAAATTGCCTTGTCCCAGGGGCACAACCATGGCATTCTGGCATAAATCATTTGCAGGTTGGGCAAAAACATTACCTGAAGTCGGGTTTAATGCAATAAAAAAGGCAATGAAAAAATATTTTTTCATAACCACCAGGGTTTTGTACCATAATCTAAGCCAAATATAATGTAAAACCCTGAATTTTTGACCAAAAGGCAGGATTTTTTTCCTTAGCTCATCACCGGTCAGTTCTTCAGGTTCAGAATCACACCATCGCCCGAGCCCATCATATATTGCGGCAATTTGCCGTCCCATTTGTTAATCCATTCAAGCTGAATGATTTTTGGATTGGCGTTGATACTTGTGCCTTTTATCATCAGCGCTTTGGCTTCTCCTTCAGCTTTCTGGATGGCAATATTTTTGTCAATTTCAGCTTGTTTCAACTGCTCTTCTTTCTGCTTGGTGACTTCAACCAGTCTCAGTGCTTCCTGTTCGGCCAGTTTTTTATTGTTGATGGCGGTTTCGTATTCCGGGTTATAATAAACCTCGCGTAGGTCAATCTGGTCAAGAATGAGTTTGTATGAACTGATTTCGGCTTTTACACGAATGGCTACATTCTGCTGTATTTCTTCGCGTTTGGTGCTGTAAACCTCGATGGGCGAATAGTTCGAAACGGTTAATGCGAGGGCTGATTTCAGTTTTGTGCGTATAACATTGTCTTCGAGCCACAGATATCGTCCGGAATTGCCTCCGTCGTTTTCGGTAACATTCTGGTAAATCCAGCTGGCTTCATCAGGATTGATACGCCATGAAATAGATACATCAAAACCCATTTTTATACCATCTTTGGTAGGTGCCCATATTGCATCTGCATTGGGTTGCGATCCTTCGTTGGCCTGGTTGGCGCAGGTATAAACCCAAACCGTTTTATCCATTTTGTGAACGTCGTTCCATGGGGCAATCAGGTGCCATCCGGTATGCAACTCCTGGTCAACCACACCCGATGGCTTTACAAGCACACCAACCTGTTGAGGGTCAATACGAACAATGATTGACACGATAGATACTGCAATAATTCCCAACGGAAGCACTGCTTTCCACAGGGGCAACAGGGTTTTGCCTGGTTTAGAAGGCATGCTGGCAATAAAAAAGCCTACAACGCCGTAAATAAGCAAGACCCAGGAAATTAATTTTATAAACCACATAATTTTAATTTTTTTTGATTAAATAATTGAAGATGAATATTTTAAAAGTATTTGCCTGTCATCAGGTATTTTTTTACATAATCGTCAATGGCTGCTTCTAGTGTCTGAAAGGGTTGTTCGTAACCGGCACCTCTGAGTTTTTCCATCCTGGCCTCGGTAAAATACTGGTATTTGTCGCGGATATCTATCGGGGTGTCAATGTATTGTATATTGGGATGAAGCCCCATGGCCCTGAAAGTAGCACCTGCCAGGTCTAAAAACGTACGGCCTTTACCTGTCCCGATGTTAAAAATGCCACATAGCGGCCTTTTCTCCATTAAAAACAACATGACGGCTGCAACATCTTTAACGTAAACAAAATCACGGGTTTGATGCCCGTCTTTAAAATCAGGATGGTGCGATTTAAATAATTTCATAGCACCAGTGGCTTTAATCTGGTTAAAAGTATGATATACCACCGATGCCATCCTGCCTTTATGGTATTCATTCGGGCCAAAAACATTGAAATATTTTAAGCCAGCCCAGTAAAACGGCTTCTTTTCCTGCAATAAAACCCATTTGTCGAAATCGTTTTTCGACTCGCCATACCAGTTTAATGGCTTAAGCAGTGGAATCAGCTCGTGGCGGTCGTCATAACCAAACTCGCCCATACCATAAGTTGCTGCTGATGATGCATAAATAAGCGGAAGCCCGTATTTCACACATGCATTCCATACTTTTTTCGAATATTCCAGGTTGTATTCGAGGTATACCGACTGATCAAAACCCGTTGTGGCCGACTTGGCCCCGATGTGAAATACCAGTTGCACCTGTTTTTCGTTCCTGTCCAACCAGTCGAAAAAACTAAACCGTTCCACTTTTTCCCTGAATATTTTACCCCCGAGGTTTCTGCATTTTACTTCCGAAGCAAAATCATCAACCACCACAATATCGGTGTATCGTTCCATGTTAAGGCTGGCAATCAGTACGCTCCCAATAAAACCTGCTCCCCCGGTAATTACTATCATAATTGCTTTTTTTTACAAATATATATTTTTACACCAAATTTTCCGATTAAACCAACCCTTTGAAAAGCATTCAAATAAAATATTTATAAGTGATTCATTTACAATTTGCTATCTTTTTATAGCAGGCATAATTACTCCATCGGCAGAAAGTTTAAATTTTTTTTAAGTTGATAATGATGAAGCCAAGTATCTTATTCATAATGAAAAATATAATATTTTCAATTATTGCTTATCCAGACAGGAAATAAGTGGCTACACCATTGAAAGCTGTTGACAAGGCATAACTTAATAATGCAGAACATAGCCGTTTGCGATTCCTTAACACTTTGCATGATTATTATGAAAGGCTGGTTGAGCTTGAACAATATATGGATATTGAGCTTTTATTTGATTAAAATATTTTTTTTTGTGCATTATTTTATCCAAAGCCGGTCATTGTCTTAAATATTTTGTATTTTTGCAGCATTATACCTGGTTAAATTTTTTTCATTGCATTTCATGACTGTATTTCGGTATTTAACCAAATGCCTTTAAAATAAACAACTTATGAGTAATACAAACCAACTTAGTCCCGAAAAATATATCGTAAGCAAGGGAACCCAGCTTCCTTTTAATGACTGTTATATCAATGCTTTATGGGAGGAAGCCGGTTTGGCTACCATACTGATCAGTAAATTAATGCCTTCGCAGAAACTGATTTCTGCACTCTACCTGGTTGATGTCAGATGCCTGGGGATAAAAGATACCACTTACCGGTTTGCGCTAAGCAAGGTTGATTATGAAGAATTTAAAAACGATTTGATTGAAAAATTTCAAATGCAGCCTTGCGACCTGGCAATGGCACATAATATCATTTTTGGTGCTCACGATTATGCCGAAGAATTAGGCTTCAGGCCGCATCCCGATTTTGTCATCACACAGCACCTGCTTAACCCCGAACTGATTGACGATGGTATTGACCAGATTGAATTCGGGAAAAACGGAAAACCCCTTTTTATTGCCGGCGAATATGACAATGTTCCCCGTATCCTGACCATGCTGAGAAAAAATGTGGGTGACGGGAACTTTGATTTTATCAGTAACCAGCCTGATAATAAATAAGATCCGGAATAATTTCAATCCGGGAATGGTTTAATACTGTTAAAAACCGAAAATCCTGCCTATATTTTCACACTACCCGGTAAATAATCCATTTTTCACCTGAATTTAGTGCAGGGAAGTGCATAAATATTTCCAATTATTTTTATATTTTTGATTGAAAAGTTTTCGGGAATATAACATAATTATGCCTTGCCATGACCGATATCCCAAAAATGGACCGTTTGCTGCATCTTCTGACACTTCTTTGCGGCCCGTTTGCCTATACCCTTGATGATTTGGCCAGCCGTGTCCAGAAATCACCGCGTACAATACTCAGGTACATTCAATCAATTGAAGATGCTGGTTTTATCATTCACAAATCAAACGGCTTTTACAAATTGATGAAAGAAAATAAAGAAGGAAAAATGCTTTATGAGTTGCTGCATTTTACGCGCGAGGAAGCATTTGTGCTGGGGAAAGCAATTTACAGTATCGATGCCAACAACCTGATTAAAAGCACTATTTTAAAAAAACTGTATGCCTTGTACGATTTCGAAAAAGCAGCCGAAACATTTGTAAATCCTGTTTATGGTGAAAATGTACACAAGCTGCTCGATGCCTTAAACCATAAAAAACAGGTCATTTTAAAAGGATATAGCTCGGCTCACAGTCATTCCATCTCCGACAGGCTGGTCGAAGCATTTGATTTTACCAGCGATTTTATATCCATATGGTGCTATGAAATTAAAACCCAAAAAGTAAAATTGTTTAAAACATCCAGGATCAGGGAAGTTGAAATTCTTGACAAGCCATGGCAATATCAAGACCAACATCAGAAAGGTTATATTGATATTTATAGGGTGAGCAGTGCAGAGAAATACCCGGTAAAACTTGAATTATCCATCAGGGCATATAACCTGCTGATTGAAGAATATCCCCAGGCACATGATTTTATCAGTAAAAACGATGAAAACAAATATCTTTTCGACGGATGGGTTTGCAGCTGGGAAGGGATTGGCCGGTTTTGCCTCGGATTGATTGACGAAATTAAGATTATCAGCCCCGAAGAACTGAAAATTCACATCAAAAACAAAATAAAAAATCCGGTATGACAGAAGTTGACATATCAACATCTTTACTTTGCTTTATAAAACATAAAGCTATGAAAACACGTCATTTTATCAATTTTCACATTGCCGGATTCACCTATTACGATGGGGCCGAGGTTTTTGATGAACTTAAAATCGGTACCCGTCTAACGCTGCAGTCAGAGCCCACCAACCATTTCGACAACCATGCCGTAGCGGTTTTTTATGGTGAGTATAAACTGGGATATGTTCCGCGTACGCATAACAATGCTTTGAGCAAACTGCTCGAATGCGGATATAGCGACATTTTAGAAACTGTCATTCAGCGTGTTACTCCTGAAGAACACCCTGAAAACCAGGTGCAGGCAATAACAAAACTGATGTATAAAGAAGATTTAAAAACCTGATTAATATGAGATTGCATTTTAAAACCACACCCTCGGCCAAGCCAATTCCATTTAACTACCAGGAATTATTAACCGGAACAATTCATAAATGGATTGGGCAAAACCAGGAACACGGACTGGTTTCGCTTTATTCGTTTTCGTGGCTATATAATGGTAAAAAAGTTGACAATGGCCTTAATTTTGAAAAAGGAACTGCTTTTTTCTTCAGCTGCCATGATCGCGAATTAATAAAAAGGCTGGTCAACGGGATTTTTGAATCGCCTCAGATGTTCTGTGGTTTATCGGTAACCGAACTCTGCATTCAGGAAGACCCCGATTTTTCCAGACGCGAATTGTTTTTTGCAGCCAGTCCCATATTTATAAAAAGACGTGACGGTGAGAAAGTCAATTTTTTAACATATCGCGACCCGCAAGCCAACCATTGCCTTGAAGAAACGATGCTGACAAAACTTAAAAACGCCGGTATTAATGAAAATGAATTTCACATCAGTTTCGACACAACCTACAAAAAGGCCAAAACAAAACTGGTGAACTATAACGGTATCAATAACAAGGCAAGTTTGTGTCCGGTAATTATAAAAGGCAGCAACCAGCTGAAACAGTTTGCCTGGAATGTTGGACTTGGTAATTCGACCGGTATTGGATTTGGAGCAATTGAATAGGAATGAAAAAATAAATTATCTCACCCTCCTGACGTGGTTTAAAATCCCGAAATGGGGGATCAATTAAATGAAAACATGATAATGAATTCGTGAATTTACCATTTAGGAATCAATTCGTTTTTGAAAATTTAAGAAAAAAATTGAATATGGAAATATTAGATTTATCAATTCTTCAGAAAATTCCGGAACCTAATATAAAGGTTATTCTGGAAATTGAACCATTAGCTCCTCTCTCAATGGTGAATGAGTTGCCCGGTTCTTACTACAAAACATTGAAAAGTCCTGACAAAAAAATGCTTTGTGGACTTTTTGAAAACATTATGGGATGGCACATTGATTTAGCTGATCGAAAGGCCATCATCAAAGAAATCATTGCTTTGCGGAAGAAACAAGCAAAAAAGAATCCCCAATTGGAGTTTGTTGATAGAACTAAAGGATCTACGTTTAGCCCGTTGTTGATGGATTATTTTGATATTGTTATACCTGTAATTCCTGCGCTTGGCTTTTATGATGACTTATGGAATAAAGCTTACAGAAGATCTGATGCAGTTGTTCACCCTAAGGGTACTTTTAACTTAAGCTATGACATGATTCCTCTAAAACGAGAATTAAAAAGAAGTGAAAAGAATCCGAAACAGGTTGACGACACTTCACTGGAAAAGTTTTTTAAGGATAATATAGCTCGATATCCTCAATATTATTCTACGCCGACAGTTCGTGAGTATGTTTTTGCAAAAGGGATATTTGAAATTCAAATAATTATAGACCAAGAACTATTTAGACTTTTGAAAGAAAAACTGTTATACGAAAATTTGGGCTATTTAGGGACTAGCGAAGGCTGGATCGATATTAAATTCCGAGAATTATGATTGCAAACCATCCTTATATCAGATACGCACAAGCTTTGATCATGAATGAAAATGATCTTAATAGTTGCGAAGAAATTACAACAGAACATATAATTTCGGAAATAGAAAAAGGTCTTAATTCGTTTCGACTCAAAAGTGTTCAAGCAATTGAAGGGAAAGAAAAAGTAAAATTTGATTTTACCGGGATTGAAAAAGGTGATCCCAAACAAGGCTTATTTCTGGCTCCAAACGTAATATCAAAGGATAAATTTTCAAGATTTATTTGGAAAGAAGGTAATACGTTGTTGACAGCCCTAAAAAAAGACACCATAAATAAATTAGATGATATATCAATGTCTGTAGCCCCTGTTGCTGGTGAATATCTTAGTTTTTCACTTCAGGGAAATATTGGAAGAGGCAATCCAAAAGTATCAATATTAGAGCAAGGACTGAGTGCTGTAACAACATTAACGCCCAACAAGCCTTGCCTTCAATTCCGAATAGACAAGAAAGGAATGCCCGAAATGTTCAACGTTTGCATTATTCCGGATTTACCAATTGATGAATTAAAAAGCTTCATCCAATTTTTTAAATGGATGTTGAAAACGGAAACAGCGAATGATTTGATGTATGGTAATGTTGTTGCGACAAAGGTTGGGAAAGGGAGTGTTGAAAAGATTACCTATGAAGCGAAAAGACCACTAATTTATAGAGGGAACTTTCCCAATCCTCCACGAAGTAGCGCATTGGGAAGTGTTGCATTACTTGGAACCATTGGTGAATTTGTGAAAGAATCAAAGTTCTCAGAACAGGCCAAATGTGTTCTTGAAAGTCTAAAGGAAACGACTATTTATCTTGTCAAGTATGGGGGTGCAACAACATTTACGTACAATCATCATGTTATTGATTTAGCTAAAGAAGGAAAGCTCAAAGCAATCATTGATAGCATTTATTATTCCCAACTCTATAATCAAGATCGGAGGTCAAGTTCAAATAGTGAATACCAAAAATTCGATTTATTCACAAGTCGTTTCCTTCAATTATTCAATCATGCAGCATTTAAGGATTTTCTGGCTTTTCGGGCAGAATATCCAAATCAAGTAACGATATTGTTTAACACATATTTTATAAAAATGGAAAAAATAGATCCAACAATTGTGTCATCAGCGCGTGAATTAGGAAAATGGCTTAATAAAGTTGCCTATTTCACTGCCAAAGCTGAGGTGAAAGCTGGTACTTCCAACTATTGGGAGGAACTGCGTAGATTTAAATCAAAAGTCCTGATAGAGTTGGAAAGTTCAACCTTTTCTGCTAAATCAGGCGATGCGTTAATTGCGCAAGCAATAACCCGGGCGGGGAGATTATCGGGCCTTGATGCCCCTGAGACGGCAACCTTATTCATGGAAAAAACGGCAAGTGGGGAGTTACCTCTTGAAAATGCGAAGAATCTGTTAATCGCTTTTTCTCGTTTGATCAACAAGGCAGAGAAGAAAGAAGTTCCAATCGAGTACATTAATGAGGATTCTGAAGATGCCGAATCTGATGATCACAGTGAAGAATAGTTAAACCAATAAAAAACAAATAAAATGGAAATCAAAGGAATTTTAGTTACAGCCCTTGCCCCGTTCGAAAACCATATTGCTAACGGTGGTGAAAAATTGTTAGGTAATGCATCTTCAATAAAAAGAAGACCCGATGGACGTGTGTATGTTTCAGGACAAATGCAGCGTCATGTATTGTTTTCTGCAATCGATCGAATAAATAAAACTGATCCTGATAAAGGAGAAACCTTCGTTTCAAATGGTGATGGCATCAGTAATTTAATCGAAAAAGATTTGCGAGCCGATATGGGCGGCTTTATGCACCCATCAAAAGGTGATTATTCAGGAAGAAGAATTGCTCCGTTATCTGTAACTCCGGCTGTTGCAGTTGGTGTCAGCGAAGTTGGTAGAGATTTACTGGTTCGCATTCGTTTCGATGAAACAGATAATGCAAAGAATCAGGCTCTTGCTACAAAAGAATTCAGCGAATACGATTTAATGCATATGAATTTCTTCTTGGATATTAGTGCTCTAAGTATCTCAAAGGCTTTCGAATATAAAAACAGTTTCAATCTTGGAACTAAGTATTTCAAACATGCTGATGATCCTGAGCGTAAACGCCGTGCAAGGCTTTATTTGGAAGCAACCAAGTCAATGAACGACTATGCAAGTCAATCCCGAAACGCAGTAAGCGGAGAACCACAAAAAGTTTTGATTGTGTTCGATACTATTCTTAGCCGCAAAGCAAGCAGGTATTTTGTTGCTGAAGAGCAAGAGCAACAAAACATTCTAACTGAACTGCAAGCTCGTGGCGCTAAATACTTTATTGGTGATGATAAAACTAAAGAAAGTGTTTATGCGGCTTATAAAGCTGCTCTAGACTTTCTGAATAACAAAGAGAATACTCTTTTTGATCCATCGGAAAAAGGATCTAATGTTGTATCATTTAAGGAAGCTTTTGGTGGTGAGTAGCTATAAGTATCCCATATTGGCAAAACCTTCCGGCATTACCCTTGAACAACATACCGAAGGAGTAGTGTCGGAAGGAAAGCTATTGCTGGAACAGACTTCTTTTGTTGTTCAGAAATATCAGGAACGAGTTGGAAAAAGTTTGGCAATCCGTTTAGAACGGGTATGCCGATATCATGATTTGGGAAAGAAAACTCCAAAGTGGCAGAACGCTTGTCAAAAAGATTACGAAGCTTTCCTTCAATGGCAATCTCAATATGATGGCACATTCAAAGAATATTCAAAAACTAAAAATGTAGGAGAAAATATTCGTAAAGCAGGGGTTCGGCATGAATTTCAGTCCTTACGATTAATTAAAAAAACAAACTTGCCATTGCCTCAGCAAGCCGCAATTGCCGCACATCATGGCAAATTAGGAAACAATTTTGAAGAGCGTTGGGCGAATGAAAACGCATCTGATTTTTGGGGTTCTTTCAAAAGAGAAAGTAATCGGGTTATTGAGCAAAACTCGTTGGAACAGAGCGCAAAGACGCATTATGAATTTGCAGGGCCACGAGGATTGTTGCAGTTGGTCGATCATCGGGCGAGCGCTAAAGAAGAAGGTGATGTTGTTCCTGATTTCAAACAATTCAGCTATCAGTTTCCTCATAAAGAAAAAAGAGGGGTTCAAAGCCTGATTGAACAACATTGGCAAGATGATTTGTTGCTTGTCCGTGCTCCGACAGGTGCAGGAAAGACTGATGCATCGTTGTTATGGGCATCCTTGCAAATTGAGAACAAACGGGCAGACCGATTGGTGATTGCCATGCCTACTCGTTTTACATCAAATGCTTTAGCAATTAATGTTGCCGAAAATTTATCCGATACAGGGCTTTATCATTCAAGTGCATGGTTTACTAAGTTTCAGGAACAGATTGATACCGAAGTAATTAAAAAACAAGAAGCAGAGAAAATTCACGAATTTGCTCGTTTGCTGCAAACTCCAATAACCGTTTGTACCATTGACCATCTTTTAATGGCTTTGACACTGACAAGGGAAGATCATCATTTGATTTCTTTTAACTTGGCTAATTCTTGTTTGGTCATTGATGAAGCAGATTTCTATGATGATTTCACTCAAGCAAACATTCTTGTTTTGCTCGAAATCCTAAGATATTGGAATGTTCCTGTTCTTTTAATGAGTGCGTCATTGCCAGAATCGGTTTTACCATCTTATCAAAAACTGGGATATAAAATCGATAGAATTGTTGAAGACACTTCTGATAGTATGAGAGATCGTTTTGAGATAAAATCGATCAAAGAATATTCTAATTTGGAAGAGATCAGCGATTTGCTCGACTTGTGTGTAGCAAAAGGGACTGCAATTGTTTATGCAAACACGGTAGATAAAGCAGTATTGTTTTATGACTGGTTCAAGAAGAGAAGGGCAAATCCGATTCTATACCACAGTCGATTTACTGAACCGCACAAAAAAGATAAAGAGCAAGAGCTAATTGATGCCTTAGGAAAAACAGCATGGGAAAATAACAGTGCTAAAGGTATTGCCATCTTAACTCAGATTGGGGAAATGAGTATTAATATCAGTGCCGATATAATGATTTCAGAACTTTGTCCTATCGATCGATTGATTCAACGTGCAGGTCGTCTGTGCCGTTTCGACAAAACAAAAATTGGTGAATTGTATCTGTTAGTTCCTCAAAAAGACGATTTGGTGTACCCTGCGCCTTATGGTGAATATGATCCTAAAATTAAAGCCTGGATACCATGCGAAGCTTTCGTAAAAACATCTGAAGTACTTAAACCAACAGTATATAGTGCTCAGAAACTTGTAAATCTTCTTAATGATGTTTATTTCGTGAAAGCCTCTTTTTCTTCAAAAGCAATTAATAATGCTAAAAGCTTAAAAGAATATTTTTCTTGGAACTGGTTGATTAATCCTAAACAAATAACTGCAACAGATGATACAGATACCAATTTTTGGAGAAGCAGAAATATTATGCCTCAGGATACAGTGTTTGTTGAAAAACCAACACTAAAGTGTTTTTATAACTATTTCGGTTTTCAAAATTGGAAACTTAATAACTCATTAGAATTGCCAGTTTATTTAATTGAAAAGGGCAAGCGGTTACACATGATAGACCTTGAAAAAATTTGGATCAAAGAAGACATTGAGTTAATTTATGTTATCCGAAAAGGATTTTATAATAAAATAAAAGGTGTAACTTTTGTTGAAGGTGACCAATTTATTTAAAAATTAATTTAATTGCACATACAACAATTTATCGACGATATTCGAAAAGTACATGTAATGATTTCATTATTTTTTGAACCGAATGGTTTTTAAAATGAAGTCGGTATATTTATTAATGAAATAATTACACCTGACAGGTTTTTAAAACCTGTCAGGTGTAAAACATCAATCTTGTAAAACTGATGTTACGAAAAATGTAATTATACTTCAGGCCTTGATTAAACCTTGAAGGTCTTGCAACTGCCCCGATGGTTCCATTTTAGAACCAAAATAAAGCTGGCATTTTATTAATGAAATTATTAATCCTGACAGGTTTTTAAAACCTGTCAGGATTAAAAGAAAAAATATACATCATCAGTACCGGCTCTCATTTCCTGTTTTCAGCGTTGCAACACCCTAAAAATTTTTACAGATGATCTGGTATA